>NZ_JBJOSA010000003.1:0-396773 GCF_045897515.1 Rossellomorea oryzaecorticis | reverse complement strand
AAGAACGCCTTCGTGGCCAATTCGTCTTATGCCCCCCGCCTCTGAGCGAAGCCCTTCCGCTTTTCTAATAAGCTACTATTCCCGCAGGAGTCTTCGTCTTGCACTCCAATCAATCGCTAGAAAGGGCTAAACTCTAAATGCACTTCGAACAAATTAAAAACCCGAACTAATTTGCGCTATCTTTTGCAAATTAGTTTGGGTTTTACTTAGGCTAAACACTTTTGTTCCAGCCTCTTTATAATTCTATGGAAGCTGACGCACATTATATGAAGCGACAAAACCTTTGTGCCCCGTTCTCACTACTTCAACAGGATACCAGACAAACTGATTAGTGGATCTTGGATCACTGTCGTAAACAGGTGCCCCTAATATTTTCAGTTTTTCTGCAGAGTCCAAAGCAGTCCCAGCAGACTTTGTTGACGGTTTTGCTCGAAGGGTGGATCCTACATGGACGACTAGATCATCGGTATTAAAATAATGTTTGGACGGAGTGTAATCCGAATAGAAATTATAATGATCTTTTTTAAAAATAATATCCCAATTCGTATCTTCCCCATAATGGAAATCATCTACATTCATCGGGATATCAAAAATTTGTGGATCGACAAACCCATTTGCATTCATGTTGGCATATACTTTCATTTGATATGCATCGAAATTATTATCACCTGTGGCTTTATAAAAAGGACTGTTCTGGGCGACTGTCCCATTATAGGCCATAATAGCGAAATACCAGTTTTCAAGATTCATAGGATCCTTATCGCCAATTGTTGGAATTGGAGAATTCTTATATTTATCAGCAAGAATTTTTATTCCGCTCTCCAGATTGTAAAGTAGATTATTTTTTACTTTTTGTTCATCCAATTCAAAATCATGTGTAGTG
Source organism: Rossellomorea oryzaecorticis (assembly GCF_045897515.1). Taxonomy (NCBI): domain Bacteria; kingdom Bacillati; phylum Bacillota; class Bacilli; order Caryophanales; family Bacillaceae; genus Rossellomorea; species Rossellomorea oryzaecorticis. The sequence continues at coordinate 395,890 of NZ_JBJOSA010000003.1, read as the reverse complement.
ATTTGCATTATGCCATAGCCTTTAACATCTGCATTGTCATCACTTTCGAGCGGCTCTCCGTTATCATCGAATTGCCTCCAGCCACTCTCAATAGAAGCGATACTCTTTACGACTTCCGGCGGAACGACTGTGTCTGATTCTAATGCAGCGTTGGTTATTAAACAGTTTACCGTCTGATTGTCTGGATTTGTTTTTGATTCTGGATTGTAACCACATGGGTAAACAGGTAGACGGTATTCATCTACAGTTGCTCTCGCTAGGAAGGCTGAGAACTCTCCGCGGGAGATAGGGTTATCTGGAAAGAAGTTCCCCTTCCCATTTCCTTGGGTAATACCAGATGCATAGAGTTGGCGAATCGCAATGTAAGAACGGTTTTGAATTGAAACGTCAACGAAAGGATTTATTTCTTCTTTTGAGAGTTCAAATGCTCTTGACATTATCAAGGCCATTTCCCCTCGAGTAATATTTTTATAAGGTTCAAATTTACCAGTTGGGTATCCATTGATAATACCCTTTTCCGCAGCGGTCTTAATATAGCCGGATGCTGGATTCGACTTTGAAACATCAGGGAAAGGTGTTTCTTGTGTCTCTTTACTAAAGTCGAGGATTCTTCCTACCATCACAGCGGCATCTCCACGGGAAATATTGTTCCCTGGCTTGAACTTACCGTCGGAGTAGCCATTAATTACATTATTCCCGCTTAAGTGCATTATGTAATCATAAAATCTGTAATCTTGGTTTACATCAGTGAAATCCTGAGCACTTGCAGAAGAAACACCCATTCCTAAGAATAGTGCACTAATCATTATTACTCTTATAATATTTTTCATTTTCATTCCTCCCCTTACTAGTCTAATAGAGATGGAATTGAATTGGAAGGAAAAGAAGTAAGATTTTAGCAGTGAAAGATGATTTTTATTTATCTGATTTCAGTCTGAGAATTGAGATTATAGACTTAATAACAAGCAAAATAATTTTAGGAAAAAAATCTCAAAATTTATGTTTGAACTGAAATGTTTATGGGTAAAAAATACTATCTGCGTTATTAAACCACAAAGATTGAGGTGCTTCGTATGAATCTTTCAACCAAGCAGGAAATGTGTTTCTTTTACCATCCGTCTTCCGGGAAAGATCTATTTATCAATATGGGCCACACTCGTCTTTACGATAAAAGCTTGAACATCGAGGCTTCTGTGCGGTTTGGGACAATGAAAGTGGTTCTGGCCGGGCATCTTGGTTCATCTACGATCGAAAAAATGGATGAGTTCTTGCTTGAATATAGATATTATTTTAAAAACTGCAAGGAGGTTTCAATTGACATCAGCAAGCTGGATTTCATTAATCAGTTTGGCGTTTCCGCTCTGATGGATCTAGTTTGTCTGCTGAAACACGAAGGTCTTGAAGTGTCCATTCGCCATTCTGAAAACAAGGCAGACCAGGTACTGCGGAAAGCCGGATTTTATGAATGGCTGCAGGAAATTTAGAAAAGCTTGATTCCCGTCCAATCGGGAATCAAGCTTTTTTGTTGTTAGTTTAGTTTTTCGATGTCTTTGATAATTTCTTCAAAAGGAGGTTCAGAAACGCCTTCATACTTATTAAGCAGTATGCCTGATTCACCGACCAGGAAAAAAGAAGTCGCATGAACGAACTGGTTCGAACCTTCCACCTTGGCAGCAGGGGTTTTAAAAGAAACGTTTGCAAACGATTCAATCTCATCACGGGTGTAGCCTGTGAGGAATGTCCAGTTACTGTAGTCTGCGCTGTGGCGTTTGCTGTATTCTGTCAGTGTTTCAGGTGTGTCCTCTTCTGGGTCAATTGAAATCGAGACGAACTGGACATCATCTTGCAGACCGGCTTCCTTGATTTTGTTTTGAAGCTTCGCCATATTCGCCGTCATCGGGAGGCAGACGGTATCACAATTGGTGAAGATAAAGTCTGCGATAACGATTTTATCCTCATTAAGTGCCGAAAGCTTCACAGTGTCGCCGTTTTGATTTATAGCCTCAAGCTCCCCGATTTCGACGCTCATCGGAAATGATTCTTCAGCATTTTTATTACCACAACCAACGAGTGAAACCGCAAATAATCCAGCCAGCACAACCAACCATAACCTCTTTATCATAATCTCCCCCTTACAACAAAGGTCCGTCCCTGCACCGTATTAAAGCGACGAGGGACGGGCCTTCAAATTAGTCGATGAATTGTGTATCGATCAGGTCTGTGAATTTTGGTTTTTCTTTCAGGAATTTCAGTTCGTATGATGAGTCGGCGAATGCCTGCACCGCTTCAGAGTCAACTTTATACGTGAATCCTATGCGTTCCCAAGCCTGGTCGACGACTTCTTTGCTCAATTCCTGTTTTGTTGTTTCTTTAATATCTTTGATCGTGATTTCTTTCGCTTCTTCAGGGTTTTCAGAGATGAACTCTGTTGCCTGTTTGTGAGCGTCCACGATGCTTTGGATACGGTCAGGGTTCTCTTTCACTGATTTGCCGGATGCTACAAGAACGGATGCCGGAAGGGTTTTTCCGAATGAAACTTCATCATGGTCGATGATGACTTTTGCGCCGGTTTCCTGCTGGATGACGGCTGCCCAAGGTTCTGGAGCGACGGCAATATCGACTTTACCTGACTTCAGCATCGCAGCATATTGTGCCGGGTTTCCGGTAACATGTTTCATCGTTCCACCGATACGCTGAGACTCGATGCCGTGCTCTTGAAGGAATGTCTCGACTTGAACGTCATGCGTACAGCCCACTGCAGGTGTGATGAATGATTTTCCTGTGAAGTCTTCGACGGATTTGACACCGCTTTGTTCACTGGCAAGCACGACCGTACCGCCTGTGGAGGCACCGGCGATGATCTTCACATCCGCACCTGTCATGTAGTTGTTCATGGCAGGACCCGGTCCGACAAGTCCGGCGTCGATGTCGCCAGTTTTAAGGGCGGTCATGAAGGATGAACCGTCAGGGAATGTCTTGTATTCGACTTTCGTGCCGTCCCCAAGCTGTTCCTCGAAGTATCCTTTATCTTTTGCCACCATTGCAGGGACGTGGTTAATATTCGGGAAGTAGCCGATGACGATCTTTTCTTTGTCCGAAGAAGATCCGGACGTTTTACCTGATGTTCCGCATCCGGCTAAAACACCGGTTAAAAGGAAGAAAATCGCTGTAAAAAGAAAGATTTTTTTCATTTTGTAGCCTCCTAATGGTTTTTATGGGTGAGTAACTGACTTTTGGTCAGGGTTTTCATTACGTTAATGTGTAAAGGAGAAGCGTTTATTATCAAAAAACGGAATATATTATCAATAACCAACCATTTATTATCAAAAATCCAATTATATTATCAAAACTGAAAATCCAGGCAAGCGGCCGAAAGAACCAAGCAACCGCCTAAGACTCCAGCCCCCAACGCTTCATAACCGACTTCTCAATCCGCTGGAAGATCAGCTGATCCACAATTGCCCCGACGACCCCGATGATGATCATCACCGCAATCACGAGACTCATATCGCCGAAATCCGATGCGTACCGGAGCGTGTAGCCAAGTCCCGGTCCGGTACTCAGAAGTTCACCGGCCATCAAGGCCCTCCACGCGAATGCCCAGGCAAGGCGGGAACCTGTCACCACATAAGGAATCGATGCCGGGAAGATGACCCGGATGAACAGATCCAATCCGCGCGATCCCATCGTCTGAGCGGCCCTGATGAATAGCGGCGATACGTTCTTGATCCCCATCCGGATATTCAGTGCCATGACGAAGGTTCCGCCTAAAATGACTACGAATATGACCGATTTTTCATTCAGCCCGAACCACATGATGGCGAGCGGGAGCCAGACGATGCTCGGTACACTTTGCAATGCAAGCAATACCGATCCAAGCGTGTCGTCGGCCGTTTTTGATTTTGCCAAAAGCACGCCGATGGAGGTTCCAATCAACAGGGAGATCCCCAATCCAATCAACAGACGTTTGAAACTTGCAATCAAATCAATGATAAGTGTTTGATCGGAAATCCCGGCAATCAGCGATTCAAAAACTGAAGTAGGGGAAGGGAGCACAACCTCCGTCCAAAGTCCGAACCGGGAACCGCCTTCCCAGAAAACGATGATGACTGCAAAGAAGATGATTCGTTTAAGAGCTGTGTTCATGGGCCAATTCCTCACTTATGACTTTGTCGATTTCCTTCTTCAGGTAGCTCATGATGTGCTCCTCGAGCTTTACCATTTGATCTTTATGAGCGTCCCTTGGGCGGGGGATCTCCACTTTGATATCAGCCAGGATCGTCCCGGGGCGTGTGCCCATTACGATGATCCGGTCTGATAGTTTGATGGATTCCGAGATGCTGTGGGTGACGAAGAGGACGGTTTTCTTCGTTTCCATCCAGATGGTTTCAAGCTGACCGTGAAGACGGGAACGGGTCTGTTCGTCGAGTGCGCCGAATGGTTCATCCATTAAAAGGACTTCCGGATCCATCGCCAGCGCCCGAGCGATTGCGACCCTCTGCTGCATACCGCCGGAAAGTTCGTGGGGATAATGATCCTGATAGTTTCCGAGCTGCACCATATGTAGATATTTTGCAGCCTGCTGCCTCGCTTCGGCTTTGGACATTTCTTTTTTCAGTGGAAACGTTACGTTGTCCCGGACGTTGAGCCAAGGGAAAAGTGCAGCCTGCTGGAACACCATGCCCCGGTCTTTTCCGGGTTTCTTGATCGGATTTCCTCCGACGGTTATTTCGCCGTTCGTCGACTTGGTAAGTCCGGCAACGATCGAAAGCAGCGTGGACTTCCCGCAACCTGACGGACCCAGTATTGATACGAATTCTCCCTTGTCGATTTCAAGGTTGATGTCCTTCAATACATCGACCGGTGTTCCGGTTTTATCATTATATTGTTTGTTCAGATGTTCGATTTGAATGAACAAATAATCACCTTTCCCTATAATTCATATTAATCTAATCGGAATTTAATGAATTTAATTATAGTATATTAGTAGGGATTGTCAAGGTTGCAAACATTTAAAAAATAATGGTATTGTCTGTTTTTAAAAAATATGGAAAATAATTTTAAAAAAATGAAATAAAAATCCTCCGGGAATCGTCTAATGTACAAAAGAAAAAAGCGGGGGGAACATGATGTTTAAAAAACGTAATTGGAAAGCTGTCGTATGGACAGTTGTAGGATTGGTGTTTTTATCCGGGGGGACGATGTTCGGTTTATCTCAAACTGAGAAGGTGAAAGCTGAAAAAGCATATGATTCATTGGAAGGAAACTTGTCTTCTTTATATGAAACGATGCAGACTAACATGAGTGAAGTAACGAAAGATGGAACTCTGACTCTGATGAACGAAGAGGAATTAGCATCTGCCCAGTTATCACTGAATGCCGCGGATGAACAAAGCTTGGACGGAGCAAATAAACAAAAAATTGAACAGGAATTACTGCCTAAATTAAAAGGGATCGAAGAGTACAACCGTATCGTTCCGACTGCCAATCAGCTCCAAAGCAGGATTAATACTATGGCTGGAAAAATAAAGAGTAACCCGCTCGATCAGGGTTTATCAAAACAGTTCACTTCCATAAAAGAAGAGCTTGCTGACTTTAAAAAGCAAACAGCTAAAATTGAAACTTCATCCATCAAGCAATACTTTCAAAACAGATATATGCCGCAAATCACCCGCTTAGAGGAGCAGGTGGCTGCATATCAACATGCTTCAAATCAAATCAATGAGCTGCAATCAATTGCCGATCAATTGTCGTTTTCAAAAGCTGAGTTCCTGCAAAAGGTTTCAGAGCTGTCCGGTAAAGTGGCCGAATTACCATACAGCGATGTGAACAAGGGGCTGCAAGAAAAAATCAACACTGTTTCGAAAACTTACGAACGCAACCAGCTGACTGCTATGGAAGAGAAGAAACGGATGGAGGAAAAAAAGAAAGCGGAAGAGGAGCGCCTTGCAGAAGAGAAAAGGAAAGCAGAGGAAGAAAAAGCTGCTCAGAAAGAATATGAAGAAATCTTTCCAATGGAATTTATCGAAATCTCCCCTGATGGTCATAAAATCATCAACAGCAGACAGCCATATAATGATGAAAGCTTCTATAAGTATGATGAAATAGCCAAAAAACATGGGGGAAGATATTATTACACTCCAAGCTCTGATGTAGCGGCTATTTTCAACAAGGAAAGAAAAGCGATTGCCTTTATTAACTATGGATTCTCAACAGGTTTGGAGTACAAAGAATTGTTCGTGGACCTTTATGTTTATTACACCGGGACCCCAAGAGAGGAAGCGTCAAAGCTGATTTCAAAGGTTATTGAAACAGGAAAACCTGTTGAAATTGGTGAGGGGAATGGAGAAGGCTCCAGGCTTAGCTTCGAAAATGGAAGATTGCATTATGGGATGTGGTAAATTGTAGGGATTATAGATAAAAAAACAGCTTCCTGTCGTACAGGGAGCTGTTTTTTATGGAGAAGTCTCCCGTAAAGGGTCTGATTTAATTAAATCATTCGGAGTGTCATTGCCGCTGTTTGACCCAAAAGGTACGCTTGATAAATCAAGATCCTCAAATTCAGCATATGCCCCGCCATCCGCTTCAAATGAACGGGACAGAATCATTCCTTTGACGCTGCCTCCGCCTGTGATCCTGAAGTCGGCAAAAGGTGCATAAAGTAAGGAAGAGTAAGTACGGGCTCCTCCTGAGATGGTCACTTCATCTCCCCCAGTGAATATATGACCCTGGAATCCCCCGCCACCGGTGAGCTCGATATCGGCTGTTTCTGCATAAACGGAACCGAAGATCTTTTGATTTCCGCTTAACTTTACTTTTTTAGAATCCTTTAAATAAATATGCAGCCGTTCAATATTTCCATTATTATTAATGGTGCTCCCGGACCCCATTGATATTTCGTCATTTACATAGAACGTCAAACTGCCCGTGCCGGTTATATTGATATGACCATTTTGAACGTTCAGATGATCAACAACAATTGCTTTGTCTGAATCCCCCACATTTATGTTCAAGGTATAATTGCTGCTTAACTTAATTTCAGAAAGAGAGGCATTTCCATTCAATTGCAGTGTATAGTTATCTGCCAGATAGTTGTCTATCAAAAGCCTCCCGTTCTTTACCACATCATGTTTATTCCACTCCGTACCAATTCTTTGGTCAGGATAAACAGGAAACTCTGGATAGGAAGGAAAGGGAGGCAATGTCAAAATAACAGGACTGTCCATCGGCAGGGGCTCCTCAATGTCCATATAGTGAGGGGCATCGATCGCTCCGTCTTCTGCGCCTTTCGGTACATAAATACTGCCGTTTCGGTGTGCTGCCCCGCCTTTGAAGGAAATCGTCCCCGATGAGTCCGAGTTGGTTCCCATATTCCCGCTGATGATTGCTCCTCCTTTAAGGGTAATGGTGGTGTCGGTATAAACCGCCATATCCTCGGGGATTGAAAGGCCCGTTTTTTCTTGCCAATTTACCGTGAATGGCTTTTCTACGGTTCTTGAGCGCTCACCGATCATTCCGATTGAGGTTATTTTATAGTTTTGTAGGTCGTCTTCTTCATCTTTATCATCTTCTTCTACCTTTTGAATGCTGACGGTGGCTTCTGGCTGTTCACTATAAACTGTTTCAAAAGAGTTTACTATTACAGGGCGTAAATATTCCCGATCCACAAAATCATTAAAATCAGAAAAAAAGTCTTTCTTATTTTCTGCGTTGTTATAAATATCTTGAATTGCCTTTTCGACCTCTCTCATGTGAATAGTTACCCCTGCTTCCGCAATATAATATGAAGCCTGGTGGGAGCGTTCTATGGAGTTTTGTTTGGCATGGTTGACAGAAAAGGTCAGCAAGCCCAGCCCGAGAACAGATAAAACGACCAATAGCATCAGCATAGAGGCAAGTGTCATTCCATCTTCGTTTGCCCATCTAAATTTTTTCATCCAGGTTTACTCCCTTATGTAAAGATTCGTAGATAGTGAGGCAGTCTTATTAAACTCGTTAGGCTCACTTTTAATCTTAATTGTAATTTCATTTCCGGTTCTCTTGATCGTGAACTCGGCAATCCCTTCTTCGATTACGATGTCGTCTCTATAAAATCTGTTCCCTTGCAGCCTGAACTCTCCATTCTGAGTCTTAATTTTATTATTGGTAATTGTTATTTTATCAGTTGGAGCAGTCCGGACCTCCTTGGTGATAACGTTCATTACATACCGTACATTGGCTTCGTGTTGAATCTGATCCGACTGACTGCTGAACTGCTTCTGACCAAATAGATGGGTGTTGCTGATTAACATAATCACCATGCTTAAAAGAGCCAGTACAGCCAATAACTCAACAAGCGAAATTCCTTTTTGATTTTTAAAAAGAGCTCTCATGTCCTTACTCCCATCTGTAGATCGTCTCCATTTGGGCCTCTAATTTGCTTTTGGTATCATCGGCATACACCTTTACAAGTACATTGGAGAGTTCATCATCGGGCTTCTCTATTAATAATTCTATATAAGTCCCGTCTTTATATTGTACATATTGATACCAATCATCTTGAGAACCTATAAATGTCATCTCATCCACATGGTTGACGGCCTCATTAAATTGGTACTCGGTAGTTAATTGATAGACGTTTTCCATGACAGTCTGTGCCAAATAAGTGGAATCCAGCATGTCCGAAGCAGCCTTCGATGAACGCATGGATTGAGTAAATATAGGTACAAAAGTAAGGATGATCAAAGAAAGTATGGCGATGGATGCAATGATCTCTACCAACGTAATACCTCGTTCAGAAAAAATGTCTTTCCACTTTACTCCCATTTGATCATCCATCCTCCTCTTTTTTCTTCTAATATTACTACTATAGTACCATATATTTCTAAAGTGTTGATGTCTCATAGATTTATAAATTTTGAACGTTGGACATCTTTTTAACTGTTTTACGGGAGTTTCCACCTTAATAATAGAAATGATAATGAAAACGCATTCTAAAAATGATGAGTTTCCGTTTTTCATCACTTTTATTGGGTAAAATTATACATATAGAACAAAATTACTAATAATCTGGAGGGGAAACATGATCAGTCAAACACGAGACATCGTTCAAAAATCATTGGATGCACTATTGGAAGACGAGCATTTTATGCCGGAATTGCAGGGGGAAGCTAGGAAACAGGCTTTTACATCACTGACGGCCATCCTGTCGACTCCAAATCATATACATAAGTCATTCCTGCGGGTCCCGCTTGAAAATGGGCGGGTCGACCGGATTCCAGCTTTCCGTGTTCAGCATAATAACGCCCTCGGACCCTATAAGGGCGGGATTCGTTTTCACGAGATGGTCAATGAGGATGAGGTAGTGAATCTTGCTTCGCTTATGACTCTTAAGAATTCTCTTCACGATGTTCCATTCGGCGGCGGGAAAGGCGGGATTATCATCAATCCGCGCGAATACACCGATAAAGAACTTAATCTTATTGCAAAAAAATATGTTCAGTATTTCAGTGACGTCATCGGTCCGGATAAGGATATCCCGGCGCCTGATATGGGCTCCGGCGAGCGGGAGATGGACTGGATGATGGCAGAGTACAAGAGCATTCACCCCGGCTATCCCTACAGGGGAAGCTTCACCGGGAAGAGCGTGATCAACGGTGGTTCATTGGGACGCCGTGAAGCCACCGGAAAGGGTGTTTATTTTACCCTTCGCTATATGATGCATGATTTTATTAAAAATCAGAAGAATCTGCTGGCGAAAACGGATAATGTGTTTGCCAAAACCGCATTGAAATATGAAAACAAGCCGTTGACCATCTCCGTCCAGGGATTTGGAAACGTAGGATCGGTCGCGGCTCTCGAGGCCTACCAATCCACTCATCTTCAGAATAAAGTGGTGGCTGTGAGTGACCGAAACGTCACGCTTTATAATGCAGACGGACTGGATATCCCGGCACTGGTCGAATTCACGATGAGGAATAAAGGAGATCTCCCGGTAACCGATGATCAGCTGAAGGAGATTGATGTGAAAGCAGATATTTCCGACAGGGAGGACGTTCTGTACCTTGATGTGGATGTCTTGATCCTTGCTGCATTGGAAGACCAGATCCATAAGGATAATGTTGAAAAAGTGAAGGCAGGCATACTCGTCGAGGGAGCGAACGCTCCGGTCACAACAGAGGCGGATGAATACCTCAGTAATAAAGGAATCATCATCGTGCCGGATATCCTCGCTAATGCCGGCGGAGTCATCGTTTCCTATTTCGAATGGCTGCAGGGCAGGGAAACCCAGTTCTACTCGGAAGACGAGGTATTCAGACTGTTATTTGAAAAAATGCAGACAACGCTCGATACGGTTCTGCCGCAGTTCTTCGGGGATCCATTCCCGCTGCGCCAAAACTGCTATATCCACTCTGTTACGAAGCTGTCGACGATTTTATATAGGCAAGGAAAGCTTTACTGAATTAACGCGTAGAGGGACGGGCCTTTAGTAAGCTAAAGGCCCGTCCCCCTTCCTATGTTTAGGTGAGTGTCTGCTGGGTAAAGGATTTGTAGAGAGACATTAATATCTTTGAAAGGAGAGATTTCAGCATGGCAGAACGACATGCGAAGAAGCTTCCCTACAAAGGGATTAATACGGAGAAGAATAATGGACTGACGGATACGCAGGAAGTACTTTGGGCGAAAGAGTTCAAGAAGGCGACGAAGGCCGGGTATCCGGAAGAAGTGAAGAGTGATCGTGAATAGTGGAGTGACGTTAAAACCCTCTTATAACCGCATTTTAAATGTGGTTATAAGAGGGTTTTTTATTGTTGGGAAATTGGAGAATCAAGGTCGATTAGGCAAAAATGGACGAGCCCCACCCTTATTGATACTGCTTATGGAATTATTAATGAAAATGTTTTTTCTTAGGTGTCCTTTTCCTCCCCCAATCCCTATATAAAAGGTGAAAGGAGGTGAGGCACAATGGCAACAGCGGATTTGAAAGGAACGAAGCTGAGATTTGCATATAACGACGGGATGGATGAGAAAGGCAACCCGAAGTACAAGTACAAATCATACAGCTACATCAAAGGTTCGGCCACTGCAGATGAGATGCACAGCGCGGCTCAATCACTTGCAGGACTCTCCGAGAAAAACTTATTCAACGTAGAAAAGATCCAAAACTTCGATATCAACGCATAATGGGGGTGGAATTTTTATAGAAAGGAGGGGATTTTAACATGGCAAAAGTACTTGAACTTGAATTCAAGACAGAAACCGGCAAAATAGCGAAAATCAGCGTCAACGATCCAATCGACCCGATCGATACCGTCCAGGTGAAAGCAGCAATGGACAACCTTATCGCAACCGGCGTATTCGGAAGCTCAGGCGGCGCACTGGTAAGCGTAGATGGCGCACGCGTGGTAGAACGTAATGTAACAGACTATGAAGTCTTATAATAAAAAAAACTCACCTGATTTGTTCTTCAGGTGAGTTTCTTCATGGATAGGAGCCTAACGCAGCGGCACCTCAAATGTTTCCTCATCCATCTTCACTTGGAGTACTAAAGGTTTATCCGTTTGGGATACTGGTTTTGGCACCTGGGCGTAAAAATGGACCTTGCTTTCCGTTAAAGCGTCGACGCTGGACAGTGTTTTAAATGTATTGCCTTCCTCTGTTTCAGCAGCACCGTACATGTCAAATTCGTGCTTGCCGTCATAAGTCAAATAAAAGTTTATCGGGGACAACGGTCCATCAAAGCTGACTGAATCAGTTGTGTCATTTGAAATGGTTCCAGTCATATGTAAGAAGATTTCAGAATCACTGATGATTTTCCTGTTAGACATCGAGTCTTCAGGGTCTGCATTGGAAGATTTGAATTCGGTAGTGAATTCAGCTTTATCCAGCGTGATAATGACTGAATCGTCATCGTATTTAAATACCTTCTTCTCATCCAGGATGTTTTCAGAAGGCTGGGCATCTTGATCTTCCTCTTTTTCAGTTGATGCTTCAAACACTTCGCCTTCACTTTCATCTTCGCCTGCAACTTCAGCGCTTTCATCCCCGTCGGTATTTTCCATTGAAACCTTTTCGTTATCTTTGTTTTCAGCATTGGCATCCCCAGAAGATTTCTCCGAAGTTCCGCAGCCTGCAAGCAAAAGCATAAGTACTGCAATCAACATTGCATTCAGTCGTATCATTTTCATCAATCCTTCAGCTCCCATAGTTAATAGTTTACTAGTAAACAAGCAAAAAGCCCCAACTAATTTAACATATATTCCCTTATTCTGCTAGATTAAAACATCTATTTTACTACAAAATGAAACTTTATAATCATGCGTGATTAGGTCTTTGTATTCAGTTGCGCACAAGGTTATCTACATTTTAATTAAACGTTTGTTTAAACCTTCAAAAGGCTGTCCCATCAAGAGTTTGAGATGTTAATCAAACGTTTGATTAAAAAGATAAAGGTGCCTTAAATGGGAGGAATGATTTTAGCTCAACCCAGCTTTTGATTGGAGTGGAAAGCGAAGCCTTCCACGGAAATCAAAAGCGGTATACAAGGAATTATTTTTGGAGGGGGATTTTCTTTTAACCACAACAAAGAAATCGCTTACATAAAAAATCAATTCAAAATCCTTTATTGACTTTCCAAAACAAACCATATAATATCACCTATAAGATTAAAAACTCAAACAATTAAATATTTTCAAATTATCAAGAGCGACCGAGGGATCAGGCCCTGTGACGTCCGGCAACCTCCATTTATGGAACGGTGCTAATTCCTGCAGAATGGGTTTCATTCTGAAAGATAAGTCGATGACATAAGCGCGATGCTTCTTTCAGTAATTGAAAGAAGCATTTTTTATTTGGCAAACAACATTGAAAAAAGAAAAGGGGTGTGAATGATGATCAGAATCAACAATCTAGTAAAAGAATACAAAACAAAAAAGCAGACGGTCCTCGGTGTGGATAATGTCTCCGTCACCATTGAAAAAGGGGAAATCTTCGGTATCGTCGGCTACAGCGGGGCGGGGAAAAGCTCTCTGATCCGATGCCTGAACTTACTGGAAAAACCGACATCCGGGGAGATCATCATCGACGGTCAGGACCTGACAAAGCTGAATTCCAGGGAACTCCGACTCGCACGTCAGAAAATCAGCATGATCTTTCAGCATTTCCACCTCATTAAAGCGAAAACGGTGTATGAAAATCTCGCTTTTGCTTTGAAAGCAGCCAGGGTGCCGAAGTCAGAAATTGAACCAAGGGTGACCGAATTGCTGGAGATGGTCGGACTTAGCGACAAAGCTCAAGCCTATCCCGCACAGCTGAGCGGCGGCCAGAAACAGCGCGTCGGAATCGCCAGGGCACTCGCAAACAACCCATCCGTCCTCCTATGCGACGAAGCGACCTCAGCACTTGATCCGAGTACAACAAAGTCGATCCTAAAACTGTTAAAAGACATCAACAAACAGCTTGGGCTCACAATCGTCCTCATCACGCACGAAATGGAAGTCGTAAAGGAAATCTGCGATCGGATGGCCGTCATGCAGGACGGGAGAATCGTGGAGGAAGGCCCCGTGTACGACTTGTTCGCAAACCCGAGACAGCCGTTGACAAAACAGTTTATTGAAAATATCCTGCAGTTCGAACTGCCGCCTCACCTATTGAAGAGCCGGACAGGCAAGCTGATCAAAATCCAGTTCAAGGGTTCGATTGCAGAGGAAAGTGTGGTTTCGGAAGTGTTTCAAAAATACAAGGTACGAGGCAATATCCTTCACGGAAAAATCGAATATATCCAGGAAACGCCGCTCGGAATTTTCATCATGGAGCTGATCGGCGAAGAGTCCGAAATACAGGCCGCCATCCGTTATATAACGGCTAAAACACAAAGTCTGGAGGTGCTCGACCGTGCTGCCTGATTCTTTGACTGCGATTTTACCAGAATTGAATAAAGCATTCCTCGAAACCATCTATATGGTCGGCATTTCACTGGCCATCGCGATCCTGATCGGCCTTCCGCTCGGTATCCTGCTTTTTGTGACAGACAAAGGATTGTTCCTGCAGAACGGCTTCATTAAAAAGATCGTCGGCTTCGTCGTCAACATGGTCCGCTCGATCCCATTCATCATTTTATTGGTTGCACTACTGCCGCTTACTAAACTACTGACGGGAACGACGATCGGGCCGACAGCTGCCTCCGTATCACTCTCTGTGGCGGGGATCCCGTTTTTCGCAAGAATGGTAGAGACCGCCCTTCGCGAGATTGATAAGGGAGTCATCGAAGCATCGGTGTCGGTTGGGGCGAGTCCATGGATGATCATCAAGGACGTCCTGCTGCCGGAAGCGAAGCCGGCCGTCATCCAGGCCGTCACGATCACAACCATCAGCCTGGTCGCATATTCCGCCATGGCCGGGATTGTAGGCGGAGGCGGTATTGGTGACCTTGCTATCCGTTTCGGCTATTACCGCTACGACAATACGGTCATGATTACCACGGTCGTCGTGCTGATTTGCCTTGTGCAGCTCATCCAATATACAGGCGACATTTTTGCAAGAGTAGTAGATAAACGATAATCAAAACATTCAGGGGGAAGATTTCAGATGAAAAAATGGTTTTTACTATTAGCAGCAGCATTGACTGTCAGCCTGCTGGCAGCATGCAGTGGAGAAGAAGCAAGTTCTGAAGATAAAAAAGAAATCACGATCGGGGCGACATCCGGTCCTTACAGCGACATGGTCACAAAAGCCATCAAACCAGGTCTTGAGGAAAAAGGATACACCGTTGAAGTGAAAGAATTCAGCGACTACATCCAGCCGAACAATGCACTCGCTCAGGGGGATCTTGACGCCAACCTGTTCCAGCACAAAATCTATATGGAAACATTCGCAGAGCAGCACGGTATGGAGCTTTCAGAAGTCATCGTGGTGCCGACTGCACCGATGGGGATCTATTCAGAGAAATTTGATTCTCTCGAAGACATCAAGGAAGGCAGCGCCATCGCCATCCCGAACGATCCGACAAACGCAGCCCGCGCATTCCAAATCCTCGTGGATGCTGAGCTGATCACATTGAAAGAAGGCACGGATCCGCTTACAGTATCTGAAAAAGACATCGATAAAAACGTTAAGAACCTGCAATTCAAACCGATCGAAGCGGCTCAGCTTCCAAGAGCAGTTGAAAGCGTAGACCTATCAGCAGTTCCGGGGAACTACGCACTTGCGGCAAAAATGGATCTCCTTGACGCGCTGCAGCTTGAGAACATGCCTGACCAATACCGCAACCGCGTCGTTATGAACACGAAAGACGTTGATTCACAGCTTGCAAAGGATATCAAAGCAGTCGTGGAAGCAGACGAATTTGAAAAAGTGATTGATGAAGAGTTCAAAGGTTTCGGGAAGCCGGAGTGGATGGAATAATTGCATACTTTAGTATAGTGAGGGACGGGCCTTTAGTAAGTTAAAGGCCCGTCCCTCACTGCGTTACCGTCTTAAACATCGCAAGTTTTGTTCATACAACCCCTTCTTCCCTCATATACTTTTCTCACGCTGGAATTTTACTTCCATATACACCTGACAAGTTCATACATTTGTGTAGAGACCCGGAGAATCACATCATGAGCTTAGGCGCACCTAGGTTATGTTTGTGATTCTTTTTATGTGCGGAACGGTTTGGAGTGTACCGGGTACACCGTCGACATTTTGTACCAGGTACCAAACCAATGAAATGTACCAGGCACACCAGCGCCGCATTGTACCAGGTACACCCTAAAAAGCAACCCACAAAATGAAAGCGCTAATATACCAACACCGTTTGTTAAAGAAAGGGGAAGAAGATGTGAAAAAAGTTGAACTCATTGACGTATCAAAATCCTACGACAAGAAGAATGAAGTCATCTCCAATATCAATGTCACCATCGAGCCTGGCGAATTCTTTGTGCTGGTCGGGCCGTCCGGCTGCGGGAAGAGTACGATGCTGAGGATGATTGCGGGGCTTGAGGATATTACGGCAGGTGTCCTGAAGATTGGGGACGGGGAAGTGAATAATTTGCCGCCGAGCAAGCGGAATATTTCGATGGTTTTTCAAAATTATGCCCTCTATCCCCATTTGTCCGTTGAGGAGAATATCGTTTTTGGCTTGCACGTGAAGAAGGTCCCGAAGGCGGAGAGGAAGGCGCGTTGTGAAGAGACGGCGAAGATGCTCGGCCTCTCCGATTATTTGAAAAGGAAACCTCGCGAGCTTTCCGGCGGGCAACGGCAGCGGGTGGCACTCGCCCGAGCCATCGTCAACCAGGCCCCGATCTGCCTGATGGATGAGCCGCTCTCCAACCTCGATGCTAAACTGAGAGCGCATATGAGATCGGAAATCAGGCAGATTCAAAGAAAACTCGGGATTACAATGATCTACGTCACCCATGATCAGGTCGAGGCGATGACGATGGGGGACCGGATCATGATCCTGCATGACGGGGAGATCCAGCAGATCGGGAAGCCGATCGACATTTACAATAACCCTGCCAATCCTTTCGTGGCAACCTTCATCGGTTCTCCGCCGATGAATATCGCAGAAGCGGAGTATGACACAGAAACGTCGCGGCTCCATTTTGGAACCGACGGCAACTTAACCATTCCAAAAGAAGATGAAAAATTCATGAAATCAGGCCGCATCATTGTCGGCATCCGCCCTGAACATTTGAAAACCGCCACAAAAGAAACCAAAGATAGCGACAAAATCAATGTTGAAGTCATCAATGTCGAGGTGCTGGGGAACGAAACGATTTTTTCATTCATGCTTGGTGAAAAAGAATGGATGGCCAAATGGACCGGCCAGTGGCGGATCAATGTGGGGGACGTAATCCCAGTTGTCATCAACTACGAATCCCTCTGCTTCTTTGACAGTGAAACGCAGCAGATCGTCAAAACCCCGACGGATATCGAAAACTATATGTTTGATCAGGAGGTGCTCAAATGAAGGCCGGCCCCAACGCAGCACCGGCAAGCCTGTGGAAAAAGTCCCTGAACGTCAGGACCGCCATGCTTTATCTGTTTCCTTCTATTCTATTATTTGCTGTTTTCATCTTTTATCCGATGTTCCGGACGCTGTATCTAAGCTTTTTCCTGACCGATCAGCAGGGGAATGCCGCCTTGTTTGTCGGACTTGAAAATTATGCTTATCTTCTCGAATCGCCCGAGTTCCTGAACAGCATCAAGGCGACCGTCCTGTTTGTGCTGTATACCGTCCCGATCGGGATCATATTGGCCCTTTTTCTCGCACTCATTGCGAATGAAAAATTGAAGGGCATCGGTTTTTTTCGGACAATGTTTTCATCTTCAATGGGGATTTCGGTCGCAGCTTCATCCGTTGTCTGGCTGTTTCTGTTCCATCCGAGCGTCGGGATGTTCAACAGACTGCTGAGCCACCTGCATCTCCCGCAGGTGCAGTGGCTGCTCGATCCCGAATGGGCACTGATATCCGTGTCCATTTCGACGATCTGGCTGAACACAGGATTCGCCTTTTTAATCCTGCTCGGCGGACTTCAGAACATCGATGAGTATCTCTATGAAAGCGCACGGATCGACGGGGCGGGGTATTGGTATCAGCTTAGGAGGATTACGATTCCAATGCTGTCGCCGACGCTTTTTTTCATCATCACGATTTCCCTGATCAATGCGTTTCAGACGTTCGGTCAGATCGACATCCTGACCAAGGGGGGACCTTCGCAGTCTACCAATCTCATCGTCTACTCGATCTACCGTGAAGCGTTCATCAACTATCAATTCGGTACGGCGAGTGCGCAGGCCGTCTTCTTGTTCATCTGCATTTTGATCGTGACGATTCTGCAATTCAAGCTCGGGGAAAAGAAGGTGCATTATCAATGAGTATGGGGAAGAAATTATTGCTTTATGTCCTGCTTGCGGTATCTGCATTCCTTGTGTTTTTCCCGGTGCTGTATGCGTTCATGATCAGTTTCATGACGGGGTCGGAAATCCTTCAGGGGAAATTCCTGCCGCAGTCTTTTACTCTGGAAAACTATTTCAAGGTGTTCGAGCGGCTGCCGCTCATGAATTACCTAATCAATAGTTTCGTCGTGTCATTCGGCGTCATGCTCGGTCAGCTCGTCGTCTGCAGCATGGCAGCCTACGCTTTCGTTTTCATCCCGTTCAAAGGAAGGGATTTCATTTTCTTCTTATTCATATCGACAATGATGATCCCGTGGGAAGCGACGATGATCCCGAACTTCTTTACGATTCAAAAATTGGACTGGATTAATACGTATCAAGGGCTGTCGCTGCCGTTCTTCGCATTGGCATTCGGGACGTTCCTTTTGCGCCAGCATTTTAAAACGATTCCCAAGGAACTTCATGAAGCGGCACAGGTAGCGGGATTGAGCAGATTTGCTTTCTTCTGGAGAGTGATCCTTCCCGTTTCAAAAACCAGCCTTGTCACTCTCGGGGCCTACGGATTCCTGACGACTTGGAATATGTATCTATGGCCGCTCCTCGTAACGACCAATGACTCGGTCCGAACAGTTCAAATCGGCCTGAAGCAGCTGCAGACTCAGGAGATGGCGACCGAATGGGGAGTCGTGATGGCAGGCGTGATCATCGTCATCATCCCGACCCTGTTGCTTTTATTCCTCGGACAGAAGCAGCTGCAAAAAGGACTTACTCAGGGAGCTTTGAAGTAGCGGTGTTTCACATGCCTGCTGCTCTGAAGCGAGCGCAGGCATGTTTAAGCATAATTAACAAAAAGGGGTGTTACCGAAAATGAAAAAGAAGCTGAGGATGCTGTTTGTTTTTAGTGTGCTGGCTGCGATGCTTGTCACTACGGCCTGTTCGAACAGTGAAAGTCAAAAGCCTAAAGACGATGACGGGGAAAAGAGTTCGGGACCTGTGGAAATCAACTTCTGGCATGCCATGTCAGGTGCCGGTCAGGAAGTGCTTGATGGAATCGTCGCAGATTTTAACACTTCACAGGATAAGTATAAGGTCAATGCTGAGTTTCAGGGGACGTACGAAGAGTCCCTGACAAAACTGAGGAGTGTCGGCGGTACCGAGAATGCCCCGGCGATCACCCAGGTCTTTGAAGTCGGGACGAAGTACATGATCGAAAGCGGCTTTATCGAACCGATGCAGACGTTCATCGATAAGGATAATTATGACGTCTCGCAGCTTGAGGAGAACATCCTGAACTACTATACCGTGGATGGAAAGCTGTATTCGATGCCGTTCAATTCCTCCACGCCAGTAATGATTTACAACAAGGACGCCTTCAAAGAAGCGGGGCTCGACCCTGAAGATCCGCCGCAAACCTTTGAAGAAGTGAAGGCGGCTGCTGAAAAGCTGACGAAGAAAGATGAGCGCTACGGATTCTCCATGCTCACATACGGCTGGTTCTTTGAACAGCTTGTCGCCACTCAAGGCGGGCTATATGTAAATGAAGAAAACGGCCGCGAAGGGGATGCGACGGAGGCAGTATTTAACGGGGAAGAAGGCATGCGCGTCTTCAAGTTCCTCGATGACATGAACAAAGCCGGCACATTCGGCAACTACGGAACGAACTGGGATGACATCCGTGCCGCTTTCCAAACAGGTAAAGTCGCCATGTACCTGGATTCATCCGCAGGTGTAGCGAACGCAATCAACAGCTCCCCTTTCGATGTGGGAGTCGCGTTCATTCCATATCCTGAAGAAGTGGAGCGCCAGGGAGTGGCCATCGGCGGAGCGTCCCTATGGATGTCAAAAGGGATCTCTGAAGAAAAGCAGGAAGCCGCATGGGAATTCATGAAATACCTGCAAACACCTGAAAGCCAGGCGAAATGGCATATCGGAACAGGCTACTTCGCCATCAACCCTGCCGCATATGATGAAGATATTGTAAAGCAGGAATGGGAGAAGTACCCGCAGTTCAAAGTGACCGTCGACCAGCTGCAGCAGACAAAACCGTCTGTCGCGACACAGGGAGCATTGATTTCCGTATTCCCTGAATCACGCCAGCAAGTCGTGACGGCCCTGGAGAACCTCTATCAGGGGACCGATCCGCAGGAAGCACTGGATCAGGCAGTGGAAGGGACGAACCGGGCGATAGAGATTTCGAATAAGACGAAGCAGTAACGAAAAATAAGCAGTGAGGGACGGGCCTTTAACTTGCTAAAGGCCCGTCCCTCACTATGTTTGAGTTGGATTAAATTACCTTTATATAAATACCAATAACTACTATCCTAGTAACCTTTATCATGATATGTTAAAAAAAGATTACAATTTCATGACGAAGGAGAAAAAAGAGTTGAAAAAGCCATTTTTTTATTTCCTAATGGTTATCATGATGGTTTCCATCATACAGCCTGCAGCCCCTGTAAAAGCGGCTTCATTTACAGATGTAAAAGGGTTTAAAGATGAAATAGGTTATCTAACGGACTTAGGTATCATTCGCGGGTTTCCGGATGGTACGTTTCGTCCCGACAATTCAATTACGCGCCTACAAGCTGTACTTATGTTAATGCGTGAAATGAAAGTAGAAGAAACAGACATTCCAGACCCTGGTTTTAATGACGTCAAGCCTGGTTCTGCCGGGTATCAAGAAATAGCGGCCGCTTCTCACTTAGGGATTATTTCTGGTTTCTCTGATGGGAGTTTCAGACCGGGAGGAACCCTGACCAGAGCCCAGATGGCAAAGATTTTGGTGAATGCTTACCAATTATATGGAATCTATCCTTATGGGTTCACTGATGTCAGTGAGAACTATTGGGGTACGGAATTCATCAGCCCTTTAGCGGCAAACAATATCACAGTTGGTTTTGATGATGGCAGCTTTAAGCCGGACCTGGCTATTACAAGAGCTCAATTTTCTGCTTTTATGTCCAGAATATTGGAGCCTGAATTCCGACCATATAATCCACTGGTGAAAGACACTATACTCGAGATGTTATTTGAGATGAAGCTGCTGGATTATGATGTCCATCCAACCAAGCCAATCATCTATTTCCTGGATGGCGTTGATAATGTAGTGGTTGCTTTTAACTATGAGACCTACGAAGATCATATTGTTAAACTGCCTCTGCCTGCTGAAAAAATGGACTACGCCAATGGTAAGTTGTATGTAACTCAACTTAAACGTGCACATAGTTCATATTGGTGGGAAGAAGAGCAGGAAGGGGCGGTGGCCGTGGTTGATGCTGAGTCAATGAAGTATCTTCACTCCATCAACGTCGCAACCGATCCTTTTGATATTGCGGCAGATGACGAAGGAAATGTCTTTCTTACTTCCGGTTCCGGACAGCATGTGAACATAAAGAGCTACAATAGTACCACCGGTGAAATGCTCAGCGATGTTCGTGGACCTTATGAGAAATCATACATTGAGATGCATCCTTCCCAGGATCGAGTTTATCTGATCGATACTACGGTATCTCCAAGAGACCTTGAAGTGTACCCAATCAGTGACGGCAAGCTTTCAGCAGGAAAGGATTCTCCTTATCATGGGGACTACCCTTTGACAACCGATCTGACCATACCTGAAGATGGAGGTTACATTTTTAATGGAAGCGGAAATGTTTTTTACTCTTCCATGACACCATCAGCCGACATGACATTTGCAGGTAAGCTGGATAGAGGATATACAAGTATTGCATTTGATGTGCCTAATAAGGAATTCTATACGTCAAACAAAAATACATTTGTTCAAGCTTATAACTATGATACATTCCGGCCGAGCTATCAATTGGAGACGTATGGTAATGTGCAGAAACTAATTTATCATCATGATGCTTTGATCTCTTTGACGGAATTCAAGCCGAAAGGTACGCCAAAGACTTTAATAGGAATGGAAACGATTTATTTTAAGTAAGGAAGAGAAATACTGCCTCCTTTTAAAAGAGGATGGCATTTAGTCTAAGTAAAACCCGAACTAATAAGCATGGTCCAAATTAGTTCGGGTTTTTTATGGTTATCTGAATTAGTGCATTTGGCTTTTTTCCGTGCTATCAATACGGTCATCCATTTCCCTAATGCTCCTCCGAATCATACACAATCCATTCCCCAGCCTCTTCATCATACTCACAGTAGTATGTGTAATGGTAGGCTTTTAGTATGGTTTCTGCCGCATCGGGGTCGGCAGGATCGTTCCAGCTACTTGCATATAGCTCTTCGACATCGATGCTGGCCTTATATGTGCCATTTTCTTCTTGGACATCTAAGGACTGTTCGTCAAAAATCATATCTTTTAAATAGCCGCCATAAGTGATGCTTCTTTTTTCCAAATTCTTGACTGTTTTAATATTGTCTTCGAGCTGCTTTCCTTTTACGTTTCTTAAAACAGATGAGTCTACGCGTGTAATCGATTCAATATAGGATGTATTGTAGTTGATGATATCGCTTGTCAAATCATCCTTGAGTACCTGGCTGCTGGCAATCGGAAACTCCAATTCAATCGTTTCAGATGCCGAGGCCGTCGCTTCCTTACTATAAACATGTTCCCACGGATAACTATATTTCCCGCTTACAACAACAGAATCCCCTTCGGACACGGGTCCGATCTGCAAGGAAGAATCTTCGATCGTGCCGTACGGTTCCCCGTCCAAGTAAACTTCCGCACCTTCAAATTCGGACGTTACGGTAATATACTGCTCATCAAATAACAGCGGGATGGGCACATCGGAATCTTTCCATATAAAAAGAGACATCGATGTTTCGAGTTCTCTCCATTCTCCATCTTTAATTGCTTTGAACGTAAACTCTCCCGGCATCACGTTTTCGATTACCCGCGATTCCTTACCCGAAGCTGGAACTTCCTTATCATTCAGGAACACTTTTGCATCCGGATCCGTATCCAGTGTGAACGACACAGGAATCAATGCGGCTGTATATTGATCGATGAACAGCCACTTTTTTTCTGGGGATTTTTTTAACTGAATTAAAAAAGGGTCATTAGGAGCAGCTGATACAATGGTTTTCTCCTGCATTTTGATGTTCTCAAGCAGTTCATCATAAATCTCTGAATCAGAATGAAGCTGTTCCAAAAAATCCTGCAGTGCATCTCTGGTCAGCGGGATATCAGATGCTTCAGACAGTAATCCCTGCAAGGTGGGGGCATCCTTCTTTTCCAGAGCTTCAATTAAGATGTCGGTCGTATGGGAGGGATGGGAAGCATCTTTTACATAGAAGTATCCGTATGTAGCGCTGCCTGCCAGGAGAATCGCAAAAATAATCAGGGAAATCATGAGTGGCCGGGGTTTCTTTTTGTGTCTGGTTGGGGGAGACTCAGGTTTTTCCGGCTGGCTGACTACCGGGACTCTGCAATCAGCACAATAGGATTCAAATTGAGATAGCGCTGTCCCACAATTTTTACAGTAGCGTTTTGAAGGTACTGCGCAGCGTTGACATTCTTCATCCCCATTCAGGGCCTCTCCACACATCTTGCAAAAACGGCTTTCGACTTCAAAAGAATCATTCACGGAACATGTTGAACACTCATCACCTTCCATCAGGTTCCCGCAATTCTTATCGGTTTCACTTGGAGCAGCCGCCTTTCCACAATGACTGCAAAACAACTTGCCTTCTGAGAGTGCCTGCCCGCATTGTTTACAGAACTTCATCATCCTCACCCCTGCTGGTTCATTTTTAAAAGCCCCTTTTTATAAAAGAAAAGGGGCTGCTGCACATTAGAATGGCGAGAAGAAAGAGTCAACCTTGTCTTCAACCAAATTGATAAGAGTGGAAATGATCATCGCCGCCATGGCAATGAACGTCAGGAAGATGGCGATATACGTCAGTAATGTCCCGTATAAGGTGTCCAGTCCGCCGGGCTCATCCTTTTTAAAGCTTGAAATGACCAAAGGAGGGATGATAAAGACCGTTCCCATGAAACCCAGCCCCAGGAGAAGAGGATAAAGGAACATATCCAGCAATGAAAAGACAAAGGCAAGGATGAAGATGCCTACGAAAGGAATCAGCATGGAACCGAATCGCGCAAGCACATCGGTGTAGCTGACCTCGACTCTCCCAAGTTTAATGGCAATATAGGAATAAGACGCAATCAGTATCATGAATAATGCGTAAAAGAAGGCAGGCTTTACTAAAACTGAGAAGAACGCGCCTTCCCCTTTGTAATCCAGACTGAGATAAATAATCAATGGAATAATGACAGAAAACAGCCCAATCGAAATCATCCCGTTCACAAGCTGGTCGGCTCCTGCCTTCGCCGTTGCGGATACTGGCTTTTTAAGGACTTTCATAAAATACTGGAAGTACATGCTTGAAGCCTGTTTTACATTTTCAACATGGACATTCGGCTGCGGCGGCGGAACGGCCTGGGCAGCGGCCGATGTTGAATATTCGGGACCCGTTCCCCCGGAGGAGTCATTCCTCACCAGTCTCGTCCCGCAATTTTCACAAAAATTGCCTCCATCATTCACATGCTCGCAATTCGTACACTTCATCCGCAAAACCCCTTTCCTGGTGTATATCTAATAAATACAGGGGAACTGTGAAAATATGACTATATTTTGGTAAAAATTACATCATTATGAACCCCTTGTATTTATATATAACTACAAGAAATATTTATATATTTTGAGACAATTTACAATTCGCCTCGTCTAACAGGTAAAAGAAACAAATACTAAAAAAGGAGGCTTTTTTGAGAATCAGGGAGGGATATAATTCATAACTTGTGGACTGATCCTTTTATCCTGTTGAAGAAGTTATGAAAATACCATATACTGTTATTAATATTACAAAAATATTACAAGGTGGGTCAAAATGAAAAAAATTACAAGTGTATTCTTCACATTATTATTGTTCGTTAGTTTATGGGGACAGTCTCAAGTGGAGGCTGAAAGTACATTCAAAGATGTGCATGAAGGTACGAATTTTTACAAGGAAATGATGTATCTTTATGAAAACAGTATTATTCAAGGGTACGATGATCAAACATTCAAGCCCGGTCAAAAGGTAACAAGAGCAGCCGCTGCAACTATGATCGGCCGTTCTCTTGACTTGAATGGAGAGAAGAGGTCGACTACTTTTAAAGATGTCAGTCCTCAAAGCTATGCCTCAGGCTATATTGCATCTGCAGTGGAAGAGGGAATCATCAAAGGATATACAGATCAGACATTCAGACCGAATGAACCGGTGACCCGCGGTGAAATGTCTATTTTTCTAGCAAGAGCATTTGAACTTCAAGCTCAGCTGGAGTTTGATTACTTTGATATCCATCCTGAACAGGCATCCTATGAATCTATTAAAAAGGTTTCACAAGCAGGGATTGCACAAGGGTTGAAGAATGGGCTGTTCTATCCAAGACGGGATATTACACGGGCAGAATTTAGTGCATTTCTGGCGAGGGCTTTAAATGAAGATTTTCGTGTAGAAGTGCCTGCCATCAGTGATCCTTTGGTCATTAAGTATAAAGCGACTGAAGCTAAAAGGCATGGAGGAACGATGGCGTTTATCGAATCAGTGAACTACCATAATGGAGACCTGTTGTTTATTGATCCATATACGCCTATCCAACTGATGGACACGGGAAAAGGGCAATACTCCAGGGTGGAAGTTGAAGGGAAGGCACTTAACGAACCTGCCCTCAATAAAGTAATTCCAACAAACAGAAGCGGGGTAGGGCAAATAACGATTAATAATGGAGCATACAGCCTTTCATATACCGTGGTTATAGGTGATCAAAAAGATTATGCTAAGCAGCCTATCAACAATCAGTTCCTTGAGATTGCATCCTATGGGCACCTGGCCGGCTGTGAATTCGGTAAGGAAAATGTATTGCTTGAAGAGGTCGAAGAGTATTATGGTAAAGCAGATGAAAGTTGGGAAGACTCTTATAGACGATACGGGGCTTGCGGTTATTCATTTGGCGTACCTTATGGAGAACTGGACTTAAAAGTTAGCTCAATCGAAAAAAATATGACGGGAAGCGGCTACACCCCATCCCAAATTGAACAAATGATTGGCGAGAATTCTGAACCAACTTACATTGAACATCTGGATATGTACATCCAGGGGTATGAAGCAGATAAGCATATCATTCAATTTCTATATGATGGAGATACAAAAAAACTAGTAAAATACCGAATGATTTACTAAGTTAAAGGCTAATCGTTTTAAGGCAGATCTCTTAATGGGGTCTGTCTTTTTAGAAGTTTAAAGTTAAACATTTGGTAACATTTAGGTAAAGTAATCGTCAATAATAGAAAGGGGGAGTGTATGATTGAAGAAATACAAGTTTTTGATTCTCTTTACTGTGCTGATTCTGTTATCTTCAGCAGGATGTGACGAGAAAGGACACACTGGAGCAGCGAATAAACTTACGCCAAAAAATAATAAAGTGGAAGTAATAAAAGGGGACTTCATTTATCGACTTGTTTCCGAGAAGAGGGAATACAGGGAAAGTGAACCTGTGAAAATTTATGCGGAACTGGAGTATACAGGGGAAAAGGAAGAAATAAAAATTTCCCATGGAGGATCTCCTTTTTTCTTTCCTATATCTGAAAAGACAAGAGGAGTTAACATTGATTATCCAATGATCCAGCCTCTCATTTATTCAACAATGGTGAAAGGTGACCCTCTCAGGAAGGAATATGCCGGCAGTGGAAGTTACAGTTCAGAGGATGATGAGGACTTCATTAAATTCATGAAACAAATCATGAACAATGATTTCCCTGTGGGGGAATATACTGTAAATGGTTCAGCGGATTTTTCAGTCATTACTTCTGAAAATGAAGAAGATATGAAGTTAACTGGTCAGATAGAGTTCAAGGTAGTCCCTAAAAAGTGATGAATGCTGTAAATTTGCAAATTCGATAACCGATATATAATTAGTCTCCCTATATTAAAAGGGAAGTGTCTCAAGAGATTAAAAGAGGGGGAAGATCATGAAAGTATTACAAAAACCGTGGGTAAGAATTGTGTTGGTATTAATTCTTGTATTTGGTCTGGTGGAGGTAATAACAGACCTTACAAAAACAAAAAAAGAAACAATGAATAACTCCATTGGCGGATATGTGAACAGTTCAATCCCGGTGTTTTCAGATGTGGTGCATAATGGGAACTACTACAGGGGAACGGGAAACATCTTTGCCAAGGAAGGGCCGGGAAGCAGCCCTGGAAAAGGAGCGGTCGAAGTAGTACCCGGTGAAGTATTTGTCCCGGATATTCCTGATTTCTTAGAGAAAATCATGAAAAAAGACGGTTACACGGTCGAAGTGAAATTGGAAAAAGTAAATAAAAGTGCTGAAAATCCAATTGTGCTCTATTCAAAAAAGACAAGCAATATTAAAGATTTACAAGTGAAAATCCCTAAACCGCATGGTCATCTATATCGGTATACTCTCATTGTAAGAGATGGCAACGGGGAGTTCCGGGATATCCGCTATGATCCCCTTTTCGCTTCACTTAAAGATTATAATGTTGCAATGAACGTGGAAAAGAATAAATACCACCCAAAAGAGGTTTTAACCTTGGCGGTGACTAATTGGGGTCCGAATCATCTTTCCTATTTGGATGAATGGAAAATCTACCGGTCTGTAGGCGGAAAATGGGTGAAGGTCGATACATGGGGGCCGCCCGAATCCTTTCCTGCCATCGGCAGAAGTAAAACGGTTTATTATCCAGAACATGCCCTTCTAAAAGGTCATTCCATCATGCTTAATCCAGGGGTCACCTATCCCGTTAAACTGAAACGGGTGCCACTCATACCCGGCACCTACAAAATCACTGGAACATTCGGAACCTCCACCAAACAATTCACACTGGAGGACAGCTTCATCGTAGACTGAATCTCCGCTTTTACAAAGTAAAGCAGTGAGGGACGGGCCTTTAGCTTGCTAAAGGCCTGTCCCTCGCTCTGTTAACTGGATATTTTAGTAGAAACGTTTATAGCCGTCGAATTTAGATTTCCAATACGGGTTATCCAGGCTGGTGACAACGACTCCATTATCGCCTGCGTGGATAAATTCATTGTTCCCTAAATAGATACCCATATGGGAGATTCCTTTTTTATACGTGTTCTCGAAGAAGACCAGGTCCCCTGGTGAAGGAGTATGTATATAATAAGAACGATTATAATAGCCCTCGCTCGAATATCTCCCGATTGAGCTGCCGGTCTGTTTCAGTACATAGTATATAAATCCGCTGCAGTCAAAACCGCTTGTCGTTGAGCCGCCCCACAGATATGGGGTACCCAGCAAAGCTTTGGCCTGGCTGACTGTGTCCTTACTATTTGTATCCGGCTTTGGATTCTCTTCTGCAGAATCAGAAGGCAGCGGCCATACAGGAGATTCGATTTGTTTTTTTATCTGCAGGGTCTGTCCCGCATAAATGGTATCTGATTTTAATTGGTTCCAGCTCTTGATATCTTGTACTGTAACGTTGAATTTCAGACTGATTCCTGACAAAGTATCTCCCGGTTTTATCTTATACGCTCCACTATCGACTGTAGGAGTGGCAACAGGCGTTTGTGGCTTTGCTGGAGTTGTCGTATTCTCTTGAGGACGATTTTCTTTACCGGAGATGACAAATTTCTGCCCCGGGAAAATCAAATCTGTTTTTAGGTTGTTTAATCTCATGATATCTTTTACTGTGACTGAATGCATCAATGCAATTCTGCCCAGTGTATCCCCGGGTTTTACAGTATACGTGGTTTTCACGCTATCCGTCTGTTTTGGCGGTGAAGCTTTTGGCGGAGGAGAAGAGATGGGACTAGTCACCTTTAATACCTGGTCAGGATAAATAAGATCGCTTTTTAACTGATTCCACTGTTTAATATTGGCCAAAGGAACCTTATGCTGACTAGCAATTGACCAAAGCGAATCACGCGGTTTTACTTTATACTCGCCAGCGGACGCGCTGCTTACAAAACCAGTGGAAAGAATGGCGGTTGCAGTAACGGATAAGATAGTTTTTTTCACCGATAATCCTTCTCCTTTTTCGTCAAATGAATTTTCATTAATTTACTATAATTTAGTTTTTCTACCATAATAGCACATTTCTTTCATGCAGTTATTACTTTTTTTGAAAATTCGTGTAACAATATGACTATATTTATGAAAGCGCTAACAACTTTATCGTTAATTAACTCTAAATTTACACTATTATGACAAATATTGTTGTATACTAGGAAATGACAGAGATTCTACCAATCTAATAAAATACGAACGGGGGAAGAATATGCAAGGGAAGAACGTTAAGCGCAAAGTCTTAAGTCTGACCGTTGCTTCAGGTATGGTGCTTGGTTCATTTGCACCTAATATGGTTCAGAATGTTTCGGCGGAAGAGACAGGATTTCAGGATTTGATTATTTCAGAGTATGTTGAGGGGAGCAGTAGTAATAAAGCTCTTGAACTATACAATGGGACGCCCGATGCCATTGATTTATCAAAATATACTTTAGAAACATACTACAATGGAAAAACTACTGCGAGCCCTGTCCAATTATCGGGTACGATTGATCCGGGGGAAGTATTCATAGTTTCTAATAGTGCAGCAGACCCGGCAATTCTATCAGTTGCTGACAAGCAAGACAATGGTATAGCGAATTTTAACGGTAACGATGTTATTGTTTTGAAAAAAGAAGAGACAATCGTTGATTCTTTTGGTCAAATAGGTTCAGATGTGACATTTGCAGCTGACGTAACACTAACACGTAAAGATGGAGTTGTTGCAGGGGATACTGATGCTTCTGATGCATTTGATCAGTCTATTGAATGGGACCAGCATCCAAAGGATACGTTTTCTACTCTTGGCTCCCACCTCTCAGACACCCCAGCCCCAGAACCTGACCCAATCGAACTATCCTCAATCCTTGATGCCCGTACAGCAGCCAAGGGTACAGGGGTAAAAGTTAAAGGTATCGTAACCGCATCCTTCGTGGCCGGCGGATCCACCAACCTTTTCATCCAGGATGAAACGGCAGGTGTCATTGTCAGAGGAAGCGGCCTTACTGCAGAGATTGGCGATGAAGTCACCGCACAAGGTACATTAAATGACTATTACGGAATGCAGCAAATCGAAGTTTCTGCCTCTAATGTTGAAGTCACCACAGAAGGTAAAGGTGTTCCTTCACCGGAGCATATCATTTCAACTGATCTCTCAGCAGAAAATGGGGAGCAGTTTGAAGGAGAATTCGTTAAACTTACAAATGTGACAGTAGAATCTAAAGACAGCAACGGAAACTTTACAGCAAAAGATGATTCCGGATCGTTTGTCATCAAGCCAAATGATGCTTCTATGATTGAAGTCGGCAAAACATATGAAATGCTTCAGGGAGTCATAGATTATAATTTTAATGAATATAAGCTTGTCCCGCGCAGCACTTCAGACGTAATTGAAACTGTCTTCTCCGTCACAGCCAATCCTGCATCGGGATCAGTTACTGAAGGGACTGAAGTTTCTCTTCAAACGGCTGCGGAAGGCGGAACGATCCATTATACAACTGATGGTTCAACACCGACTGTTGAAAGTGAACTTTATACTGCACCAATCAAACTTACAGAAGACACGACAATTAAAGCAGTAGTGGTAAAGGATGGCGAAACAAGTGAGGTTTCTACTTTTGCCTATGAAATTCTAAAGCCTGCTGATAACGTAGATATTCATGACATTCAGGGTGCAACCCATACTTCGCCTTATAAGGATATGAATGTTTCAAATGTAGACGGAATCGTTACGGCTAAGGATGGATCAAGCGGTTTCTATATCCAGGATGAAACTCCTGATGAAAGTGCAGCCACTTCCGAAGGTATCTATGTTTACTCTAAAAATAACTCCGTAAAAATCGGTGATAAAGTAAACGTCAGCGGACAAGTGAAAGAGTGGAGGGAAGACGGTTATGATGATGCAAAAGATCTTCTGACTACACAGATCACTGCATCTGCCGTTGTGACTGTCACTTCAGATAATCCACTTCCTGAAGAAGTAGTGATCGGCACTGACCGCACACCTCCAACAGAAGTGGTAGAAGACGATAAGATGACTTCTTTCGATCCAGATCAGGATGGACTTGATTTCTATGAAAGCCTTGAAGGCATGCTGATTGAAATTCCGGATGCGACAGTTACGGGACCGATAAAGTATGATGAACTTCCTGTCGTCACTGTGACAAGCAGCGATCAGCTTCGCACAGATGCGGGAGGAATCCTGATTTCACCGGAAGATTATAATCCTGAACGTATGTTGATTGACGTAGACGGCATTGACATCAACGTCAAGACCGGGGACAAGTTAGACGGGTCGGTTACCGGTGTTGTGAGTTACGATTACAGTAACTTTAAAATTCGTCCAACAGGTACTATGCCGGCTGTGATTGATGGGGGCACAAAGCCGGAAGTGAGTTCCATTACCCCTGAAGAAGATGAATTAACAATCGCTTCTTACAATATAGAAAACTTCTATGCAGGAACAGATGAGAGTAAAGTGGATAAGATTGCAAACTCCATCATCACTAACCTGAAAACACCGGACATCGTTGGACTGGTTGAAGTTCAAGATAATAATGGCCCTACAGACGACGGAACCACAGATGCGAGTGAATCGTATAAAACGCTGATTAAAGCAATTGAGGAAGCTGGCGGCCCAAGCTATGAATTCACAGAGATTGCCCCGGAAGATAAGGTTGACGGCGGACAGCCTGGCGGAAATATCCGCGTTGGTTTCATCTATAACCCTGAGCGCGTTCAGTTGACAGATAAAGAAGCAGGGGATGCAGTAACGGCAGTAGAAGTAGATGCTGGCGGCCTGACTGCTAACCCAGGGCGTATCGACCCGACCAATGAAGCATTCGAGGATTCACGTAAAGCTCTTGCGGCAGAATTTATGTTCAATGGTGAAAAAGTGATCGTAGTAGCGAACCACTTCAACTCTAAAGGAGGAGACGGTGCATTGTTCGGTTCAGAACACCCTGTCGTCCTTGGAAGTGAAGTGCAGCGGATGAAACAGGCTGCTGTTCTTAATGACTTCGTTCAGGAAGTAAATAACAAGGTTGAAGACGCAAATGTGGTACTGCTTGGCGACTTTAACGACTTCGAGTTTTCTAATCCTATTAAAGCGCTGGAAGGTGATATCCTTACAGACATGATGAAAGAGCTTCCGACTGAAGAGCGTTATACTTACATTTATCAAGGGAACTCACAAGTTCTTGATCACATCCTGGTCACGAATAATCTTGTAAATGGAACAACGATTGACAGCGTGAACATTAATTCCAACTTCAGCGAGGAAGATGGACGTGCAAGCGACCATGATCCAGTTCTTGCAAAGATTGACTTCGATGCAGGAGGAGGCACTGATCCTGAAGACCCGCCAACCGATCCAGAACCAGGTGATGGTACACTCGTCATTGATTCAGGCAGTGCGGAAATTGTTTCGGGTGTGCAAAAGGTAATTGAGGAAAAAGCACTCGAGTCTATTACTAATTATGAAGGCTCTCTTGAGAAGGTAGCATTCCCACTTGATGCTAGTGCCGATACACTGGAACTTCCGGTGAAGGTGATTGAAGCTCTTCAAGATGAGCACAGCGGTACAATGGTGGAAGTCTATAGCGATAATGGTTCGTTTATACTTCCGGTGGGATTATTGAAAACTAACGGAAACATTCAGAGCGTAAAAATAGTGGTTAAGGAAATCTCAGTCCCTAAAGATACAGCATCTAAGTATGAATTAATCGCACCTGTCATCGACTTTAAAGTTATGGTGAACGACGGTAAGAAGGATCGAAACATTTCTCATTTCCCTCAATATGTAGAGCGAGAAATCAAACTATCAGAAGCAATAAATCCTGCAAAAGCCAGTGCTGTAATGATTAAAGAAAATGGAAAGATTAAAGCGGTGCCGACTATTTTTAATAAAGGTAAAGCCACTATCTATAGCCGCGCTAACGGTACTTTTGGAATTTCAGAAATGGAAAAGACCTTCAAAGATGTTGATAATGAAGAGAATTGGGCAGAAGAATATATTGAAAAACTTGCTTCAAAACACATCATTTATGGAAAATCAGAAGACACTTATGCACCGGACACTAATATGACCAGAGGTGAGTTTGCAGCATTAGTTTCCAGAAGCCTTGGATTAGTCGCAAGCCAAGCTTATGACGGACAATTCAGCGATGTACATGGAAATGAAGCAGTTAACCAAGACGGGGAACTTGTTGCAGCGTGGGAAGCTGGTATCATTAAAGGAAAAGAGAATGGTACCTTTAAACCTTATGATTCAATCACCCGTGCCGAAGCTGCCATGATGGTGGCCAGGGCTGTAGAGTTTGTAGGATATGATGAAAATAAACTTGAGACAAGCAAAGGATACGCAAGTTACAAGGATGCCAAGTATATGTCTGATCAATCGGTAAAAGCACTTGATTTGCTTTCACAAGCAGGTATCGTCAATGGTATGACTGGCGGCGTCTTCAAGCCGAATGACCATACAAAACGGGATCAAATGGCGAAAATTTTAGCTGAGACACTTAAATTTGTCGGGCTTATGAATTAATAAAAAGGTACATGAGGTTCCTCCTCATGCACCTTAATCTTGATAAGGAAAAAGAACTGACCACTCGGCCAGTTCTTTTTCTTATCTATTAATTATACTGATGCTGTCTCTTTCTCAGCCTCAATCACTGCCAGACGCTCAGCCACTTCTTCCTCAGTCAAACCGTGTTCGATGATATAACGGTTTTCTTCGCTTCTGCGGCACTCGTCGGAGCAGCTTCTCATATATTTATGCTCGTTTTCTTCTGAGCAAAGAATTTTCTTGTTGCATGGCGGGTGGGCACAATTCACATAACGCTCACAAGGTTCGCCGTCGAAGTAGTCCTTACCGACAACGACATGCTCTTTGCGGTTTACCGGCACGGCGATACGCTCATCAAATACGTATAGCTGTCCGTCCCACAGGTCACCCTGCACTTCAGGATCTTGTCCGTATGTGACGATTCCTCCGTGCAGCTGCGCTACATCCTCAAAGCCCTCTTTCAATAACCAGCCGGAGAATTTTTCACAGCGGATACCGCCTGTGCAGTATGTGATGATCTTTTTATCGCCCAATAATTCTTTATTTTCACGGACCCATTCAGGCAGGTCGCGGAAATTGCGGATATCTGGTCTGATCGCTCCGCGGAAGTGACCAAGATCATACTCATAGTCATTGCGGGCGTCAAGAACGATTGTATCTTCACGTTGGATCTGCTCGTAGAAATCCTTCGGTTCAAGGTATTTACCTGTGATTTCATGAGGATTCACGTCATCTTCAAGACGAAGTGTCACAAGCTCCGGACGATGCTTCACTTTCAATTTCTTGAACGCATGCTCATCCGCCTCGTCGATTTTGAATACTGTGTCATGGAATAACGGATGATTCTTCATCGCTTCCATATATGCATCCGTCTGCTCGATCGTACCAGAGCATGTTCCATTGATTCCTTCAGAAGAAATCAGGATGCGTCCCATAAGCCCAAGCTCCTGGCACAATTCCTTATGCTCGGCCGTCACTTCTTCGGGATTTTCGATTGTTACATAGTTGTAGTACAGAAGTACTCTGTAAGGTTTTTGACTCATATTTCATTCCACCTGTCGATTAATATTTGCAAGATATAATCTTAGGATCTTTTCCTTATTACTCTTACGACATTCTATTATAACAAAAAATCCTTAGTATGCACCAGTTTTACTGAAAAAAGGAATAGGAACGGAAGGGATTTAAGGTGAAAAATGGAAAGGACTAAGGAACTGAATCGGGTGTATAGGACATACTTCATGGAACGCGGAATACATTAAAATTGAAATTGATTCATGAATTTGAAATAATTAGAAGTAAGAAAACCGAGGGGGTCCACGTTACATATGTTAAAAAAATTGTTCTTGCTTAGTCTGGTTGCTGCGGCGGGAATGTTGATTGCAGGCTGTCAGGAGAAAGCCCAGCCTGACGATCGATTGAAAGAGTACGTCGATCTTTGGAATGACAAGAAATTTGAGGAAATGTATGATACCTATCTTTCATCTTCTGCAAAAGAAACGTATAAAAAGGAAGATGTCGTAAAACGGACAAATGACATATATGATGACTTGGCCGTGAAGGATTTGAAGGTCAAGTTTAAAAAGCCGAAAGAAGAAAAAGAGTATGACAAGGAAAAAGAAGCAGAATTCCCTGTCACGATTTCAATGAATACACTCGCGGGCGAGGTCTCCTATGAGGAAACCGTCACCCTCAAACAACAGGAAAAAGACGATGAAGAGAACTGGTTTGTGGAGTGGGACCCGTCATTCATCCTCCCTGACATGGAAGAAGGGGATAAAGTCGGTATTGAAAGTCTCCCGGCCAAGCGCGGTGAAATTTATGACCGGAATGAAAATCCTCTGGCTATCAACGGTGAGGCTTTCCAAATCGGTATCGTGCCAGGTGAATTTAACGAAAGCGATCTGAAAAAACTGTCATCCCTCCTGGAGATGTCACCTGAAGCGATTCAGAAAGAATTAGATCAAAGCTGGGTAAAACCTGAATATTTTGTGCCAATCAAGAAGATCCCTATAACTGAACGGCCACTTGCGCTAGATATCATCGAGCTTCCGGGACTCTATTCGAAACGCGTGGACGCCCGACAGTATCCTTATGGTGAAGCGACGGCCCATATTACGGGATATCTCGGCAAAATCAATGCAGAGAAACTGGAAAAATTAAAGGATAAAGGGTACACGGCTCAGTCCCTGCTCGGTATAAGCGGGGCGGAGGAAGTGTACGAAGATAAGCTCCGCGGTCAAAGCGGCCAGCGGATCTACCTTACCAAAGTGAACGGCGAAGAAACCCCGGTGGCTGAACAGGAAGTAAAGGACGGGGAAAATATCTCGTTGACACTGGATGCCGAAATGCAGAAAAAACTGTATGACCAGATGAAGGACGAAGTCGGAACGGCAGCGGCTGTCGATCCAAAAACCGGAGAGGCATTGGCCCTTGTGAGCGTTCCTTCTTATGATCCGAATGAATTCGCACTGGGGATGGCCGGTGACAAATATGACAAGATTTATAACGACCCGGACAAACCGCTCCGTAATCGTTTCTATCAGACGTATTCACCGGGATCTGCCATGAAGGCGATCACCGCATCCGTCGGTTTGAAGTCCGGCAAGCTCGACCCCAATAAAACGTTTGATATCAAAGGGAAGAGATGGCAAAAAGACGAATCATGGGGCGGTTATCAGGTCGTCCGCGTATTTGCTAATGACAGCGTCGTCGACTTGGAAAGCGGGTTGAAGTACTCCGATAACATCTACTTCGCACGTGTCGGGCTTGAAATGGGTGCGGAAACGTTTATCAAAGGTTTGAAGGACTTCGGATTCGGGGAAGAAATCCCGATGTCTTATCCAATTCAAAAATCACAGATTTCGAATGATGGAAAAATTTCTAAAGAAATTCAACTTGCTGACTCGGCCTTCGGGCAGGGGGAAGTGCTGATGAGCGTCGTCCACCTTGCCAGTGCCTACGGTGGAATTATCAACGACGGGACCATGATGAAGCCTGTGATTTTGAAGGGCGAGGAGCAAGGCGTCTGGAAGAAGGACCTGCTGACTCCTGAACAGTCACAGTTGATGCGCACGGATCTTAGGAAGGTTGTTTCAGAGGGGATTGCCGGTAAAGCTCAGGTTCCCGGTAAGGAAATCGCGGGTAAAACCGGTACAGCCGAGATCAAATCAGAACAGGGCACAAAAGGGAAAGAAAACGGCTGGTTCGTATCCTATGACCAGAAGAATCCTGAATTTATACTTGCTATGATGCTTGAAGGCGTGGAAGACCGCGGTGGAAGTACGCATACGGTTCAGGTAGCTCAGAAGTTTTATTCGAATTATTGATTGTGTGGAGTTAATTTGATAGTGTTGTGATTTAATTTGGCCTGCCGGGTGGTTCTCGGCAGGTTTTTTGGTGTTTGGGAGGTGGTGGTTATATTCGTTTTATTCCATATTTTACCTAGTGACGCAATAATCGGCAAATTTAAAAGATTATTGGGCAGATTTCGAAGATTAATGTTGGAAATTCAAAGATTAACGTGACGAATTCGAAGATTCCAGGCCGAAATTAAAAGATTCCACTCCCGCCACCCCGTAAAACGGCACTGCCTCCAGTGAAATAGAGACTCTAATCAACTATAAATCCAATATGAAGCGGTAAACTTCCACCCTCAACCGGGAATTCCCGCATTACTGCCGGTAAAATCCCGCACTATC
Organism: Rossellomorea oryzaecorticis; assembly: GCF_045897515.1. Taxonomy (NCBI): domain Bacteria; kingdom Bacillati; phylum Bacillota; class Bacilli; order Caryophanales; family Bacillaceae; genus Rossellomorea; species Rossellomorea oryzaecorticis. The sequence continues at coordinate 358,721 of NZ_JBJOSA010000003.1, read as the reverse complement.
AGCCATAATGCCCCCCTAATTATGCTATGATAGTGGAAATCAAAGAACCGACACACATCAGGAGTGATTTAGTTGAATCTATTTTTGACAGGAGCTACAGGTTTTCTTGGCGGCAGGCTCATCAAGAACCTTTTAGAAAATAAAAAGCATGAAGTCTTCATTTTAGTAAGAAATGCAGTGAAGGCGGAGACCCTTCGCGATTCATTTTCGACCGCAGACCAGCGCAGGATCCATATTTATCAAGGAGATATCACCCAGCCGATGGCAGGGCTGTCACCCGATGATATCGAATGGCTGACCAATAAAATCGATGCTGTCTACCATTTGGCGGCACTCGTGAAATTCGATCTCGATTTACGGGACGAATTATTTGCAGCCAACTATTACGGCACGAAACATATTCTCGAATTGGCATCGCAACTAAACGCTAGTACGTTTTATTATGTAAGCACGGCCTACACAGTCGGGACGCTACCGCATGGTGTGGAAGAGCTGTACCCGACAGACGGATCATTCAACAATCCTTATGAAGAAAGTAAAGTGAAATCCGAACATCTTGTATTCACCTACCGCGACAAAATGGACGTTTCCATCTTCCGGCCGGCCATCATCGTCGGGGATTCCAAATCTGGGGAAGCCGATTCACAATTCACACTGTACGGATTCATGCGCGCCCTAGCTGTTTTTAAAAGAAAGACGGCGAGGAGAAACAGCGAAGTCCGGACATACAGACTGCTGGCTGCCAAGGACGGAACCTCCAATCTGGTACCTGTCGACTATGTGGCCGATATCCTGAGCCTGGCACCGCAAAAAGCAGAAAAGAATAAGATTTATCACATCACCAATCCGAATCCGCCGACAAACGCCGAACTCCTGCAGATGCTGAAAGAAGCCCTCGAATTTAACAGTTTGTCTGTTGTGGAAAGTTCGGATGAGCAGCTAGATGAAGAGGAGATTCGGCTCAACAGTCTCATTGATGTGTTCAAAGTTTATCTCGCTGGGAACCTTTCATTTGATGATAGAAATACGCAGGAGTTGATTCGGGGAACTGACATTAGGCATCTAAATATGCCGGAAGAAACGATTGAAATGATTATCCGTGCTGGGTATGGTTTAGATGGAAAAGTTGTAGTTAAATAATAAATAATATCCCGCCATAGAATAGATGGCGGGATTCATTATATAGAATCAGTCTGAAGGTTTAAGAGGAAAAAATATAGGCGCAATTACAGTGGATAAATGTCTTCCAATTATTTGTCTTTCCTTCCGGTTTACAATAAGATTAACTTGTACCATTTTCCTGTCTTCAAAAATCAATAAACTGACGAAAATCGCTATAAAATATGGTACTATAAGAAAATGTAAAGAATGAAATTCAAACATTAAAATACATAGAGTAAGGAGAATGATCATGAGTAAAACACTTATTTTCGGTCACAAAAATCCTGATACGGATACAATCACTTCGGCACTTGTATATGCCGACCTTAAATCCAAAATCGGCATGGACGTTGAGCCGGTCCGTCTGGGCGAAGTAAACGGTGAAACACAATACGCGCTTGACTATTTCAAGGTAGATGCGCCCCGTCTTGTTGAAACAGTTGCAAACGAAACGGATACGGTCATCCTTGTCGACCACAACGAGCGTCAGCAAAGTGCGAGTGACATTGAAGATGTACGTGTGCTTGAAGTCATCGATCACCACCGCATCGCGAACTTTGAGACAGCGGATCCGTTATATTACCGCGCAGAGCCGGTTGGATGTACGGCAACAATTTTAAATAAAATCCACAAAGAAAAAGGCGTTGAAGTAACAAAGCAAATGGCCGGCTTGATGCTGTCAGCAATCATCTCGGATTCCCTGCTGTTCAAATCACCGACTTGCACAGAAGAAGACGTAGCGGCAGCAAACGAATTGGCTGAAATCGCTGGAGTCGACGCTCAGGAATACGGCCTTGAAATGCTGAAAGCAGGAGCTGACATGAGCTCCAAGTCAATCGCCGAGCTTGTGACACTGGATGCAAAAGAATTCTCCATGGGTACGGCGAAAGTGGAAGTCGCGCAGGTGAACGTAGTGGACACGAACGATGTACTTGGTCGCCAGGCAGAACTTGAAGCGGCGATGGAAACACTGATCAAGGAAAAAGGATTGGATCTATTCCTGTTGGTCGTGACGGATATCCTTGAAAACGACTCGACTGCACTGGCACTTGGAAGCAAGCAGGCAGAAGTAGAGAAGGCGTTCAACGTAAAGCTTGAAAATAACACAGCTGTGTTGAAAGGCGTTGTTTCTCGTAAGAAGCAAATCGTGCCTGTTTTGACGGATGCGATTAAGTAATATTTTTATTGGAGGAAGCGGTCTTTTTAGGCTGCTTCTTTTTTTCGGATTGGCTTTCGTTAAATTGCGGGTGCCAGGCTCAGGACAGCCTTATCGTCCCAGGCGCCACAAACAAAACAATCACAAGAAAGAGGCTAAACCATGAACTTTAAACGCATCCACCATATCGCCATCATATGTTCTGACTATGAAGTATCAAAAGATTTCTATGTAAACAAATTGAGGCTGAAGCCGATCAGAGAAGTTTATAGAGAAGAAAAAGAGTCATATAAATTGGACCTTGCTTTAGAAGGAGGGTACGTCATCGAACTCTTCTCATTCCCCGAAGCCCTAAGCCGTCCAAGCTACCCGGAAGCACGCGGTCTGCGCCATTTGGCGTTTGAAGTGAATGATATAGAAGAATGCATAATTGAATTAAATCTGAACGGCATAGACACTGAGGAGATAAGACTGGATCCTTATACCGAAAAACGATTCACCTTTTTTCAAGATCCGGATGGCCTGCCATTGGAGCTTTATGAAAAATAACAAATAAAAAAGGACACTTCCCAGAAAGAGAAGTGCCGTCAACAGGTATTGTAATTTGTCGTTACATTCATTAAAACACATAATTAAAATTAATGTATGCGGAATCTCAGAGTTTGAGCCGGAAGCTTCCTGTACCTTTCTACTGTTTTAACCACTTTTCTGATAAAATATAAATATATTAATATTCGGTAAGGTTTTCAAAGAGGGATGGATGAGAATGGATTACTCTCTGATAGGAAAGAAAATCAAAGAACTTAGAAGAATAGTAGGCCTGACACAAGGGGAACTGGCCGAAGGTATTTGTACCCAGGCGCTTGTCAGCCGGATTGAAAAAGGAGATATATACCCTAGTGCAACGGCCCTTTACCAAATTTCTAAAAAATTGGGTGTGGACGTGAATTATTTCTTTGAAATTGGTACCACCCCTAGACTAGATTATATTCAAGAAGTTGAAAGACAACTGCGGAAACTGAGAGTGAAACTCATGTATGAGGAAATTCTCGAAATTGTAAAAGTCGAAGAGAAGAACCCCTTGTTCTTAAAAGATGCCTATAATTTGCAGCTTCTATATTGGCATAAAGGGATTTATATAAACGAAGTTGAAAGAGATAGAGAACTTGCGCTTTCTCTCATGACCGAAGCCTTAATGCTTACTTACGATAAGAAGAAGGTCATGTCGGAGAGGGAAATGACCATCTCGATCAGCATAGGAATCATTGAATTCAGCAGGGGGCATTATGATGAAGCGCTGGAAAGATATAGTGAAGTAAGGCGCGCTCTGAAATTGACTAAGCATCTAAATGATAAAGCTATCAAGACGAGGGTTCTTTATAATACTGCAAGAGTATTAACAAGACTGGGGGAGTATAAAAAATCTATTGAACATTGCGAAGAAGCGATTAGGTGGATCATAGAAGAAGAGCATTTATACGGCTTTGCTCAATTGAATTATCATATTGGCTACAATTGGGAGCTTCAGGGATTCTATCAGAAGGCCCTGCCCTATTTTGAAAAAGCAGCTGTATTGTTTGAAATACAGAATAATGAAAAATTATCCAGTTTTATTCTCAATAAAAAGGAAGAGCTGCTTGCTAAAATTAATACCCAATAATTAGGGCTGCATCTACAAAAAAAGAGCACTTCCTTAAAAGGAAGTGCTGTCAACAGGTATTGTAATTTGTCGTTATCATCATTAAACCATGGAATTGAAAACGTTGCATTTCATGTCTCAATATATGTGGGAAGGTGTTGGGCCGATTATCTGCTTAATATGCGAGTATTCTTATAAATTATAAATATATTAATAAAATGGATTAAAACCTAACCTGCACGTTAATATCACTTTACCAAGCTAAAAGCCCGTCCCTCGTTGCGTTAAAGCAACGAGGGACGGGCCTTAAAAAGGGACTTAAAAATGAGCCGCTGCCACGGCTCATTTTTGATATTATTATTCCAAGTCTTCTCCTATGATTCGTACCTCACGTTCCAATTCAACATCAAATTTATCTTTGACTGTTTTTTGGACATGTTCAATGAGGGAAATATAATCTGTTGCTGTCGCATCATCCTTATTGACTATGAAACCGGCATGTTTAGTAGAAACCTCTGCGCCTCCAATGTTTGTTCCTTGAAGGTTGCTGTCCTGAATGAGCTTTCCTGCAAAATAACCCGGCGGCCGTTTGAAGACACTTCCGCATGAAGGGTATTCAAGCGGCTGTTTGGACTCACGTTTGTATGTCAAATCATCCATCACAGCTTTTATTTCTTCATATTGGCCCGGCTTTAAGCTGAATGTAGCTTCCAGAACGATGTCGCCTTTTTCTGAAATGTTGCTGTGGCGATAATCGAGTTCAAGGTCAGCTGCTGTCCGTTTTACCAGTTCCCCTTGCCGGTCAACAACATAGCAATAATCAAGTACATCTTTGATTTCGCCCCCATAAGCCCCCGCGTTCATAAATAAGGCTCCGCCAACTGTACCCGGTATACCGCAGGCAAATTCCAGGCCGGTTAATTTTTCTGCCAGGGCACGCCTTGAAACATCAATGATTGCAGCGCCGCTCTGTGCCACGATTTGATCTCCATTTGACTTGACTTCATTGAAATTCTTCAGATGCAAAACCACACCGCGAATACCGCCGTCTTTTACGATTAAGTTAGATCCATTGCCTAATAGAGTAAATGGAAACTCAAGTTCATTCGCCAGTTTGACGACATTTTGTACTTCCTCATACGATGTCGGGGTCACAAAGAAATCTGCTTTTCCGCCAAGCTTGGTATATAAATGATTCCTCAGTAACTCATTCTCTTTAATATTTTCCTCAGCTATTACCTCAGCCAGTCTTTTTCTGATTTGTTCATTCTTCATTACTTACATCAGTCCTATTTTTAAAAGTAATTTTTAAAAAATCCACCACTATATTATATGCCTAAATGGGCGATAAGTTAAACCTTTTAGACGGAAAACCATCCTTTTACACTAATGTAAGTCTTTATTTAAGCATCCATTCAAAACAACAGAAAATATTATTTTTTGAATTAGAGGATTTTTCCATTTTTGGACGAATAATATTTGTTGGTTCAATTATTTTATCATCATTAGGAGGAATTGGCGTGAAGTCAAATTTCAAAAAAGGATTCATTTCAGGGGTGGCCATGACGATTTTATTAGGAAGTGCGACCCTGAATCCATCTTACGCAATGAGTACCAAGGATCCGCTGTTAAGAGCAGGCGATCTGAAATACAAGCTGGGAATAGCAAAGAATGAAGTGAAAGTTAGTCAGGTATCTAAAGGTGAACAGGAGAAATTTTCCAAAGATCAGCTTATTATTCATTATCGTAAGCCGCTAAGCTCTGCTAAACATAAGAAAGCCGGCGGGAAATTGACAAAGCGCCTTTCTTCCTTATCGTATGATGTTGTAACTGTGAACAGTCCTGAACAGTTAGAAAAAGCTGCCAAAAAATATGCTGATATGCCAGAAGTTGAAAGTGTGACGAAAAGTGCTCTTGTTCAAAGGATGGCTGCTGATTATAAGGCATCATCTATGTATCACTTACACTCGCTGAATGTGGAGAAAGCTCAGAGGCTTGCGGGAAAACATAAAGTGAGGGTAGGGATTATCGATTCAGGTATTGAAGTGAACCATCCTGATTTAAAGAATAAAGTGATTGTTAATAAAAATGCAATGAATCCTTTGAAAAAAGGACAACCGGATGTTCACGGAACGCATGTTGCAGGAATCATCGCGGCTAATAAAGGAAATGGAGTCGGCGGATTTGGTATTGCCCCCAACTCTGACATTGTATCTATAGATGTCTTTAATCGATCCATGTTTGTGACTGATTACACGGTAGCAGAAGGAATACTGGAAGCCATTCGCCAAAAAGTAAAGGTAATCAATATGAGTTTAGGAACTTTCTATCCTTCGCCGATTATTAAAGATGCTGTGAAAAAAGCAACCGATGCTGGTATTATTGTGATTGCTTCTGCAGGAAATGACGGTTCAGCCATGTTGAATTATCCTGCTTCATTTGAGCATGTAATAAGCGTTGGCGCGACAAACGATAAAAAAGAATTATCCGATTTTTCAACGTTCGGAAAATCAGTTGATGTCGTCGCTCCAGGAGAACAAATTTATTCGACTGTCTTTGATTTTGATAAGGAATCTTCGTTTGCAAAATTAAGTGGAACGTCCATGTCGGCTCCAGTTGTTACTGGAATCGTCTCTCTTTTATTATCCAAATATCCCGATCTTTCACCGTATGAAGCAGAGTACATCATCAAACATACGGCTAAGGACCTGGGAGAGAAAGGGTACGATCTTACTTACGGGTATGGCTTGATCGACCCTGAGAAAGTATTAACTTTTAGTCGTAAGGATATCCCGCCCAACCCTTCATTATCACCGCAGCTGAAATTGAAAAAAGCGATTCACTTAAAGTCTGTTCAAAAGGAAGAGGCTAAGGGTGCTTTCAGTAAACCGGCTGAAACCCATTATTACAAGGTCGATATGAAGGAAGGGGAATTTCTGCAAGTCAACTTAAAAGGACCTGACTTGTATGACTATAAATATAACTTGTCTTTTTTCAATAAGGGGAATAACGTCCCTGACTCTCAAAAAGAAATTAATTATTCAACTGCACGCAATGCTGAAGCGTCATTATTTAGAGCTGAGAGCGATGGTACTCTTCTGATTGAAGTGAAAGATGCAAACGGGCAGTATGATAGCAAAGGGAAATCTTCTTATATATTACAAACACAAAGAGCCATATCCCTTCCTGAGGATATGAATACAATTGAAACACCAGTGGTGCTCGGAAGAATTCCGGCCTCCACAAAAGTTAAAAATTATTTCACTGAAGAGAACATGTCTGCATTTGAACCTGAGGAAGATCCAAAAGAAACTGAAGGTTCTTATTATGAAGGTATAGAAGAGCAAATTGAGAGAGCTGGGGACTCTGATTATTATACTTTCTCAGTTCCGGAAGACCCGTCAAGTTATAGTGAAGTCATTCATGTAAGTGTATCTGCTGTGGCTGGTATGGATGAATCTGTGTCCCTTTATATGAACGTAAGCGATGAAGAGGAAGAAGAGTATTTGGAGATGGTGGACTCTTATGATGGTAAGGGAACAAGCGAAAGTGAAGAGGCTGCATTCGAGGTAGTGCCAGGTCAGGAGTATGTACTTGAAGTATCAAATAAGGCTTTTACTGATGAGGACTTTTATTTGTTCGAAGAGGAGCTGCCTATTGAGAATAATCGTTCATACTCCTCAGTGGAACCTTATAGCGTATCCATAAAGACGACAGAGCTTCCGTCAGATGAAGACCAATACCCGAGAATGGATTTGGATTGGGAAAACTTAAACACGGATGAGGTCTCGGAATCAATTCAGGAACTGACCCGTAAGGCTGATGAGAAAATGGAAGGATACGAAGAGGAAACGTGGGAGGAAAGCTTATTTGATTTGGTGGAATCTATCTCTCTTCCATACAAAGAAGGCAGTTCAACAGAGGGGCATTTCCAATATTCGGGGGACGAAGATTGGTACAGCTTTTCACCAAAGCACGATGGAATATACAAACTTGATACAACCAACGGGAACAGCCATGTGATCCCAGCAATCGAAATGTATGTTTATAAAGAGGAAATTAATGATTTAGACATGATATTCACAAACGGTATCGGGGATTATTTACCCTCTTCACCGAGGAATACAGATTCATATGTTGGGGTGAAGAAGGGAAGCACATATTTTGTACGTGCTAGTGACAGCCAATATAGACCTAGTGAGAAGCCGTATCGTTTTTCATTGACCTCTCTCGTCAAAAACACCAATGATGCTTTTGAAAGCAATGAGAGCTTTGACACGGCTAAAAAGATTACAACAAAAGAAATTCAGGCTAACTTCTCAAGTTCTGCGGACCTTGATGCTTATTACTTTAAACCTGAAAAGGAAGGTGTATATGGGGTAACTATTACACCTTCTGCACTCCCGGATAAATATAAAGATTTACCAAAAGAAGTAGTAAAACCTATTGATCCGGTTGTGGCTGTCATTGAAGACTCGAATGGGAATGGCATGCTCGATACAGAAGAAGAAGGAAACCTGACGTTCTTAGATTATGGATTTGCCGGCGATGAAGAGCGAGGTGCATTCAGAGGGAAGAAGGGGAAAGGTTATTTTGTAGCTGCTCAAAATTATAATCTATTTGACGTTTCGGTTGTTCCTTACAAGCTCTCTATTAAAGAAGCACCAAAGAAGGATGAGGATGCGGGATCAATTTTAAAGAATAAGATTCCTACAAAGCCTATCGCCCTCCGCAACTCAAATGGAGTTTCATACGAAGCAGGCTACATGAACATGACGGGCAGCAAGAGCGACACCGACTACTATCGATTCAATCAAGGAAAAACAGGCCAGAGAATGTTCAGACTTACCCTGCCTTCAGACTTGGACGGAATTCTTTCTGTCTACGATAGTAAAGGTAAACTCATGGGCAGAGCTGACTATTATGGAAAAGGAGATATTGAGTTTCTTCAACTGAATTTGAAGAAAGGCGCGTACTACGTGAAAGTGGAAGAAATGAATGGAGATGCCAGTGTAAGTCCTTATAAACTGCATGTTTATTAAACTAAAATATGTTGAAATGAGTGCGTTTTGATCTTACAAAAGGGGATGATAAAATACCATATAAAGTTGAACAATATTAGTATTGGTTCTATATACCGCTAATGATTTCCGTGCAAGACTTCGCTTTCCGCGGGTGACCTGTGAGCCTCCTCGGCAAGCCTGCGGGGTCTCACATTGGTCACTTCTCCCGCAGGAGTCTTCCTCTTGCACTCCAATCAACCGCTAGGTAAGGCTAAAATCTAAATATATTTTTAACAAATTAAAAACCCGAACTAATTTGCCTCATTATGTGCAAATTAGCTCGGGTTTTACTCTTTTGTCCCACCTATATTATTACTTCTTATAGTTTAAAAACTGATACAGCTCATCATACATCTGACGGTGGTGCGGGGTGTCAAACGTGGCAAGACGGTGAATCATCTCTGTACCCTGATACATGATGAAGCTTTTTCCCGGAAGATTGTAAAGCTTTGCGATTTCCAGGTAAATCCTGAAATTATCCAACCCTTGATAGATGGTGTTGTTGGAATGATTTTCGATTTCCAAGTTCAACCCAGAATTTCTTGTTTGTGCCCGTAAAAATGCTTTATGGATTAACCTTCTTACTTCATCCTCCGAAAGTTTCATCTTGTGTGCATTACTTTGAAGGAAAGCTCCATCAAACCCGTACCATTTCCAGTAATCATAATTGGTGCTGAGCGCATGCGGCGAGTAGATAAATTTCAGGTTTTTGCTCTTAACGTAGCTGCTGACCATTTCAAGAAGTTCTTCATCTTCCTTATTTGTAACGGTTTCGTTCAACCAATAGAAGCCGTTTACTTGGACATTTTCATATCCTCCGCTGCTTTTGCGTGAAAGTGCTTCGTCAATATACCATTTCACAAGCGAAAATCGGGATTCTAAGTTGTTTTCTATCATTCTTCCATCCAGGTTGATAATATTTTCATATTTTTTAGGATAGGGGATCGACAAAAATACATTCGTGCTTTCGATGTGAGGGAGCTCCTCTACAGATTGATTCAGTAAATCTACTGCTCCGCCTGGCGACAGTGTCCTGTCGATGTACCAGTTCCAGTCGCCATAGTTGGCATGGTTTTTAGGTGATTCTGTGAATTCACCGTATTCATACGTTCTCCCTAAAAGGATGAATGTATCAAACATAGTCCCTTGATAGGTTCCTTCATTTAAATAGGATAGATAAGGTTTGAAGAAGTCTTTCGTCAAGTTAGTGTAATTATTGATTTCATTTCCATTATAGATGAGTACCCCATTCCTTATGGAGCTGCTTTGTGAAGATGGGACCTCATCATATTTATTCAATGTATCATTTACCGGATGAACGGTAGCATCCATCATGGAAGCCGCTTTATCAATTGCTTGTTCGGGATCCCTGGATGTATAAATGATTTCGTCACCTTGCCTGACCTCATAACGCTGTGGATACAAGAAGACCCGGCCGAGGAATGCAGAAAATTGAGCACGGGTAACAGGGCTTTTTGGTCTGAAAGTGCCATCGGTATACCCTTTTGTTATATTGCTTGCAGCGAGCCCGTCGATATATTTATAGTACCGATACGTATAGGGGACGTCTGAATAAGTAGAAGCGCCGGAACCCTCAAAATCAAAAGCAAGAGTAAGAGCTTTCGCCATATCTTCCCGCGTGAATAATGCATCTGGTAAAAACTTAGTTCCATATGTATGTATGATTCCGCTTTCAACCGCAGCATGAATGTCATCATATCCGGAAGTGTATGTTTTCACGTCGTCCATTTGAGTATCATAATCCTTGGCCTCGAGTCCCAAAGCCCGTGACAGCATCATGGCAGCCTGCTTACGGGTGATACTTAACCCCGCTTTGAAACTTTGGTCATCGTATCCCTTTATTACATCTTTACTGCTTAAATACCGGATTTCCTTGAATGCCCAGTAGTCGGAAGGGAGATCGGTATAGAGCCTTTTGGCAGATGTCACATGGGATTGCAGCAGAAATAGAGACAATAAGACGATGACAAGTTTACTAGTATTGATGTTTCGCAATGTTGAACCTCCTGGAAAAATTAATCATTCCTATTTTTCCACTTATAGGATAATTTGTCTATACTATTTTTATTCTATTTTTTACCATACATAAGGACGTCCTAATAATTTAGTATTATTTGGAAATCTAAATTCCAACAAATATTTTAAAAGTTTGGTAAATCATGTCGATACATATGATAGAATATTAATGAAAATTAAGGAAAAGGGGAAAAATTAATGAAATTTAGGTTACTTTTGTCTCTCGTGTTCTTTCTGGGTTTAGGTTTGTTTGCTTCTTCTGTTTCAGCAGCCACTTTTTCAGACATTGGAAATACACACAGAGCAAAAGCAGAAGTTTACTTTTTGTCGACTGGAAACATTGTCAAGGGTTCCAATGACGGCTACTTTTATCCTGATAATCTAGTTACCAGGGCCGAAGCCGCCGCCATGATCGGACGATCTTTGCAGCTGGATGGGACTCAAATAGCGACTAAGTTCAAGGATGTAGGGATCAGCAGTTTTGCTTCAGGTTATATTCAAAGAGCGGTAGAAAAAAAGATTATCAGCGGTTATTCAGATGGTACTTTCAAACCTGAAGCACCGGTTACACGGGGAGAGATGGCGCTTCTTATCAGCCGTGCATTCGAATATAATGCCACAACGACAAGTTCTGCTTCTGATGAATTGATGCAGAGGGGAATCGCTCAGGGGATGGCAAATGGAAGCTTTGGTGAAGGTCTTTCAATAAAGCGTGCCGATTTCTCCGTTTTCTTGGCAAGAGCCATTAACTCAGGACTTCGCGTTGAAGGACAATCGCTTATTTTTCCAGAGAAAAAATATGTAAATACGAATATACTTAATTTCAGAAGCGGTCCTTCGACTCTTTATCCGATCGTGGCGAAACTAAGTTATTCAACACCTGTGGATATTGCCTATCGTATTGGTGACTGGGTATATGCACGTACTGCAAGCGGACAGGAAGGCTTCTTACATATGGACTTCTTAAGTGATGACTTATCAGGTCCGATTGTTCCTGAACCAGAACCTGTGGATCCGTTGACGGAAGAAGTCATCGTGATTGATCCTGGTCATGGATATCCTGACAATGGTGCCAGTGCCTATGGAATTCATGAAAAGGATGTTGTACTGGCTACCGGATTGAAACTTCAGAACTATTTCAAAAAAACTCCTTTTAACGTTCAAATGACCAGAACTTCAGACAGGAAGATTGAATTACCGGATCGGATGACATTTGCGAAAAGGGTCGAGGGAGATCTATTTATCAGCATCCATGCTAATTCATTCGATGGTAGTGCCCATGGTACAGAAACGTATTACTACGGCATTGCCCGGACGAATCCTTATGTGAATGAAAGTAAAGCTCTTGCCACATATGTTCAAAAGAGATTGCTGAGTGCATGGGGACTATCTAATAGAGGGGTCAAACATGGTGATTTACATGTATTGAGGGAAAATTCGATGCCTGCTGTTCTTGCTGAGTTAGGATTTATTGACAGCAAGCCGGAAAATGATAAGCTTCGTTCAGCATACTGGCAGGATCTTGCTGCTAAAGCTATTTTCCTTGGAACGCTCGATTACTATTACCATTACGAGAAGAAAGATGTGTTAAAGCTTTATGATATTGCAGGTGGTAAGCCGTCTGCAAAATTGCATTAAATAGAGAGAAATAAATAGGAGAAAGGGGAGTTTTCAAAGTTCTTTCTTTGAAACTTTCCTTTTTCTTTTACATTAGAAAGGGGTCGTCACTTGAAAAAAATTATTGCTGTCCTTTCTCTCCTTCTTCTATACATACCACTTATTGTGCATGCCGAAACCTCAGATAGAGAATACATTGTAACGTTCATTGAGGATATTGATTGGAATGCGTTGCATACAGCAAAAGTAGAGGTGCTGGATTCTTATGAGGTTATTTCTGCAGTATCGGTTAAAGCTTCTGAATCAGAAGCTGCAGTACTAAATGATTCTCCCCGCGTTTCAACTATTCAAGAAAGCAAAACATATGAAATCAGAGACCAGCAGATATCTAAATCCTTTCCTATGTTGAATATCACGCCTGACATTCAAACTGTTTACAGGGGAACAGGGGTGAAAATAGGGATTTTAGACACTGGGGTGGACCTGAAACACCCAGACTTAAAAGTGAATGGCGGCATTTGTGTACTGGAAGAATCATGTACCCGGGGATATCAGGATGACAACGGCCATGGGACCCATGTCGCAGGAGTGATCGGTGCCCTGGATAATGAGATCGGAGTTGTTGGGGTCGTTCCGGATGCCGGCCTTTATGCCATTAAGGCAATGGATAGTACGGGCACAGGAACAACGGCGACCATCCTTGCAGGAGTAGAATGGGCTATAGAAAATAAGATGGATATCTTAAATATGAGTGTCACTACTGACCAGGATGATCCTGCATTGAAGCAAATGATTGATCGTGCTTACAATGAAGGAATGCTGATTGTTGGAGCAGCGGGTAACAATGGGACGAAATCAGGTGATGGGGACACAGTGTTGTATCCTGCCAGATATTCAAGTGTCATTGCTGTAGGAGCAGTTAATGACAATCAAGTAAGAGTGGCAAGCTCGGCAACCGGTAATTCATTGGAGTTTGTGGCGCCAGGCTATAACATTTACAGTACTGTTCCGTTAGCAGGTGATTCATTTGATGGAATTCGAGACGGTTATACGTATATGACCGGAACTTCCATGGCAGCACCATATATTACAGGAATAATAGCTGCTTATAAAGAACAATTCCCATCCTCTACACCTCAGCAAATCAGGGACATACTGGGTTCGAATGTAAAGGACCTTGGAGCTGCAGGGCGTGATCCCCTGTATGGAAAAGGGCTGGCTCAAGCAGCGATGCTGCCTGTTCCTGAAGGTAATGCAGTGCAGGCGAAAGTTGATAATGGAAAAGTGACGTTTACCATTAATAAAAGTGAGGAAGTTGAGTACGTCGAAATAGTAAGTTCCAAAGGTGAAAAATCTGTCATTGAAGACAATATCAAGATAGAGTATGTTCTGGCCGGGACCCATAAGTATTACTTTAAATACCACTTCAAGGATGGAAGAACATATTCTGTGCCAGTCTCCGTAGAGGTTAAAAAGCCAATCTTTACAGATTTGAGTTCAACACAATGGTTCTCACCACATATGGTATACCTCAATTATCATGGCATTTTGAAAGGATATAAGGATGGAGGGGTACATCCTTATGAGTCGATCACCCGCGGGGAAGCACTTGCTCTTGTGGGAAGAGCAATAGGGCTTGATGGGGAGCAGAGAAGTTCATATTTTAAAGATGTGGAATCGAGCTATTTTGCTTCAGGTTATATCCAAAGTGCCTTTGATCAAACCATCATAAAAGGCTTTAGCGATCAAACCTTCCGGCCGGGTCAAAATGTAACCAGGGCAGAGATGGCCATCCTGATTGCAAAAGCATTCAACCTGAAGAGTAATAAAGAAGTCGTTTTTTCTGATGTAGGGAAAAGTATATCCGGATACAGTGAAATTGCAGCCCTGATTGATTCTTCTATTACTAGGGGATTCAGCGATGGGACATTCCGTCCATATCAACCTATAACTCGATCTGAGTTTGCAGTATTTTTAGCAAGGGCGAAAAACGCTGATTTTAAATAAGGTAAAAAGGCATGAAGGTATAATCTTCGTGCTTTTTTAAATGGGAGAAGCGGACTAAGTGAAGGGCTGTTAGTGCGGTTAAGGTGAAATAAAGTTGCTCATTTCTAAAAGGAAAGACTGAGGGTGGAGGTGATACATACTGGTATCAAAGTAATGATTAAGTATGTGTTGAAACCAAAAATATCCGGTTATAATAGGATATCATCCTATTTATTTACCCATTTCGACAAAAAGTATGTATATGTTACATGATTGTAATGAAATCGTAACGAAAATTGGAAGAATAATCTGCTAAACTACAAATTAGTTAGAATTTTCCTACCAAATTACTACAAAATTTTCGAGGTGTGTAAATGAAACAGCTTAGGTTAATCAGTCGTATCGTATTAGTATTTGTCCTTTCCATGACCCTCGTGCCAATGATGAACGCTTCTGCTTCTACAAAGGGAGAAGAAATCGTAGCGCTTGCCAAGAAATATGCGGGTACCCCATATGTATTCGGAGGTACATCACCAAGCGGATTTGATTGTTCAGGATTCTTGTATTATGTATATGGGAAATTTGGAATCCAGCTTCCGAGAACTTCAGCACAGCAGTATCAGGTAGGAACTGCCGTATCTAAATCAGAGCTTTTACCGGGAGATATCGTTCTCTTTGAAAATACATATAAGCCGGGGATTTCTCATTCCGGCATTTACGTTGGAAACAACTCATTCATAAGCGCTGAAAACAGCGGAATAAAAGTTTCATCTTTAAGCAATTCTTACTGGGGACCGAGATTTGTTAAAGGGAAGCGTGTGTTTGACCAGACGGTTGGAGGAAGTTTATTCAATGACTTGCCTGACAATCACCCGGCATTTACTGCAATAAAGCAGTTAAACCAAGAAAACATCATCAAGGGATATAATGATCAATCTTATCGACCGGATGACGAGGTAACACGCGGACAAGCTGCTGGAATCATTAACAGAGTCCTTAATTATTCTTCTACGGGAAGTAATTCATTCTCTGATGTAGGAAGCAGTAACGCATTTGCTGATGACATATCTGCAATTGAGAATGCAGGAGTTATTCAGGGATATACCGATGGCACATTCAGACCGTACGAACCAATGACTCGTGCCCAAATGGCAGCCATTCTTGATCGCGCCTTTAAGTTAACTTCAAATGCAACTTTCTCCACTGCTAGCGTAGTGTATAACGATGTCCCTGCAAGTTATTGGGCTCACAGCTCAATCTCAAGTCTTTATCATTTAGATAAAACAAGTTTATACCAAACACCTAAATTCAGGGCGATTGATGAAGCAACTCGCGCAGAGTTTGCTGCAGCGATTTACAATGTAAAGTAATAAAGAGAAAGAAACTGGCTTATAAGGATGCACTGCAGCCTTATAAGCCAGTTTTTTTATGATTTTAAAAAGTAATTTTTACCAATTCTGCCTTAATACCTACTAAACTACTATTTTAACCAAAAATATATATTCAGTTTAATTGAATATGTTGTTAAAATAGGGGAGGAGATGTCGAAAAAAGGAAAAAGCGGGGGATTTTATTAATGAAAAGAAAGTTTGGTATTATTGTAACATTGTTCATGTTGGTTTTTTCTTTCTCTTCACCGGTATTTGCAGAGGATGATATCACTGGAATCACGCTTGAGAAAGAAATGCGGGCGATGGTGGAGCAGGGTGTGATAAAAGGATATGGTGAGAATGTTTATGGACCTGAAAGACAGGTAACCCGTGGAGAATTTGCGGTGTTCCTTTCCAGGGCATTGGAGTTACCGGAAGTAACGGAAAATGTATTCTCTGATGTAGTACCTTCATCGGCCTTGGCTAAGGGAATCAACAGCGCCAGTGGAGCTGGGATTGTCAGTGGTTATCCCGACGGAACATTTAAGCCTGAAGAAAATGTTACTAGAGAGCAAATGGCTGCGATGGTTGCGAGGGCATTGTTATTTCTGGGATATGAAGATTCAGGCAAGCCGTTGAACTTTGTAGATGAGGGGAGCATAAGAGACGAGTTTAAGCCGGCAGTCTCAACGAACCTCTATTATAAGATCATTAATGGATATAACAGAGACGGACAATATTATTTTGAACCAAAAGAATATGCAAAGAGAGACCAGGCAGCAGCTTTCTTATATAGGATGCTGGAACTTGATCCACCGGCAAAGCCAGAAGAACCGGAAAATCCGGATACAAATACGTACTTTAAAGTAGCTTCTATCAGCAATGGAGAAATAGTACCTGTTAATCGAAATTACGAAACATTTGATCAGGCTCAAGAAGCCATCACTAATGAGAACAGCCAAGTGATTATGTTAGGTGATAAAGTAGTGAAAATGCCAAACGGAGTAGTAGTTGGAAGCTATCCTTCATCTGGAATTACAGTGGTGTACAATGAGTCACTTACGAAACAGCTAACGTATGTTTCGAACCTATTCCAATCTGAAATGAAGTATTTAGCCTCTGATTCCGAAAAAGTAAAAATACAAATTGCAGATACAATCGGCTATGTAAAACATGAAAATGTAACCTTGATACCTAGTCAACTGCAAACTGGAAGAAGCTATTATTTTGTTGAGAATGGAGATTTGAAACATAGTATCTACTTTCCTATTACCCAGACTCTTCAGTATCCATATACAGTAGGGAAGGCACCTTCTTTCATGAGTGAAGGGAAACGCTACTATTCATGGAATGGTCATACTTATACTGATGGCAGCGGAAAGGTAGTCGGCGAATCCTATGCTTACTTCAATCGTGTTTCTATTCGTACCTCAACGTCCTATACGGCAGAGGAACTGAATCAATATATTCAAAAGAAAGCTCCAACGGGTGTACTTGTCGGTCTTGGTGAAGAATTCAAGGCTGCCGAGAAAGCCTACGGTGTAAATGCCCTATTGATGCTCTCTCATGCCATGCTGGAAACAGGGAATGGTCATTCCGATATTGCAAAAGATAAAAAGAATCTTTTTGGAATCGGGGCGACTGATTCAGATCCTTATAAAAATGCCATGACATTTGAAACGTATGCCGATTCCATTAATTACTATGCGAAGGAAGTCATGTTGAAAAAGTATGTGGACCCTTATGGCCCTTATGGAAAAGGCGGAGTGTTTGGAAACAAATCAGTCGGCATGAATATCAACTATGCTTCCGACGTAAACTGGGGACAAAAAGTTGGCGGCGGATTCTATAGAATGGATCAGGAGCTTGGGGGTAAGGATATGCGCAATTCAACATATATCCTGGGTGAAACAATCGATCCGGAAATTGAAAGATCAGGTTTGAATGTACGTACAGAACCAAACGTCAAATCAGAAGTGCAATATAAGATCTATAAAGTGGGCTACCCGCTTACCATCATCGGTGAAGTCCAGCAAGCTGACGGTAAATGGTATAAAGTCATTACCGATTCAGTTGATCACCAGACAGCATATATCCATGGTGCTTATGTGAAAAAGCTGCCTGTTGCGAAATAATTAGATAACAAAGAAAAGCGAGCGATAATCAGTTGTTGATTATTGCTCGCTTTTTTGGTTTGTTTTTAGTGGTTATGCGGATTTGTGCCAGGAACAAAACGGTCGGGTTGTGCCAGGAACAAAAAAGATGAATTGTGCCTGGCACAAAATGAGTGGATTGTACCCCGCACAAAACAAACGTATCGTGCCAGGCACCAACCATCTAGCATCCAGCCATTCCATAATCGGTAAGGAAGTGTTCCATAACCCGCCTCGTCCTACTTCTTCTTTTTCTTCTTCACCAGCTCCAGCAAGCGGTTAAACCCTTCCCGGTAGAACACCCTCAAGCTTAAGGCATACAAGAGAGCCCCTAACGGAACAAGGATGGCAAGCTTCCATAAGGAATACAACCCGCTGAACCAGTCAAGCTGCTGTAACAGATAAAGAGGGATCACCATGATGATTGTAGGCGGCAATGAGCGAAGAGCCAAGCTGGTCAGTCTTTTTACTTCACTCTTCTCAAAGTCTTTATAAACGACAATCGAGGAAACGACAAGATAATAGACCGCAACAATCGAGCTTGATAATGCGAGTCCCGGATATCCCATGCTCTTTACCAGGAAGTAGTTCAGGATAATGTTTACGACGATGGTCGTCACACTGATCCTGAAGATGATGGCGGTACGTCCTCTTGCATACATCGACTTTGAAACAATGAATTGCAGGCCCTGCGTGACGATCAATGGTAAATAAAAGAGTAAGGCGGTATAAGTGCTTTGTGTATCCTCACTTGTAAAAGCTCCTCTTTCATAGATGAAAGAAAGTGCTGCTTCGCCGACCACCAGGAGTCCTGCGGCTATCGGAAGCAGGGTCAGCAGTGAAATTTCCATTCCCATAAAGAAGGTATCCTGGAATTTCCGGGGATTGTCGATCTGCTCTGATAACAATGTAAAGATAATGGCGGCGATCGTCGTCGCGTAGATGGCATTCGGGATGCTCACTAAGAGCGACGCGTTGTTCAAATACGTAACAGCTCCTTCAATCGTTCCCGATGCAAAGGTTTTGTCAACAAACATGTTTACCTGACCCACAATTGAGTTAAGGAAAGACGGAATGATGAGTGCCAGGAAAGCCTTTCTGAACTCCTTGTTTACATGCAGAGTAGGCTGCCACTGGAAGCCTTTTTTCAATAAAAAAGAAAATTGGATGATGGCCCCCAGCACCGTACCGAAGATAAAACCATAAGCTAAACTTTGAATCCCCCACATGTTCGAGAATAGGAGGGCGAACACAGCGCCCATAAGCGTAGCGAGCAGCTTGGAAATCTGTGAAGGGACGAATACGCGCCTTGCCTGCAGATACGATTCTAAGATTCCGTTTAACGCGATGGCACTCATGAACAGGAAGAAAAACTGAGTGATTTCAACTGCAATATCTTCAGTCACCGGGTGCATATGGCCGAAAATCAACGGAACAAAATAGGGTACTAGAAAATAACCTGCTGCCGTGACGACAAGGAATATTAAAACCGTACTATTCAGTATTCCGTTAGCATCTTTCTCGGTCTGCTCAGGATTTTCTTTGCGGTTTTTAACGTACATCGGCAGAAACACATTATTGAAGCCGCTGGCAATCATCGCAACGATCAGTGTGATGAATGTAAAGGCAAGCAGATATCCATCCGTATATTCGTTGGCACCAAATTCATTGGCTATGATACTTTCACGTAAAAAACCGGATAGTTTTAGAACCAGCGCCAACAGGGTGATCCATATGGCGGTTTTTTTAAGTGTAGACAATATTGTCACCTGCTTTTTACTGTTATAAAAAAGAAGCTGACCACTGAGTGATTAAATCTCTCTATGGTCAGCTGTGTGCTTCATGATTTAGTTATTTTGCAAGGGCACTTTTATAAATGGCCTCATATTTCTTGGCTGCTGCAATGTGAGAGTATTCTTCTTCGATTTTGGCGCGTGCCTTGAGAGCCATACGCTGACCTTCTTCAGGATTTTCAAGAAGGTAGTTCACGGCATCAGCAAGCTCCTGTACATTCTTTTCTTCTACCAATAAACCGTCTTCTTTGTTGTTGACGATTTCCTTCAGTCCGCCAACTGCACAAGCTACTAGAGGAGATCCGGATCCCATGGCTTCCAAAGCGGAAATGGAAGTGGCTTCTTCCACGCCGGCAGAGTGAACGCTTGGTACAAGTACAACATCACATAGGGCGTAGAATTCTTTGATCTCTTCATGTGGAATCGCTCCGAGAAGCGTTACATTGTCGTGAAGTTTATGCTCTTCGACGATCTTTTTAATTTCAGATAGAGCTTCACCGCTGCCGGCATAGATCAATTTCGTATTCGGGAATTTTTCAATGATCTTCGGCATAGCAAGTGCAGGGTAGATAACCCCGTTCTTTTTCGTCAAACGGCGAGGTACAAACAGCACATTGTCTTCTTTAGAGATGCCGTGTTTATCACGGAATTGATCTTTGTACTCCTGATCAGGCTTGAAGTTATGGATATCGATGAAGTTTCTGATTGCATTGCCTTCCGCACCGGAAACTTCCTTCACATAATCTTTTAAGCGCGTGTCGACAGTGATGATCTTGCGTGTCCCCTTATACGCTTTGATTTCAATTTCCTTCATAAAAGACGCTTCAGGACTGTTTTCATCCAGGGAGCCTTTACTGATGGATTCAAACGTCATGTACCCGTGTACAGTTGAGACAGTCGGAATGCCTGTTTCAAGAGCAGCCAGCGTTGTGAATGGATCCTGGGCATTGATCAGGTCATACTGCTTGTCTTTGTTTTTCTCGATCAGACCCTGAAGGAGTCTTTTTCTTGCTTTATGGGACCAGACGATGCCTTTCCCTTTTTTCAATTTGTTTAAAATAAAGCTTGGACCTTTGGCATACAGGTTTTGGGTGGAAGAGGGTACGTTTGAAAATGAAAGAACGTCCACTTCATGTCCCAAGCTTTCAAGACCGGATTTCAAGGTCGTTACGTGGGTGGATAATCCCCCTGCGTGCGGATAGTCGTAAGCTGTTGCGATTAGAATTTTCATTAATATGCCCTCCTATAAGATTTAGGCAAAGAATTTTTCTTTCATTAAATGCAGGTTCCTCTTGGCTTCATTTCTCATTCCTTCAGCATTCTTGCTGACGGTCAGAGACTCGGCTTCCCTGTTGTGAAGGATCGCTTTCGCATTTTCGGTAACCTGCTTCACATCAATATTATCAAGGTCGGCTGAATACTTCCACATACCGCTTCTCTTCAGCAGGCTTTCAACCTTTTTATCATAGCTGAAGCCGATATGGGGAATCCCTTTTAATGTAGAGAAAATCAGGGCATGAAGCCTCATGCCAATGGTCATTTCACACTCGCCGATAAAGTTTAAGTACTGATTTGGAGTGAAGTCTTTTCCAAGCATAACGGTTTTATCGGGATGCTTCATATAACTCATGACTTTTTCACTTGCATCGACATCGTGGTGGCCTTCCATCGGCACGAAAACAGGGGTCACTCCTTCTTCTTCAATCAGGTTATCGAGGACGCCGGCCATATCTTCGAATTGCTGCGTGCGGTCAAACCAAGGTCTGACGGATACGGCAACCAGTTTCTCGTCCCCTTTTAAAGGAAGGGATTCGATTCCGGAGCGGTCTTCTTTTGCCTGAAAAGCAAACACGATATCAGAGGTAACCACTGTTTCGGGTTTCGTTACACCAAGTTTGTGCAATAATTCCTTTGAATATTGATCACGGACCGTGATGAAATCTGCAAGGTTTGCCAGTTTCATGAGGAATTTCCCCCATCCCGAAGTGACAGGACCGATCCCTTGCGAGAAGAACATGACTTTCGTATTGCACAGCTTGGCCAAGAGTACAATCAATAAATAATAAGGAAGGGGCCCGAATAAGAATTTAGTCGGGTAGGCGTCCTGCAGCAGCCCGCCTCCTCCGCTTATCAATAGATCGGCTTCCTTTAATGCTTTAACTTTTTCTTTATTTTCTTTTCTCCAGGCGCGGTACACACTTTTTACATTGTGTTCTTTCGCTGTTCTTTCAGGAGACAAAGAAAAGACGGTAATATCGGGATTGTCAAATTCTTCCCTTAAATTGTCAATAATTGCTTCTAAAATTGCTTCGTCGCCTGTATTACCTAAACCATAAAAACCAGAAATCACAAACTTCTTCAAAGAAGTTTTCCTCCTTTATTATGCGTCTAACATGGGGTAGAATCGCGTTTTTCGTTGAATTAAAGAGAAAATAAATCGTACATAGTGTATTATGATACCATTAGAAAATCAAACTATATTCTATCACTAAAGAGTAATTACTAGCAATTACTATCCACGTAATTGATGCAAGCTTTGAATTCATTTGATATACTATCTAGGAAATTGTCGAACTTTACTATTCGAAAAGAGGTTTCAATACAATGAAAAAGATTTGTGTAATCGGATTAGGATATATAGGACTGCCTACATCTGCGATTTTTGCAAAAGCAGGAATCGAAGTTGTCGGTGTGGATGTCAGTGAAAAAGTTGTCGAAAAATTAAATAAAGGCGAGGTTCACATTGAAGAAGTGGGACTTCCCGAGTTAGTGAAAGAGGTAGTGGAAAGCGGCAAGCTCCGCGGTTCATTAACACCTGAGGACGCAGATGCCTTCATCATTGCAGTCCCTACCCCGATCCATGAGGACCAGACTGCCAATGTGAACTACGTTGTGAACGCAACGAAAGCTATCGTCCCTTATTTGAAAAAAGGGAATGTCATCATTGTGGAATCAACGATTCCTCCAAGGACTATCAATGATGTCGTAGCACCTATTATAGAAGAAAATGGATTCAATCCGCTCGAAGATGTATATTTGGCACACTGTCCAGAGCGTGTACTGCCAGGACGCATCCTGATTGAATTGATTGAAAATACACGGATCGTAGGCGGAATCACCCCTGAAGCTTCAAAACAGGCGGGGGATGTCTATCGTCAAGTGGTTACAGGTGATGTCATCGAGACGGAAGCTGTGACAGCTGAAATGTCTAAACTGATGGAAAATACCTTCAGGGATGTAAACATTGCTTTGGCGAATGAACTTGTGAAGATTTCTGCAAAGTTGAATGTGAACGCCCATGATGTCATCGAGCTTGCCAATAAGCATCCTCGTGTAAACCTTCACCAGCCTGGACCTGGAGTAGGGGGGCACTGCCTGGCCGTCGATCCTTATTTCATCGTAGAAAAAGCAATGGGCGAATCACCGCTTATTCAAACAGCCCGCAGCATCAATAACTCGATGCCTGAATTTGTTGTTTCACAGGTAGAGCGCCTGACAGCGGAAGTCGAGAATCCTGTTATCGCTGTATTCGGTTTGACATACAAGGGGAATATTGACGATGTCCGTGAAAGCCCGGCACTGGATATTACAAAAATGCTGGTGAACCATCCAAAATTCACTGTAAAAGCACATGATCCACATGTTCGTGATGAACAGGTATCATTCCCGCTTTATTCATTTGAAGAATCAATCAAGGATGCCCATTTGGTGCTTGTCCTTGCCGATCATAATGAGTTCAAGGTGATGGACGAGAAAGTGCTGGCTGACGGATTAAAGACAGGGGTCATTTTCGATACAAAGAATTGCGTCCCTCAATTTCAAGACTTGGTCGTGTATCGAATCGGTGACTTGACGAATTTACGCTCAATCCAGGAATAAGGTGGATGACCATGAAGAAAGAGTCTTATTTTGGCATTAATGTTTCACCATACACGTATGAAGAAATCATTGCGGATATCAAAAAGCGCATCAGATCTAACAAGACCTCAACCATTATAGCGGTGAACCCTGAAAAAGTAATGAAGGGTGAAAAAAACGAAGATTTAAGAGAGCTCATCAACTCGGCAACCTACCAGATACCGGACGGAGTGGGAATACTCTTGGCCTCCAAATTAAAAGGGGGTCAAATCCGTTCTCGGGTAACAGGAGTGGATATGATGGAGCGCCTGCTTCAATTTGCACAGGAAGAGAAGCATGGCGTGTTTCTTTACGGCGCAAAAGAAGAGGTCGTGTCAAAAGCTGCTGAAAACATCGGGAAGAAGTATCCCGGCATCGACATTGCGGGCTATCAAAATGGATACATCAAGAATAATGAAGCACTTATCGATCAGATCAATGCATCAGGAGCCAAGCTATTGTTCGTAGCAATGGGGAGCCCGCGCCAGGAGCTGTGGATAAGGGAAAATATGCCCCGGCTGAATACCCTGGTATATCAAGGAGTCGGCGGCAGCTTTGACGTGTTCGCGGGACATGTGAAACGCGCTCCGAAGTTTTACCGCAAGCTTGGCCTGGAATGGCTGTATCGTCTATTGAAGGAACCAAAGCGTCTGAAACGACAATTGGCGCTTCCGCAATTTCTAGCAAAGGTTCTTTTCAGTAAAAACTAACAGAGAGGGTTCTATCATGAAAGAATTGAAGGAGAAGTATCTGTACGTCCTTGCTGCTGCGTTCCTCTACGCGGTGGCATTGATCATGCCAAATTCGAAGATCGGGCTTGGTGTATCCCTATTAGTGGCTGTGCTTGCTTATATTAAGCCTAAGGATGGCTTACTGTCATTATTGATTTATTTTCCTATGAGATCATTTTTAACTGAAATCAATCCAGGGCTTAAGCTTGCAGGGGATATCATCATTATTGCTGCCTTCTTAAGAGTGGTATGGGATCATAAAAAGAATTTTAAATCCCTTTTCCAATTCACACATTTTGAATGGGGATTCTTCGCCTTTATCGTTATCGGAGCTGTGGCTGCATTTCTTACGGGTGTAGATTATGGAGCCATTGTATTCCAAATACGCGCATTCTTCATAACGTACCTTGTGTATTACACTGTGAAACGCTTAGGTATTACAAAAGAAGATGTGCTGCGCTTCTTATGGATAACATTTGTGGTTGCCATGGTGCTGACTGTGCAGGGGTTGGTGGAAAAGCTTTCGATCCGCAGCCTGCTCATGCCTGAAGCATGGGTGAACCGCCAATTATCGCCAAACAATGCCACTCGTATATATGGACTGATCAATAATCCTAATGTGCTGGCGGTCTATTTATCGATTACGTTTATCACCACCTTATATTTACACCAAATCGTTAAGGAAAAAAGCACAAAAATCTTTTTGACCGTTTCAATGATCTTCATGGTTGGTGTCTGGACATTAACGTATTCACGCGGAACGTGGATCGGTTTTGCCATTGCATTAGTAATATATGCACTATTGACCCGCAGTTGGAAAAAACTCGGCAGAATCGTCCTGATCACTGCGGCGAGTTTTATCCTGATCAACCTTCCCATTGCCAAAGCCGCCAATTGGATCAAGAACACCGACTTCGGACAAATTGAACGGACAGGTCCACCGGAAGAGGATGCGGATAGCAGCGGGGGATCAACAGAATCAAACCGAATAAAGCAAACGTTTGAGAAGGATACACTTGCTCTAAGTATGCAGACAGGCCGCTTATTCATCGTTTTCAAAGGATTTGAAATTTTTAAAGACCACCCGGTGATCGGTACAGGTTTTGCAACATATGGAGATTCAGCTACAAAGAGCTACTCTTCGCCGATTTATGATGATTATGATATCGGCTTTGATATCTATGCAGACAATCAGTACATCCAGGTGATCGTGGAAACCGGGACACTCGGTGTGATCGCTTTTGCCATCTTCTTATTGGGGATGCTGTATGCTCTGTGGAAGATGCGTAAAGATTCCCTTTTTGCCATACCGGCACTTGCTCTCTTAATCGGAATTTACTGGTGCGGATTCATCTATAATATCTGGGAAGATAAAACATTCACACTGTATTTCTTCATGATGCTTGGCTTTATCTTGAATGAAAAAGATTATAAGGAGAGAAATCGCAATGAAAGTATTACATCTCATTAGCGGTGGAGAAACAGGTGGTTCAAAAAACCACCTGCTTTCTTTATTGCAGCAATTTAATAAAGAAGACATCCTCCTCGGAGTATTCCAGGAAGGGAAACTGTCACAAGAAGCAAAAGAATTAGGCCTCCCTCTCGTTGTATTTGGACAATCGTCGCGCTACGACTTCTCCGTCCTGAAGAAAATCGCCAGCCTCATCAAGAAAGAACGGATCTCAATCGTTCACACTCACGGCCCTCGCGCCAACCTTTTTACTTATTTTCTTAAAAAAAGAATCAATTTCAAATGGATAACGACTGTACACAGTGATCCTTCAAAGGATTTCATCAAAGGCGGCGTGAAAGGAAAAGTGTTCACCTGGCTGAATATGAGGATTTTGAAGGAAATTGATTATTTCTTCGCGGTGACGAACCGTTTTAAGGAGATGCTGGTTGGGTTTGGACTTGATGGTGATAAAATGTTTGTAATCTATAATGGTATTTCATTCGAACCGGTTGAAGGTCCGAAGCTGTCCAGAGAAGAAATAGGATTGTCGAATGAAGATTTTGTAGTGACAATGGTTGCAAGGCTTCATCCCATTAAGGGCCACGACTTAGCATTCCAGGCTCTTCAATCTTTAAAGGGGAAATACAGTAACTTAAAGCTGTTATTAATTGGTGACGGCCCGATTAAAGAGGAATTGCAAAAAAACGTGAAAGATCGAGGTATTCAGGATAATGTACTATTTCTAGGGTTTCAGAAAGGTGTTCACAATTATCTCGCTATCTCAGATGTAAAACTCTTAACTTCTTACAGCGAAAGTTTTCCATTGGTCATTTTGGAATCAGCACGTGAAAGAACCCCTGTTATTTCTACTGATGTTGGGGGAGTGAAAGATTTGATCAGTGAGCCATCTCTTGGATGGGTGATCCCTACCGGTGATGCAGAACCAATTGCTAAAGCAATTGAAGAAGCAATTAAGGACAGGAAAGAAGGGTTATTAAAAGCAAAGGGTGCAGAACTTCATGAAAAGGCTGCTAAAAACTATTCATTACAGAACCTTTACAGCGATACGATCCTTACTTACGGAAAAATAACCAAGGAAATTTGACCTTCTTTTTTGGAAAATAGGTGGAATCCAAATGTAAAAAAGGTATATACTGGTGATTGTATGGTGATTGAACCGCCAAAACAAACCAGTATATACCTTTTTTTATATAATAAATCTATTTTGATAAGTATATCGAATTAGATAAAAATATGTAAATAAAGGTTGAAATTTCCTATGTATCTGCTAGAATAAGGATATGAGTTTGCTAATCTACCTTTTATTTGACAATTTGCGGCATAATATAACATTTTAATTACAGCTTGAAATGTTCTGTTTTTGCTAGATTAGTAACAATTAACCTGGTGGCGCAATGATTAGACTATCTAGCTAGAATAGTTTGATTTTGTATGACCATCCCAAAAATTACATACCTTAATAGGAGGAATGAGCTAAAATGGCTTACAAATCAAAATCTTATCGTAAGTTTATCGCAACTGGAACTACTGCAGCTTTAGTTGCATCTGCAATCGCTCCAGCAGCTTCTGCAGCAGATCACCCATTCACGGACGTAAACACTAACTATGACGAAGCGGTTAGCTACTTATACAGCAACGACATCACGAAAGGTTACACTGAGACTACTTTCGGTACTTACATGAGCCTTTCTCGCGGTAACGCTGCTGTCATCATCGCTAACGCTCTTGGACTTGACACTGAGAATGCAGCAGACGCTGGTTTCGAAGATGTTAACAGCCGTGTAGCTGGAGCAGTAAATGCTCTAGTAGAAGCTGAAATCATGAGTGGTTACAATGACACTGAATTCCGCCCGGATGAAGAACTTTCCCGTGGAGCTATGGCTAAGATTCTAGTTAACGCTTACGGATTACAAGATCAAGCAGTAGATACTCCATTTACTGACTTAACTTCAACTTTCGGCTCTTACATTGAAGCTCTTTACGGCGCTGGAATCACTACTGGTAAAACTGAAACTACTTTCGGTACAAACCAAGAGATCCTTCGCGGTGAATTTGCAGTACTACTTTACAAATCAATCAACTGGGTAGATGTAACTCCAGAAGTTTCATCTGTAAAATCTTCTTCTAGCACAGAATTCACAGTGAATTTTGAAGAAGCAATTGAAGAAGGCGTTGAAGTTGAAGATTTAATGCTTGATGTGGTTGTTGTTCTTGAAGACGGTACAGAGGTAATGCCAGAAGTTACAGGTGCTAAAATCTCTGAAGATCGCAAATCAGTAACAGTAATGCATGCGAACAATGATCTTGATGGTCTTAAAGGTTCTATCATTGTAAATGGTGTTGACGGAGCGTTTGATTACAGCGCACCTAAAGTTTCTTCTGCAACTGCTGTAAATGGTAAAGAACTTGTAATTAAGTTCAACCAAGCTGTTGATAAAACTGATGCTGAAGATCTTACAAACTACTCATTAACTGGTGAGACTTTCACGGGTACTCCGGTTGTTTCTAAAGATGGAAAAACTGTTACATTAACTGCAACTGACGTAATTGATGTGACAAACGCTACTTTAGAAATTCAACCAATCAAAACTAAAGCAGATGCTAAAGTTTTAACTAAAAAATATGTCACTCTATTCACATTCAAGGATACAGTAGCTCCAACTGTTGCAACTGTTGAAGCGAAAGGTACTGAAGCTGTTATCACATTCACAGAAGCTTTGGCTACTGAAGGTACAGTAAGCTTAAACGGATCTGAAATTTCTAGCACTGTTGATGCTTCTAAGCCTTATTATGTGGTAAATGGAAAAACTTTGACTGTTAAGAATCTTGTAGCTGAAAAATCTTACAAACTTGATGTTGTAGGTGCTAAAGATGCTGCTAACAATTTAGCTGGGCAAACAACTGTAACCTTCACTGTTGAAAAACCAGTGGTAGATAGCTCTAAACCAACTGTTTCTTCTGCAGTTTCTGGTAACAAACTAACTCTTACTTTCTCTGAGGAAGTTACACCGGGTACAGTTACAATCGGCGGAACTCCAGTCGCTGCCAACAAACTAGTTGCTTCAGAAGATAAAATGACTTATACAGTTGATGTACAAGATGCTGGATTCTTCACTGGGGTAACATTCTTTACAAAAGAAGTAGTTGTAAAAGATTTCACTGATGGTACAAATTCAATGGATGCTGCGAAATTCAATGCAACATTCACGGCGGATACATCTGCTCCTAATTTTGTCTCTGCTGCAATCAAGACTCTTGGTAAGGATACTTCTTCTACAACAGTTGACGATGTAATTCTTCTGACTTTTGACGATGTAGTTAAAGAAGGGATCTTAACAGCATCAGATGAACTTGCTATCAAGTCAATTGATGGAATCTATCAATCTGACAATACAGTAGATCTTTCTTCATCTAATGTATCTTATGGCTATGATTTAAATGGAGATAAAGAAGTTAAGGGAAGTGAACTTAACGTAGTAGCTATTAAATTTAATGCTGCTGAAAAGTCTTCATACTCATTTGGGTTAGCTGGTAAAGTAGTGGCTGACATGTACGGAAACAAAGTTTCTGATACAATCAACTTCTCAGCTGTTGCTCCTGAATACACAACCACTCCTGGTTCAGATGCAAAGGATGTTACATTCACTGCAACTCCAAAAGCAAACAATGTTGATATTGTATTGAACTTCAACAAAAACATGAGTGATTCTGCAGTTAATGCATCTAACTACACGTTAGGTGGAAAATCACTACCATCTGGAACTACAGTGAAGTTCGTGGATAACAGATCTAAAGTGGTTATCACGTTACCACAAGGTTCTATCACTGCTAACGGAACTTATGCCCTTGTAGGAACGAACTTAAAAGATCAAAGCAGTAATACACTTGTAAATGGCAAAGTTGAATTAAACGTTACATTAAAAGAGAACGTTGTTCCAACAGCTACGAAAGTTACTTTACTAGACAGTAAGACTTTCACAGTTGACTTCACTGAAGCAGTAAGTGCTACAACAGTTTCTGGTGTTACAGTAAAAGTTAACAATGTAGCATTAGCAGCAGACAAATATAGTGTATCTGTTGTAAACGGAGACCTTAAAGTAGTTACAACTGATAATCTTAAAGCAACTGATTCTCTTACAGTTGAATTTAAAGATACAAATTTAGTTGATGCTAACGGAAATAAAGTTGCTAACAGCTCTGTTTCTAAGTAATTTGTAGGTTAGTTTTATCCAAAAAGCCTTGTAGAGAGAATTCTTTACAAGGCTTTTTATTGTTTTATAAGAACATGATGAAGTCCCTTAAAAACAAATTTTTTGGAAATTTATGTCGAATGTATCATTGTTTTTTAATAGTCTAAAAGATATAATTCTATTGGAAGTTTAATAGAATTATTAGGAGGAAATGTATTGTTTTTCAAGCAGAAGTTTTTTGCATCTTTTGTTGTATTGTTGTTGATCCTTCAGAGTTTTTCGGCCTCTTCTGCTTTGGCTGCCACGAATATCGTCGATCAGTTCAAAGCTTCTTCAGGGGTTACCTACAAGGATACCCGGGTCACTTCTACCTATGACCAGGCAATTAAGTCATTGGAAGTAGACTTATCGGATTCCTATACAAAAGTAGAAGTAGGAGTTCCTAATCCTCTTAACACTGTATCCCGTACCACTGCACAAGCGATTGCGCTGACAAGAGACGGACATCAGGTAGTAGGCGCAGTCAATGGCTCGTTTTTTAATCAGGACCGGCTTCCCATGTATTTGATTTCCTATCGAAATAAACTTGTGAATGCGGGTATTATCGCGAGTGGTGAA
Organism: Rossellomorea oryzaecorticis; assembly: GCF_045897515.1. NCBI lineage: Bacteria > Bacillati > Bacillota > Bacilli > Caryophanales > Bacillaceae > Rossellomorea > Rossellomorea oryzaecorticis. Next base: position 327,836 of record NZ_JBJOSA010000003.1, on the reverse strand, counting down.
GACCAATATGTAAATGAACCCATTGCATTTGGCATTGACAGTCAAGGAAAAGGGAAAATTGATCATTATGATTTGGACTTATCGTTTGTACATAATGGAAAAACTTATTCGATTACGAGTACAAATAAAGAACGATCATACGATAACTTAATTTTATATACTCCTGACTTTCCGGGAGGATACACGAATACAAACCCTTATGGTATGGAAGTTGTGATCACCGGGCTGGATTCTGAACTGGATCTTGAATTCGGTTCGACTGTATCAGGCAAAGTCCAATCCATTCGACGTCACGGTGATTCAACAAATACCAAGATTCCACAGGACGGATTTGTATTGTCCGCTCATGGTGAAAGCCTGGAAGCTTTAAAGTATATGCAAATTGGTGATTCTATTAATCTATCGGTAAATATAGACGCTCAATGGGAAAAATCTGATTTCATGCTGGCAGGGGGACCCCTTTTAGTGGATAACGGACAGGTTTCACTCAGCATGGACCCGAACAGCTCACGGGCAAAAGAACGTGCTCCGCGGACAGCTGTAGCCATCGATCGGGATGGAGGGAAAGTATTTTTAGTGACCGTAGACGGCCGCCAGCCGGGCTATAGTACAGGAATGAGTTTGTCTGAGTTTGCTCAACACCTAAAGAATATGGGAGTGGATGCAGCGCTGAACCTTGACGGAGGAGGGTCAACCACAATGGCCGCCCGATGGCCTGGTGACTCACTGGTGAAGCTTGCCAATAAGCCATCGGATGGATGGGAGAGACCCATTTCAACGACTTTAATGGCTGTATCGACTGCATCAAAGGGTGTACCTGCCCACATCTATGCATCTAAGTCTGCAGAAGGTGCTTTATTGAAAGGCGCCAGTGTGAAAGTCAATCTGGATTATGTATTAGATCAATATTATAACCCTGTTTCAGTAACGAGCAGCAATACGAAGCTCGTTGATGCTAATGGACTTGGGACAATCAGTGGAATGACATTTACAGCTGGTAAAGCTGGAGATGGATATCTAAATGTTCAATATGGAACGGCTACTAAGAAACTGCCGATCCGGGTAGTAGATGAAATCGGTAAGCTCTCCGTATCCCCGGCAAGCATCAAGGTTATGAGCGGACAGACGGTACAGTTGAAGGCGAGAGGACTGGATACTTCGAATCAACCGGTTATTATGAACAATTCATCAGTTCAATGGTCTGTATCCGGCGAGATTGGGACCGTTAATTCAACCGGTCTTTTTACAGCTAAAAAAGGGAGTGGAACTGGCTCAGTAATTGCGTCCTATGGTTCTACAAAAGTGACGATTCCTGTAACGATAGGCGGAGCAGTAGCCAAATTGGACTCTTTCGATCAACCTTCTGGCTGGTCGACAAGCAATGTTAAGGCAAACTCTGCAGTTTCAATCAGTTCCATGCCGAAGTATGAAGGTACTCAATCTTTGAAATGGGATTACTCATTTAATAAAGAAACAGGAACTTCAGCAGTCTATCTAAACAACTCTAAGGAGTTAGGCGGTGTTCCCGCAGAAGTAGGGATGCGCGTATTTGGAGATGCAAACCTGCAATGGATGCGAGGGAAGATTGTGGATGGAAATGGTATAACTCACACCATTAACTTTACAGAAGAAAAAGGACTTACATGGAATGGTTGGAAGTATGTAAGTGCCCCGATCGATTCTTCCTGGAAAGCTCCATTAACATTGAAGCAAATTTATATGGCTCAGCCATATGAGAACTTAAAGTCAGGCGGAACGGTTTATCTGGATGCTTTACAAGCTGTATACAGTGAGGACCATAAAGAGCCGTTGTTCAAAGACACGGGTATGAGCTACTGGGCTGAGACGGAAGTAAGTACGCTTGTCGATAAAGCTGTCATCAGTGGATATCCTAATGGAGATTTCCAGCCTGCAGCAACCTTGAATCGAGTGCAGGCAGCAATACTTTTAGCGAGAGCGCTGGATTTAAATGTAAGTTCTCAAGAGGACCCTGGATTTTCAGATGTCCCTGAATCGTATCGTTTCTCTCAGGAGATTGCAGCTGTGGCGAATGCGGGAATTATGAAAGGAAAGCAGGGTGGGGAAGTTTTTGATCCTTACACGAAACTGACAAGGGCAGAAATGGCAGTTGTCCTCCAAAGAGCTTATAAGCTGCCGAATGTGAGCGGAAAATCTTTCAGTGATAACTACACAAGCAGTTTTGCATATGAAGCTGTGAAAGCATTGGCAGCAAGCGGTATTACAGAAGGATTTACGGATGGAACGTTCAGGCCGGCAAACCCTATTTCGAGAACGGACTTCAGTGTGTTCTTGTATCGCGCATTAAAATAATAAAAAGCGATGAAGCCACTAGCTTCATCGCTTTTTATATTTAGCTCAGTTTACTCAGCAGCGTTAAGGTCGACAATTCGATTTTCCACTGTTGGTTCGATTTTTTCAAGACCTTTCAGGTATTCAGCAAACATTTCAAAGTCTACATATCCTGGTTCGCTTAGGCGGCCATCTTCGTAAGCCTTCTTAAATACATCGTAATTGTCTCCGCCTTTGGCAGTGAATGTGTTTGTTGCTACGAAGTAAGAAGCATTCTCGTCAATGTCGACAAGATCTGAACCGTCTTGTACTTTCACAGTTTGTACTCTTTCTCCAGCAGGCTTGCTGCTGTCATAAGTGAAGTTTAATCCTGATACTTGAAGGAATGCACCGCTGGCAGTAGGCGCAGCACTTACAGAATGTTCGAGAGCTTCGATGATTTCTGCACCGGTTAATTCCATAATTCCAAGGGAGTTACCGAACGGCATGACCGTTAGGATTTCGCCCATTGTGATGTCGCCTTTGTCGATGGATTCACGGATACCGCCGCCGTTTTGCAGAGCGATCACAGTATCAGGGTTAATCGTTTTAGCCTTTGCAAGCATACCGTCTGTAATGAGGTTGCCAAGATTCGTTTCTTTTGTACGGACATTTTCACGGACACCATCTAGTACTACAGCAGCCTCTTTACCGATTGATTGAGTTTTGATCGCTTCAATTTGCTCTGTATATGGCTTTAACATGTCAGCTACCACAGGATCCGCTTCGAGGTCGCTTACCTTGATTAACTCGCCGGCATAACCGGTTAGTACACCATTTTCATCAAATGTCACATCAAGGGTACCAAGTGCTTTTCCGTATTCGCCGGTTTGAACCAGTACAGTTGGTTCTTCTCCATCCTCATTTAACACGGGTTCGTCAAGGGTAGTATGGCTGTGTCCTCCGACAATGACGTCGATTCCATCCACTTGTTTCGCCAGTTCCAGATCATTATCATATTGAAGGCTGTCATCATAGCCTAAGTGAGTCAATGCAATGATTTTATTAATTCCTTGATTTTCGAATTTATCGACCATTTCTGTTGCCCTTTCAATATAGTCCTGGAATTGTACTTCACCAGTACTTGAAATGAAAGGTGTTTCTTCAGTAGTCAATCCGAAGATACCTACTTTTTCACCATCTACTTCTTTTACGATGCCGTTATAAATTTCTCCATCGGCAGGATCTTCAGATACCTCAAAGTTTTGAAGACCGTCAAATGTTGAATCCTTTGTGAAGTCCACGTTCGCACTGACGAATGGGAATTCCGCTCCTTTAATGAAATCAGCCAAAGCTTTATGTCCGTCAGCACTTGCTCCTAAATCGAACTCATGATTCCCGAAAGTCATGGCATCATAGCCTAAATAGTTCATGAATTCCAAATCAGCTTGTCCAAGGAACTCATTGAAATAAAGTGTACCGGAGAAAACATCCCCAGCGTCAAGAAGAAGAGCTTCAGGATTTTCTGAGCGTACATGCTCGATGGCTGTAGCGCGTTTTGCGATATCTTGGATGTTCCCGTGAGTATCATTTGTGTGCATTACAGTTAATAAGAAATCGGATTGCTCAACCATTGCCTGATATGCTTTATGTAGGAAAATGGCAAAGTCACCGCGCTTGGCTAACGCGCTTACCCCGAATTCAGTTTCCGTTAACCCTTGAGTGATATCATTTGCCACCATCATGCTGATTGCATCTTTATAGCGGTTGTTTACATCTTCAAATGGAACTTCAACAGATCCTTCAAGCTGAAAAGCTCTTTCAATCCATAAAGCAATTTCGCCGCGGGTTACATGGCTGTCTGGATCAAAAGTAGAGCTGTTTTTCCCGTAAGCAATTTCTGCCTCTTTTAAGGCATTGACGGCACCGACTGCACGTGCTGGAACATCTTTAAATCCTGACGCCGGAGCATTCTCTGTATCTAACTCCAATACCTTGGCGATAAGGACAGCGGCATCTACACGCTTAATGGAAAGATGTGTACCAAATGTACCATCCGGGAATCCTTCTGCTCCTTTGTCAGCTAAAAATGATACTGCATCCGCATAGCGGGTTGAAACATCTGAAAAATCCTTGGAATCAGCAGAAGCTGCAGGAGCGAAAGCGCTTGCAACGATAGCTGTAGTCGTTGCAGTGGCAAGTAACTTACTGTAAGCTTTTTTGGTCATGTAACGTACTCTCCCCATAATTGATTTTTTATGACAGGCAGAAAAGGCACGGATGCCGTCGAAACCCATCATCCTAGGTCTATTATAACAGAACAACCACCAAATTCTTTCAATTTATTTCATTTTTACAAAAATTTTATATATCTTTTCAAAGACTTAAAAGAACATGAAAAAAGAAGGCAGCCAGTAAGCATGCCTTCTTTCATTTACGATTGAATGGGACGGACTGCCCATTTAGTCAGATCGGGATTCTCTTGGATGATTGAATCTTTCGAGAAAACAAATGTCCAAGGTTTGGTCGTATTTGCTTTTATTTCAAAGTTGTCCAGCTGGAATGCTGCTCTGGCAACAATCGTATTTTGAGAGTCGATAACTTCTAATGGTAACTGTTCCACCTGGACGGCCCTCGGATTACCGTTTCTAAATAGGATGGTAGTATATAAATCTCCAGTATCCATAGTTTTAGCCTGAAGTCCTAGAATGTTGAATTCCTTAGGCTTTAACGGTGGGAGATCTTCAACAATTTTTCTCAGCTTCGCTTTCTCTTCCTCAGGAAGGGATTCTTCCCATGTCTTCTCAAGGTCTAAGCTATGAGGACGCAAAGAGCTGACGTTGAACGCGAGTGACCATCCTTCTTCAAGAAGGGGTACACTATTTATAATGCTTTCTTTCTCAAAGATGAACATCCATGGTCTGCTACTGAGACCTGGCATTTCTCCCAGCTCGCTGAGATCAAATTCTTTACTCGCGATGACGGTCTCATCTTTATCCAATAGTAATAGCTCTGCTCTTTCCAATTTGATTGCTTTAGAGAGGCTGTTCCGCAGAAACGCAGTAACGTGCAAAGCATCTCCTTCATGCTCGACTTCAACACCAGCTAAAGAAATTTGGTTAGGCTTTAATTGATGCAAATCATTATTCAAGAATCGAAACACATATTCTTTTTCTTTGGGCAGATTCCAAGCAGGATGGATGGACAATTCAGTGTGAACGTCTTCGTTATCGTTAGTCTGTAATGTATCTTGAATCAGTTCCTGAGAGGAAATTGACTTGTCTCCACCGGTTTTTACAACTTCATCAGCATTTTTCTTCTTGAAAAAGGAAAACATAGGCTCACTCCGTTTCTTGTTTCATATGATTAAAGAATCCGATGCACTCATATGAGATATCTTTCTCCAGGTTATAGAACATATCCGTAAACAGCTCCAGTCCTTCTCTTCCGTAAATTCTCATCGGATCTTCCTGCTGATAAGACCTCAGGCCGATTCCTTCCTTTAAGCGGGTCATATTTTCCAGATGCTTCACCCAATGATGATCAATGTAAGTTAGCATCACTTGTGCAATGGTACGTGAAAATTTCTCCTGTTCACTTAATGAATCGACATATTCCTGAGTTCTTTTTAATTCAGGCTGGACGATCTTATCAATTTGCTTGCGGTCTTCGATTTCTGATGGTATTGAGACAGCATCTAATAAAATGTTGTTTACTACTACACTCAGAATATCTATTTGCCATTCCTCAGGTATTTGATCTTCCGGACATGTCTGTTCCAGTGTATTTGTATACGTATTGGCAATCATGCTGTTCAGGATGGGGAGAAGGCCTTCTCCTGATAAAGCTTTTTCCCTGAGATCATATAGAACATTACGCTGTTCGTTGATGACATCATCTAATTTCAGGTTATATTCCCTCATTGAATAGTTGGCGCCTTCAACAATACGTTGAGTCCGTTCGACCAATTCGTGAACAGCTTTGTTTTCTATTAGCCCGTCATTATTGGTTCTGACCTTTTTAACGAACTTCTCTAAATCATCTTTTGCAAAACGCCTGAACATATCATCTTCAATGGAGATAAAGAATTGACTGGATCCCGGATCACCCTGCCGGCCAGACCTTCCCCGCAGCTGGTTATCAATTCTTCGGCTCTCATGTTTCTCGGTTCCAAGCACATGTAAGCCGCCTAATTGATGGACCCCACTTCCAAGTATGATATCCGTTCCGCGACCGGCCATATTTGTAGCTATTGTGATCTGATCTTTTTGACCGGCTTTTGAGATTAATTCAACTTCCTGTTCGACACTCTTTGCATTCAACAATTCATATTTCAAATGGGCTTGATCGAGGATAGTGGCGACTTTTTCCGATTGTAGAATGGATGTGGTCCCTATTAAGACCGGCTGTCCTTTTCGGTGCCTGATTTTCACTTCTTCAAGTACAGCCTTATATTTATCCTCAGTGGTTCTGTACACTCTGTCCTGCATGTCCACCCGGATCTTTGGTTTATTGGTTGGGATGGTGACAACCTGCATCCCATAGACTTCCTTAAACTCTTTTAGCTCTGTTTTAGCTGTTCCGGTCATGCCGGATAAGAGGGGATACATGCGGTAATAATTCTGAATCGTGATTTGAGCCTGGGTTTTATTTTCCTCTGTAATTTCTAGGCCTTCCTTGGCTTCAATCGCCTGATGCAGGCCATCACTTAATGTCCGTCCTTCCATGGTCCTGCCGGTGAACATGTCAACGAGGAGTACCTTTCCTTCATGTACGATATAATCCACATCACGTTCAAACATGACGTGAGCCCGCACCGCCTGTATCACATAATGATACAGAGTCTGATGCTCAAGCTCATAAAGGTTGTCTACCCCAAAGGCTTTTTCTACTTTACTGATTCCGGTGTCCGTCAAGCTCGTCGCTTTTGTTTCTTCATCGAATTCATAATCCGTATCGAGGGTAAACCTTTTGGCTAATTTAGATGCTATATAATGAAGGTCTGCACTTGATTTCATTTTTCCCGCAATGATCAAAGGTGTTTTGGCTTCATCGATCAATACGCTGTCGATTTCATCGATAATGGCATAATGATAAGGCCGCTGCACTTTATCACGTGTCTGACGTGCCATGTTGTCCCGTAAAAAATCAAAGCCGAATTCGTTTCCGACCCCGTATGTAATATCCGCTTGATATGCTATTTTCTTTTTATCTGCATCCATAAGAGGGAGGTTCAATCCCACCGTCAGTCCTAAAAATTCGTGGATACGCCCGATTTGTTCTCTGTCCCGTTTGGCGAGGTATTCGTTTACCGTAATGACGTGCACCCCTTTACCTTCAAGGGCCCGCAAATAAGAGGAGAGAGAGGCGACAAGCGTCTTTCCTTCACCGGTAGCCATTTCTGAGATATTCCCTTCAGCCAGCACAAGCCCGCCTATCAATTGAACATCATAATGTCTCATTCCAAGGACACGTTTGGACGCCTCCCGAACGACTGCAAATGCCTCTGTTGTGATATCCTCAATTGATTTCCCGCTTTGAAGCTGTTCTCTGAAAAGTGAAGTCATGTGTGTTAACTGCTCATCAGAATAATCAGCAAATTTTTCTTCCAATTCATTTATCATGTCAACTTGCTTATAATATTTTTTTAATTGGCGTTGAGATTGATCTGTTGCTTTTTTTAATAGATTTAACATATGTTTTCTCTCCTTAAAAGTACCTTCTGTATATGTACGCCATCATTAGTTAATCTTATCAAAACTGAGAAAAAAAGACTACTAGGTTAAGAAATTAGTAAATTTATGCAACTTCATTGGAGGGTTTGTCGTCTATGTAATATGGGGTAAAGAAAAATGACGATTGCATTACGATTATGACTTTTAATATAATTGTAGAAAATTAGTATAGGAAACTGCAAAATGAAGTGATATAATCAACTTTGGATTTGATTACGTTATAAGGAAAACAATTGAGCACTGCAGATGGTTCAATTAGTTATAAATGACAATATGAAAAGAACAGCACTTGGATATGATAACAGTAAGGAGGTACTACATGGTTTACTTAACCTTGTTCATATGCTTTATTGCCTCGATTATTCTAACACCTCTGGTGAAGAAGCTTGCGTTTAAAATCGGAGCCACAGATCAACCAAATCAACGAAAAGTCCATCAAAAAATCATGCCTCGACTCGGAGGTTTAGCCATATTCTTAAGTTTTATGATTGGAGTTATTATCCTACAACCTGAGAACATTTATGCAATGTCGATTTTAGCCGGTGCGGTGATCATCGTGCTGACAGGTGTACTGGATGACATGATTGAGCTTTCAGCGAAAGTGAAGCTCCTTGGTCAAATCATCGCGGCGCTGCTTGTCGTCGTCTGGGGAGGAGCCCAGGTTGAGTTCATCAACTTGCCTTTTGGTGGTCATATCGAATTCGGTTTTATGAGCATTCCGCTGACGATTGTGTGGATTGTCGGGGTCACAAACGCCATAAATTTAATTGATGGCCTTGATGGCTTGGCTGCCGGGGTATCTTCCATTGCCCTCATCACCATTGCCGGAATGGCGGTCATCATGGGCGACACATTCGTAGCCGTGATGGCAGCGATCCTTTTAGTAAGTACACTAGGATTCCTGTTCTATAATTTCCATCCAGCAAAGATTTTCATGGGGGATACAGGAGCATTATTTTTAGGATACATGATATCGGTACTTGCACTGCTTGGATTCAAAAACATTACGGTCGTATCGCTGATCATCCCTGTCATCATCCTTGGGGTTCCAATCTCGGATACGTTTTATGCGATCATCAGACGCTTTCTCAATAAGCAGCCTTTATCGGCACCGGATAAATCGCATTTGCACCATTGTTTACTTAGAATGGGATATTCCCATAAGCAAACGGTCTTAATCATTTATGCGATAGCGGCTATGTTTGGCCTAGCTGCCCTTATTTTCTCACAGGCGACAGTATGGGGATCCCTGATCTTCGTTGCAGCGTTATTGCTGGCCATTCAGTTCTTTGTTGAAAGTATCGGACTTATTGGAACGGAACACCGTCCATTAATGAAAATCATGAAAACAAAACGGAATAACAGTTAATGAATAAAGAATCGGGTTCAGACTTATTGAACCCGATTCTTTTATTTAGTATGTATTTATTAAGGGGGAATATGCTATACATAGACGAACTCACCTAAAAAAGACAGCCTGAATCATTCCAGGCTGTCTGTGTTATCTTCTTGGGAAGAATCCATTGAGAAATCTTCTTTAAGGTCTAAATGTTCTTTTAGCTTTTCACTTGTCTCATCGACACTTTCTTCATCAAGTGACCAGTAATACGTACCGTCAATGTAATCATCTGCCCCTGCCAAGGACAAGGTATCCAATTGAAGTTTACCGCTTAATCCATAGCTGGTCAGAGCCTTCATTTCATCAAATGTCATATTGGTTTCCATGTTGCTTCCTATAGCCTCTATAATATCATCATACTTAGAGATGGAATTAGCGGAAACAGCTTTCTTCATGATGGCTTTAAGAATTTCCTGCTGACGTTTACCACGTTCGATATCATTATCAAGTTTTCTGGTACGTGCAAGGGCCAGTGCCTCTTCGCCATTCAGTTTTTGCTTGCCGGGTTTTAAGTGGATGGCGTTCGTTTTATCTTCCGCATCTTTTTCATAGAACTCATAAGGGACTTCCACATTGATGCCGTTCAATGCATCGATGACATCCATGAAGGCGTAAAAATTCATTTTGACATAATAGTCGACAGGGATGTCCAGCGTTTCTTCCACTGTTTCGATTGTTGCTTTCGGTCCGCCGAAATAATGAGCATGGTTTATTTTTGTTTCATAACCGACTTCGGGTATGTATACGTAGGAATCACGAGGGATACTGACAAGTTTAACGGTTTTCTCTTTCTCATTCAGGGTAGCGAGCATGAGGGCGTCGGATCTTGTCTTTCCTCCGTAATTGCGGGTGTCACTTTCATCTACACCAATAAAGAGGATGGATACGTTATCGACTTCCGGATTGACTTCTTTTTCACGTTTATCCGACTTTTCACGTCCATCGAGGTTTGTGTATGAGTTTGAAAAAACAGTTTCTGCTTTCTTATATAAGAAAGCCCCATACCCCGCCACGGAAAAGGCAATCAAAATCATGGGAATGACCAAAAAGAACAATATACGTTTTCTTCGCTTCTTTTTTCTCATTTCCCTCCTGTAGTGTCTATCAATCGACATATACTTTATCCTCTCCCTTAAAACTTGTTAGTAAAATGAAATAAACTCACTGGTATTTACTATCTTATGGACAATTTATGTAGTCCTAGTATCCCGAAAAAACTACAAAATACAACAAACCTTATTTTACTATGTAAACCAAACCCCGTAAAATGAAATTTTCATTACAAACACTTCAGTGGAGGGAGGGACGGGCCTTTAGTTTGCTAAAGGCCCGTCCCTTACTGCGTTACTTGACTAAAGTCTCCAGGTATTCCACTTCGCCTTGGGTGATTTCTCCCTGGCCGTTGGTGAGTTCTGTCATCCAATCGGAAAATTGATCCTTTGCAGCTTCTTCTACGTAAACTTCGACTTCCACCGCTTCGAGATAATGAATTTCTTTCAATTGATAGTGGGACGAACGTACTTCATTTTCGACCTTGCCGAGCCACGTGTAATCAATCTTCGTCTTCATGATCCGCATCAGTTTTCTTTCAACGATCCCGGTTGCGTTCAGTCCTTCTGATGTCGATTTGCCATAAGCACGGATAAGCCCGCCTGCACCCAGTTTGATACCCCCGAAATAACGGGTTACCACCACCACTGTGTCTTTCAGGTCACGCTTTTTCAACACTTCAAGCATCGGTACACCTGCAGTGCCGCTTGGTTCCCCGTCATCATTAGCCTTTTGGATCAGGTTATTTTCCCCGATCATGTAAGCAGAGCAGTTATGATTTGCATCCCAGTGTTTTTTCTTTATGTCGGCAATAAATGCCTGCGCTTCTTCTTCGGTTTCCGCACGGTTCACATACGCAATGAAGCGTGACCGTTCGATATTGATTTCATTTTGCCCGTATCCTTTAACGGTATTATAGCGATGTAACAAATTTCATTCTCCTCCCAATAAAGATGTTTAACGTATATTTGAAAAGGGTATATATCTTAGGTTTTATTTCACTTACTACTATAAAGTACATAGAGCAAAAATGCACAGATTCTGAAAGTTCGACAAGGTAATAAATGGTTCTACATGAAATAATGGTAATACAATGTAACGAAACTTTAATCTCCGACAATATATGACATGGTATAATTGACGCTGAACATACAACTTTTTGTATCCCTAACGGACGTTCGTAGGTGAATGGTCGGTTGTCGGTCAGGAAGTGCGGCTTCCAGTGGGAAATCAAGAAAACCCTTATAAATTAGGGATGCGAAGAATTATGCCTAGATGAATAAAGGAAATTGATGATATTTCATTGAATTTCTAATAGGTATATTTTATAAATAAGATTATAGGTAGTTGGACATGCAAGCACTTTCAACAGCCGGAAAAAATAATCGATTTTTATTATAGAAGAATAGTACCTGTAAACAACCATTCTTTCTGGGTAGTAACGAATCGTAGAACCAAAAGAGGGGTGCACCGTGTCACTAAAAAAAATCAACACCAAGCTGCTGGATGTCATTCTTGAAAAGATGGTAGATACGGTCGACCAGAGCAAGGATGAAATCTTTCAGATCGGTGAACAATGCCGAAATGACTTTGAAGATTTAAACAGAGAATTAACGGAAGTAAAGGAAATGGTGGTTAAGGTCATCGATGAAGGTGACGAATTGACCCGTAAATCAAGACTTGCAAGACTGAGACTTTCCGAGGTAAGTAAACATTTTCAGACCTATTCGGAAGACCAGGTAAGGGAAGCGTATGAAGCAGCCCATGACCTTCAAATGAAACTGTCTATGAACCGCCAGCTCGAAAAACAGCTGAGGGACCGGCGCGATGAGCTGCAAAGACGTTTGCAGTCATTGGGCGATACAATTGATCGTGCCGAACATTTATGCACTCAGATCTCCGTCGTGCTTAATTACCTCAATAGCGATCTGAGACAAGTAAATGAGGCTCTTGAAGATGCCAAGCAGCGTCAGGACTTTGGATTGCAGATCATCGAGGCGCAGGAAGAAGAACGGAAGCGTCTGTCCCGTGAAATCCACGACGGACCTGCGCAGATGATGGCCAATGTCCTAATGCGTTCTGATCTGATCGATCGTGTTTACAGGGAAAAAGGATCCGATGAAGCCATCAAGGAGATACGGGACTTAAAGAAGATGGTCCGGTCTGCCCTTTATGAGGTGCGCCGCATTATCTACGATCTCAGGCCGATGGCACTCGATGACCTCGGGTTGATCCCGACCCTCAGAAAGTACTTAAGCACAATCGAAGAATATAACCATAAAACAAGCATCCAATTTGTGAATATCGGCCTGGATATCAGGCTCCCTTCTAAATACGAAGTCGCCTTGTTCCGATTGGTGCAGGAATGTGTACAGAATGCGTTGAAACATGCTGAATCGACACATATCCAAGTGAAAGTGGAAGTAAAGAAAGACAAGATAACAGTTGTCGTAAAAGACAACGGCAGAGGATTCGATATAGAAACACAGAAAACAGGATCCTTTGGCATCATGGGGATGAAAGAACGTGTCGACCTTCTCGAAGGAGACATCACGATTGACTCTAAAATAGGGGCAGGAACAGTTGTATTAATCCAAGTTCCGCTCAATAAATAATTTTTTCGAAGGATTAGGGAGGCGAATGACATGGCAACAAACATTGTTATCATTGACGATCACCAGTTATTCAGAGAAGGAGTTAAACGCATTCTTGAATTTGAACCTTCTTTCAACGTAGTGGCAGAGGGGGATGACGGTTCAGAAGCGATGAACCTTGTACAATCCCACGAGCCTGATGTCGTATTGATGGACATCAACATGCCGGAAACGAACGGTGTGGAAGCAACTCGCGAATTGATGGACAAGTATCCGGAAACAAAAGTCATCATCTTATCCATCCACGATGATGAGAACTATGTGAACCATGCATTGAAGACAGGTGCGCTTGGATATCTGTTGAAGGAAATGGATTCAGAAGCGTTGATTGATGCAGTCAAGGTGGTTGCTGAAGGCGGATCTTATGTGCACCCTAAAGTAACTCATAACCTTGTAGCAGAGTACAAGCGTCTTGCAAATGCGCAAAACGCAGGTGGATTCCAGCAATCCGAAGTTCGCCGCCCGCTTCATTTACTAACACGCCGTGAATGTGAAGTACTGCAGATGCTTGCTGACGGAAAGAGTAACCGCGGTATTGGAGAAGCACTATATATCAGTGAAAAGACGGTTAAAAACCATGTGAGTAACATTCTTCAGAAGATGAATGTTAATGATCGTACTCAGGCTGTTGTTACGGCGATTAAGAATGGTTGGGTTGAGGTTCGATAAAAAGGATACAGGAAGTGTAATTTGTTGTTAGGAAAGCAGCCTTTTAATGGAAAAGGGCTGTTTTTCTTTAGGGGGGTGAAGTGGAATACAGGGCTGATTTGTGATACTTGGTGCCAGGCACAGAATCATTGATTTGTTGTGCCAGGAACAATATGGCCGGATTGTTCCTGGCACAATATCGCCTAATTGTTCCTGGCACCGAGAGCAGGGTAAGGACGCAGGAGGTGAAGTACCAAGTACAAAAACTCTATGAACCAGGTACACAAAAATCCATCCTCTTAAAAGGAGTGGATGCATTAATGCTTCCGCCGCGCAAAATCCACAAACCTGAACTTATCCAGCCTGTGCCGTGACTCCGTGTATTCAAACAGTTTGGCATCCTTCAAATGCACATAATTCTTTACAACCACCACATGATCATAGTCATCCAGATCTAGATACCGGCGGTCCTCATCCGTGCATTCCTCAACAACAATTTCCTTTTTGGCAAAATCAATCGGCAGTTCCAACTCGTTCTCCAGATACTCATATATTGAGTTTTCGCATGTTTCCTTTGTAAGCAATGGGACCTCCGCTTTTAAAAAGTAGGACTTGTCCAGGATGATGCGTTCGCCTTGGATACGGCGGGAACGGACTACATTCCATATCTCGGTGTTGTATGCCACTTCAAAAATAGAAGAAAGACTGCTGCCTGCTTTCAAAAGGCCGAATTCATGAACCGTGGTTTCGATATCATCCCGACCCATGGAAGACTGAAGCTCTTTAAAGCTAACAAGTCCTGAAATCGGGAAATTCATGCGGGAGACATCCAATACGAGAGAGCCTTTACCGCGGAGTTTTTGAATAAGACCTTTTTGCGCAAGGAGCGTAAGCGCTTTCCTTATTGTCTCGCGAGAAGTCGAGTATAACACGGTCAGCTCATTCTCTGAGGGAAGGATGGTATTTGTCTTGTATGTACCGTTTTGTATTTTTTCGGATAGATCTTCGAAGATTTGTTTGTATTTATTGCTTTTCGTCATAAGTATCACCTTCTATTATTTTACCATAATGTAGGCTGGAAATGAGATTCAACTTGAGTGTTTCGAATATTTTCAATAGAATGGAGATAGCGCAAATTTTAGAAAAGGGTGAAGAGTATTGTCGACACAACATTGGAAGAAAATCATGCTGGGTATTGGAATGAGTACGGTGTTACTGGCTGCCTGCGGCGGCGAGGACGAAGCGAAGGAAGAAAAGAAAGATACTGAAGAGGTTCAGAAAGAGGATCCTAAGAAAGACCCTGCAACGGATGAGGCGGCATCGCTTCAACAAATGACACAGGTGGTTGAAGATGCGGGCGCGCTGAAAGAAGCGGAGAATATACCGGCAGAAGAGAAAACGGCGATTACTGATGCCTTTAATCAATATATCGATGCGTTCAATGAAGAGGATTTCGATTCTTATATGAGCGTGATTTCGAAGACGCCTGTGAACTTCAAGTATGAAGATGAAGAGCGCTATGTGAAGCAAATCTTTGATTCAGTTGATTCAAAGCGTACTGTGGAAAATATGAAAATCATCAACTTTGCCGGTAAGAAAGCAGACGTGTATGCTGAAATTACGGCTACAACGAAGGATCCAAACAGTGATAAAGAAGTTACCCGTTCCGGCAAGCAGGTGACTGTGTTCCATAAGAAGGATGACGGCTGGAAGGTAGCGGCTATTTTCTTCTTGGCTAGTGAAGGGGATAAAGAGAAAGAAGAATAAGAAAACAGCCTGCGGTTGAATCCCGCAGGCTATTTTTTATGTATAGAGGTTTTTTGTTCAGTATAAACGTTGAACAATTCATCAAGTTCCTGACTCAGTCTGATGGTTACCGGATGGGTGAAGCCGTTGACAAGAGCGAAGGATTGGAGTTCGGAGCGCTTTTTTTCCATTTCGTACATGATGTTTTGCAGTTTGTTGGCGGTTTGCATGGAATCCCTCCTCTTGTGGTTGTGTCTATATTATGACATATTTCTCGGGAAATGTGTCGAAATTGCTAATATTTGTTTTACAGTTTTTTGTAGTGGTTATTTTTAGATACAGCTTTAATGCCGCTTTTGATTTCCGTGAAAGACTTCGCTTTCCGCGGGTAGCCCGTGAGCCTCCTCGTCACTTCGTTCCTGCGGGGTCTCACATCAGCTACTTTTCCCGCAGGAGTCTTCGTCTTTCACTACAATCAAAAGCTGGATAGGCCCCAAAATCAACCATCACATTTCTATGGAGAGTGAAAACAACCAACCCAACGACACCATCAAAAAAGGTACCCGCTAAATGCAGGTACCCTTGATGTTATTTGGTTAAACGGAATGTTACGGATTCGTATGGGCGCAGTGTGATGTTGTTGTATCGGTTTGGTGTATCGCTGTAGTTTGAGGTTAGGATTTCGCTTGTCCAGCCTTCGATATTCACCTCTGATGGGAGGGTGAAGGTTGTTTCTTTTCCGTAGAAATTGTTCACTACGAGCAGTTTTTCTCCTTCGCCGTTTCGTACGTATGCGAAGATTTCCGGGTGATCTTCCAGGATCAGCTGGTAGTCGCCGTCGACGATGATGCTGTATTCTTTGCGCAGGCGGTTAAGTTTCTGATAGTGGTAGAAGACAGAGTTTTCGTCTGACAGGGCGTTTTCTACGTTAATTTCTTTGTAGTTCTTTGCCACCGGAATCCAAGGTGTGCCTGATGTGAATCCGCTGTTTTCCTCTCCGTTCCACTGGACGGGTGTCCTTGAGTTGTCGCGTGATTTGTGGCGGAGGATCTCCAGGATTTCTTCTTCTGACTTGCCTTCTTCTTTTAAAATATTGAAGATATTGATCGATTCAACATCGCGATATTCATCGATGCTTGTGAATTTCGGGTTGGTCATCCCAATTTCTTCACCTTGATAGATGTAAGGCGTACCCTGCATCATATGAATCGTTGTCGCGAGCATCTTCGCAGATTCGTTGCGATAATTACCGTCGTTACCGTATCGTGACACGATACGCGGCTGATCGTGGTTGCACCAGAATAATGCGTTCCAACCGCCGCCTTTGTGCATTGCACTCTGCCATGTCGACAAGATCTCTTTTAACTTCAGAAAATCAAAGTCAGCCACCGACCATTTCTCACCGTTCGGATAATCCACTTTGAGGTGGTGGAAGTTGAACGTCATGCTGAGTTCGTTGCGGTCAGGGTTTGAATACTTAATACAGTTATCAATAGTCGTTGAAGACATTTCCCCGACAGTCATAATGTCATATTGAGAGAAGACTTCTTTATTCATCTCCTGCATGTACTCATGTACCTTCGGGCCGTCTGTGTAAAACTTGCGTCCGTCACCAGGTGCCACGGAGCCATCATCGTCCGGGAAATCCTGATCCTTGGAGATAAGGTTGATGACGTCCAGGCGGAAGCCGTCGACGCCTTTTTTCAGCCAGAAGTGCATCATGTCGTATAGTTTTTTGCGGACTTCATCGTTTTCCCAGTTCAAATCAGCTTGTGTGACGTCAAACAGGTGAAGATAGTACTGACCGGTTTCTTCATCGTACTGCCATGCATTGCCGCCGAATTTTGACTGCCAGTTGGTCGGTTCCGATCCGTCAGGCTTTCCGTCTTTCCAGATGTAGAAGTCACGGTATTCGTTGTCTTTTGACTTGCGTGATTCGATGAACCACTGGTTTTCGGTTGATGTATGGTTGATGACGATGTCCATGATGATTTTGATGTCGCGCTTGTGGGCTTCTTCGAGCAGCTCATCGAAGTCTTCCATGGTACCGTATTCGTCATGGATGTTGAAGTAGTCGCTGATGTCGTAGCCGTTGTCGCGCTGGGGGGATTTGTAGATGGGTGTGAGCCAGACGACGTCGATGCCGAGTTCTTTCAGGTAGTCGAGTTTTTGTGTGATTCCTTTGATGTCGCCTACGCCGTTGCCGGTCGTGTCGTTGAAGCTTTTCGGGTAGATTTGATAGACGACGGAGTTTTTCCACCATGGTTGTTTCATTTTGATTCGCACCTTTCATAACTTAGTTTGAAGTACTAATACCGCTTTTGATTTCCGTGGGAGACTACGCTTTCCGCGGGTAGCCCGTGAGCCTCCTCGTCACTTCGTTCCTGCGGGGTCTCACATAAGCTACTTTTCCCGCAGGAGTCTTCGTCTCCCACTACAATCAAAAGCTGGATTGAGCTTTAATGCTGTCATTTTACAAATGGAGGAGGAGACACTACAAAAAAGTGTCGTCCACATCAATACCTTTTTATAAATATAAAAAAAGAGGGAGGACCAACCACTGCTGATCGGTCTCGTCCCCCTCATTTTAACTTGTATATACAAGTTCGTCTACTGTTATCTATTTTGATTAATTTAAACTGGTTTGTTTTTGCTGAATTTAGACCAAATCATTGTCAGTACGAACGGTACGACTATTGCGATCAGCATACCGATTGCGAATGGTAACCAGTATTCTGCTTTGATGGAGAGGATGCCTGGGAGACCGCCGACCCCGATGGAGAAGGCTGTTGTCTTGGTCATGGCCAGGAGCACTCCGCCGATGGCTGAACCGATCAGTGCAGAGATGAACGGATATTTGTATCGAAGGTTGACCCCGAACATAGCCGGTTCTGTGATACCGAGATACGCTGAGATCGCTGATGTACCAGCGAGACCGCGCAGTTTTTCGTTTTCTTTCTTGGCTACGAACATCATGGCAAGTGCTGCTGAACCTTGAGCGATGTTTGACAGTGCAAGGATCGGCCATAGGAATGTGCCGCCTGCATTTGAGACCAATTGAAGGTCGACCGCAAGGAATGTATGGTGCATCCCTGTGATAACCATGACAGCGTAGAGACCGCCGTATAATAATCCGCCTAACCAAGATACATGGTCGAATACCCAGATGACGCCGTCAGTCAGCATATTACCGATGAAAAATGTTACAGGACCGATCAGGATGAATGCTGCGAAACCAGTGATTAGAAGTGCTACTGGTGCTACTACTAACAGCTTGATTGAATCATGGACCCGTTTATCGAGGAACTGCTCGATTTTAGCGAGTAATAATGATGCGAAAAGAATCGGAAGTACCTGTCCCTGGTAACCAATTTTATCGATTTCAAGTCCAAACAGATTCCAAGTCGGGATTTCATCGGCTTTACCGTAATCCCATGCGTTCATTAAGTCAGGATGTACTAAGATAAGACCTAAAACAATACCGAGCAGCGGACTTCCGCCGAACCGTTTAACGGCCGACCAACCGATCAACCCGGGCAGGAACACGAAGGCCGTATTGGCAATCAGGTTGATGATGCTTGTCAGATCAGCCCATTGCGGGTGAACATCAATGACTGATTTTCCATCATAAAAAATATCAGGACCTGTCAAGATATTGTTCAGACCCATCAACAAACCGGCCGTTACGATCGCGGGCAGGATCGGAATGAAGATGTCAGCAAGCGTCTTGATGGCACGCTGCAGCGGGTTTAGGTTCTGAGTCGCTGCATCTTTGACATCTTGTTTGGATGCCTGCTCGATGCCTGTTTCTTCTGCCAAGATTTGATACGCTTTATTGACCAGACCTTGCCCAATGACGACCTGGAACTGTCCGTTTGAGGAGAAGGATCCTTTTACGATATCGATCTCTTCCAAACGTTCCTTGTCTACTTTCTTTTCGTCCTTCAACACGAGTCGAAGGCGTGTCACGCAGTGAGTGGCTGTCTGGATATTGTCCTTACCGCCAATCGCTTCGATGATTTCGCGAACGGATTCTCTGCTTACGCTCATGAAATTCCCTCCCTGGTTTATGGCAGGTGACAGGCACCTCCCGATTATTGTAGAAAGCTGTCATGTACCCGCTTACATTTCTATTAATGGAATTCCCCTAAATAGTTTGTGAAAAACGTCCTAAAATATGCTATTTGAAGCTTTTTTGCTCTTTCTTTGCTTTGGCAATAAAGCCGCTATTGATTTCCGTGGAAGACTTCGCTTTCCGCGGGTAGCCCGTGAGCCTCCTCGACTTTGCCTACGGGGTCTCACATAAGCTACTCTTCCCGCAGGAGTCTGCGTCTTCCACTCCAATCAACCGCTGGGAAAGGACCCATGAGGAAAACAATTCAAATAGCATATATAACGCTTACAAACATTAGGGGTCTTGTTGTATATACAAGATATAATTATATTCTATTCATGTATATACAAGTTGTCAATGAAAAAAGCTAGCGTTTTCAAAATAAGGCTGGGAATGTGAAATCTGCATTATGTGTAAGAAGGTTTTTCCATTAAACAGGTCAAATTTCCTTATCTGCGGGGGAATGCATACTTTCTTGGAGTATGAGAGAAAGCTTTCTATATCAATGTGAAATTGGAATTGTAAATAGAACCATAAATTACTAAATACCTTAACAATAGGTCTGGGAGGTAACTTCTGGGCAATTACCCGATAAGTCCTATTAAACTATGAATCTCCTTCTTTCATAATGGAAAAGCATGAAAAAATTACATGAAGAAGGAGAAATATCTTTTGAAGAAATCGATTATTGCTGTTACAACTGCTGCTTTGGTCTCGTCACTTGCTGTTACATCTGTTGATGCTGCCTCCTATCGCGTTCAATCCGGTGATACCCTGTCTGGGATCGCTTATAAATATGATACATCCGTCTCGAATATCAAGAATTGGAACGACCTTACTTCAGATATGATTTATGTGAATCAGGTGTTGGAGGTTTCCGCATCGACATCTACTTCAGCCAAAACGTACACTGTCCAGTCTGGAGATTATCTCTCTAAAATCGGCCAGAAGTTCGATGTATATGTAGCCGAGCTGAAAAAGTGGAACAACCTTTCAAGCGATGTCATTTATCCTGGACAAGTCCTTAAGGTTTCTGCGTCAACTACAACAACTCAGCCTGCACCAACATCAGGCACATATACGGTTCAATCCGGCGATACACTATCCCATATCGCTGTGCGATACGCTGTCAGCGTTTCTCAGATCAAGTCCTGGAACGAGCTGACTTCCAACACGATCTATGTTGGTCAGAAACTGTCCATCGGTACTGCCAAAGTAGCCGGAAGCCCATCCTCAAATGTAGTGGATGAGGCAAAAAAGCATATTGGAACTCCTTACGCATGGGGAGGGACCACGCCGAGCGGTTTTGACTGCAGCGGGTTCATCTACTACGTATTCAATCAGGCAGGAGAGAGCATATCGCGTACCAATACGGAAGGATATTACAGTAAATCGACTGCCATCTCCAACCCGCAGCCGGGTGATTTAGTCTTCTTTAAAAACACATACAAATCAGGTATCAGCCATATGGGCATCTTCCTTGGAAACGGTGAATTCATCCACGCTTCCGACAGCGGTGTAACAGTTTCCAAATTGAGCAATACTTATTGGTCACCGAGATTTGCGGGATATCGAGCATTTTAAATTTAAGTGAGAATAGTAAAAAGCAGGGTCGAGCAACACTCGAACCCTGCTTTTTTTACTTTATCAGGTTAAAGGCCTGTCCTTTATCAGGTTAAAGGCCTGTCCTTTATCAGGATAAAGGCCGGGCCTTTGCTCTGATAAAACCATTTCAGGAAGGGTTTTTGTTCCCTTTCTCGAATTAATTAAATTAATAGATATGGAGAGTGAGGGGGATGAGATGATGAATAAACTGTGGGTCGGAGTGATAGGTGCAGTCCTTTTATTAACGGCAATGGGTGTCTATTTTATAGCGAGCCTTGATCAACCGGGTGAGAAAGTAGAATCGGTAGATAATATTGAAGAAACAACCGGTGAATCTGCTTCAGTCACAAGGACCTCCGGAGAATCATCTGCTGAAAACCCTTTCGGAGAAGACGTCAAGACCCCTTTGAGTGAAAAATTGATGCAGCAATACATACACGCGATGAGCCACCAAAAAGTTGCTGCAAAGGAAAAATGGTCCTTTTTTGAAATAACGGACGAACGGCTTGCTTTTTTACAAAATCAGCTAGAAGTCCAGCAATATAAAAATGAAACCCTTTATGCAGACATTCTTTCTAGTTGGCAGAGTGGGGATTTCTCCAACGCCGTCAGCCAGCATAATGCGATTTGGAACCTGCAGGATGGATCCATCGGGGAAGCCACCGGGTTATTATCCCCGAAAGAGGAGGAAGCATTTAAGCAGGATTGGGGGAAAGAAACCAGATAGCTCAATACCTTGACATACTTAACCTCCTGACCACGGAGGTTTTTTCTTTTGTTTTCTCCTTACATACATAAGGGTAGTCCATCATAAAAATGAGTATACGTAAGAGACAGGGGTGGACCTATGAGGCGAAGGAGAAGTCCGGTTCCTCTTATTTTGATGGGTATCGGTATCATACTATTCATTGGTTTGATAACCACATTGACTGGAAGAGAAGAAGTGAAGTCTCCTGAACAGGTCATCGAAGAATTTTATAAATACGAACAAAAAGGCGATTTCGGCAACTCATGGGAGCTCTTTCATTCACAAATGAAGAAGAAATTCGATAAATCCTCCTATATCCAAACGAAGAACCATGTCTTTCTCGGCCATATGGGGGTTGAAACGTTTAAGGTGAAAATCGGGGAAATAAAGAAAATGAAACATTTCACTTTCAGTAAGGAGGGACCTAAATTCCAGGACGTAAGATCTGCAGAAGTAAATTTAGTGTTTGACAGTCAGTTCGGGGCGCTGACAATCAGCCAGGTTTGCTATGCTGCTCAAGAAAAAGGGGAATGGAAAATTTTGTGGAGTTATGATTTTTAATTTCTAGGTTTTAGAAAAGATCCCAGGGGTAAGTAGAAACTAATTAACCATTTTCAAAAGGAGGGCTAGGCTGTGTCCCTATTATACGTGAAGGCCCGCGAAATGATGGAATTCGATGCAAAAGTCCAGCAGTCTCAAAACACGAACATCCGCCTCTTCCGTAAACCGAAGCCAGCACCCGTACAAAAAAACAAATAAAACCCCCTATACGAACATTCTGGCAGTCTGACTATGTTAGGCTGTTTTTTCTTGTTTTCTTTTTATAAGAGATAGGATAGGATTAAAGGATAAATGTTATAACATCTATTTAACTATTAAATTGTACACTTTACGCCGCAATTGATTTCCGTGCAAGACTTCGCTTTCCGCGGGCGGTTGGTGAGCCTCCTCATCGCTAAAGCTCCTGCGGGGTTCCACCTAACTCGCTTTTCCCGCAGGAGTCTTCGCCTTGCACTCCAATCAATTGCTGGATTGAGCAAACACCAACTTTCCACACATTAATAAAGAGAGAAGGGAATTCACATGGCACGCCTATACACTGCCCTAATCGGACTCAGCCTCATCTGGGGCATGTCCTTCGTCTTCATTAAATGGCTGATCGAACCAGCCGGCGTCTGGGGGACGGTCTTCCTTCGCTGCATTGCGGGGGCGCTTGTCCTGCTGCCGATTTTTTTCATCCAAAGAAGGAAAGAGGAGAGGAAGCCCCTTCCGGTATGGAAACTGATCGTGGTAGGAATCGGGAATGCGGCCCTGCCGTGGACGCTGATTGCACTGAGCGAAACGCAGATTAACAGCAACACCGCGTCGATCCTGAACGCAACGACCCCGATCTGGACCGGGCTCATCGGATTCCTGCTGTTCTCAGCCGTACTGACAAGCTTTCAGTGGATTGGCATCCTCGTCGGTTTCTTCGGCATCCTGGTATTGATGAACTTTGAAGTGAGCGGGATCTTCAGCTCTGATTTCGTCGGAGTGGGGACGATGATCCTTGCAACCGTGAGCTATGCGTTTTCTTCTCATTTCACAAAAAAATACCTGGCCGGTACGTCTGTCGTGACAATCTCCACTTTTCAGCTGCTCATCGGTGCGGCGATTGGCTTCGTAGGCATGCTGGTGACCCAGCCAATTAATGTTGGCGGCCTGTTAACCGGGGAAGCATTACTTGGTATCATCGGCCTTGGCTGCTTCGGATCGGGAATAGCCACGTTGTTGTATTTTTACATTATGACCAACGGGAGCCCTGAGTTCGCCTCGACGGTTACATACCTGATCCCGGGAACGGCGATGATCTGGGGATTTTTGCTGCTGGGGGAACCGGTCACGCATAACCTGATCCTCGGCCTTCTCATCATTTTTGCAGGGGTATTTTTATCATCCCGGAAGTCGAAAAAAACGATCGCTTCCCTTACGGTGGGGACGCGGTGAGAATTTAAACAAACGTTTGATTAAGAAAGGGAAGCCTTGGTGCATCAAGGTTTCCCGATGTTAAACAAACGTTTAATTAATTTCTCCAACCCTTTATCCTGTCTGCCACTTCACTCTCTCTATCTCACATAAAGCTATTCAAAAATCCCTCAGTTTAGTATAATAGAACTAGTGAATTGAGACTTACTCCTCGGCTAAACCTATCATTATTCTGCTAAAATATAAATCAACTACTAATTTTTCTATCATGTACATCAACATATTCATTTTCTGACCGCGGCGGCCCCATAGTGAATGCATTATGGATTTTTTGTCATTTTCAAATGGATTTTCCAAATATGTGCATTTCTATGAATTTTGACCGTTGGCGGACTTAATATCGTAAAATATGTTATGAACATTCGTATATCATGGGGGTAAAGAAACTGGTGAACAACTATACATCATCTGGAATTGAAGGACTTGATACAATCTTAAATGGGGGATTCCCTGCCGGCTCGACCATTATGCTGGACGGTGCGCCGGGAACAGGGAAAACCATCTTGGGAATGCAATTCCTATATGAAGGGGCTTCCCGTCATAATGAGAATGGCATCTATATTACATTTGAGGAATTTCCTGAACAAATATATAAGGATATGAAAGCATTTGATTGGGATTTGAAGTCGCTGGAACAGGAAAAGAAGCTTAGGGTCATTTGCATGTCACCGGAAATTCTGGTTCAGCAGATGAAGCATCCGAACGGCCTTTTCGACCAGCTCGTGAAAGAAATCAATTGTAAGCGAGTGGTGATCGACAGCTTGAATTTATTCCATTTTGGAATTGAAGATTCGGTGGAAAAACGGAAGATCATTTATACGCTGCGAAATATCCTTCGTAAGTATAATCTTACTACCCTATTGATTCATGAGCAGACTTCCTTACATAAAGAAGAAATCCCGTTTGTGAGTTATGTGGTAGACGGGGTCATCCGCCTTTCACTGCAGGCTCATAATGAAATTTACAGAAAAAGGACGCTTGAAGTGTTAAAGATGAGAGGATGCAGGATTGGTGAGGGAGAGCATATTTACCGTCTGAATGACAGCGGCATGCATCTGATTCCCGCCCTCTCGATGATAGAAGATATCGTCGTGACGGAAGATCAGGCTGCACTTACAACCGGAATCCCTTCGCTGGACCGCTTATTAAGCGGTGGCATTCCTAAGGGATCGACGTTTATCGTGGATACCAACAGCAAGGCGAATTATAAATACTTAACAGCGTCAATCGGCGCAAGCAGGGTCCATGCAGGTGAAAATTGCATCTTCCTCATGTCAAGTTTGACCTGCATCAAGGACGTCGAACATCTTTATTCATTACATGGAATTGATATGAAGGAACTGGTGAAACATAAGAGGATATATTTCTTTGAACATTATGATCGTCCGATCCCGGAAGGTTATGAGTCGGCTGTCATTCATATCAACCATCTGGACGATGAAGAATTTAAAGGATTCATCAAAGAAAAAATGGCACCGATCATGACAGAAAGTATCGAGAAAGGCGAAAGCTGGTTTGTCTACTATGATTTGAATACATTTGTCTCGCAGAGGGGCAAGGAATTCATGAACAGCTTTTTCGCGGAAGAAGTGGCTCATACGTGTGCGATGGGGATCACGATGCTTGCACTTTGTAACTTTAAGGAAATCGGCATCGAAACGGCAAGTTTCTTAGAAAGGACGAGTAACGGAGTATTGCAGACGTGGGTGGACGGAAATTATCAATATTTTCAAGTGAAGAAGTCTCCTTATGGAAACATGTCGCATCCTTTAATCGTTGAAAACATTCAATCAAAGCCTTTTATCAGGCTTGTGTAGGAGGAGACCGAAAATGGTGTCTTTTGAATTGAACCCGCTGCAAATAGAATGCACCTTGTTTTTTCAGGAAAATCCATATACGTTTGAGACTCTTGAAGGGCTGGCAGTCCGGCTTGGCCGCAATCTTGAAGATTTGCATCCCGTACTTGAAAGTCTTGTTGAAAATTCAATCCTTGAAGTAATCGGCAACGGAGCACAGAGCATCTACCGTTACATACAGCCTGTATGGGTGGACATTAGTGAGGGTCCTGTATGGAATGGAATGTAGCATTTTTACAAGAAATTCAGGAAGCTTATGCGAGTCTGGCTGATCTCACGATGGTCTTGGTCGACGAAGAAGGAAAAAGGATTACGGATGTATCTTTCAAGGACGATTTTTCCAGGTTGATCTTTAAAAGGCATCGGGCACGGGAAAAACTCGTTCACGTAATCGAGCAGCTGGGCACATTAACGAATGCTGTTTTGATGGACTCCGTCTCTGGTGCAAAATTCATTCTTTCGCCGATAAGAGTAAGTGACAAACTGACATATTTTTTGTTTGCCGGCTATATTTTTGATGAATCTTCAAGAAGCTTTGTTCAAAAGTATATGGAAACAATTGAAGAAAAGACTTCGAATGTAGCATGTACTCTGGCCACGGTCTCGGAAAGTTCGGAGGATGAAAAAAGAAACAAGGTAGATCTTGTCAGGAAAGCTTCTGACATCATGTCGGATTATTTGACGATGGCCGAACAAAAGTCACAGAACAAGAAGAAGTTCCGCGTCATCCAGCAAAGTCTTGAAAAGGCCAGGGAGGATGGGGGCATCGCTGATACCATCATGAAAGACATCCTATCCACAAATGATCAATTTGATTTTATCGGCCTTGCCCTTGAAATGAAGGAGGGAAAAGGTCATTATTGTGTGAAGTTCATTGAAGGGGAACATGCCGACTGGATGAAGGATCATTCTTTTGTGCTCGGAGAAGGCTTCCTTGGTCATACAATCGCCATTGAACAATTTCAGTTCTGGAAAAACGCCTCCCTTGATCCCAGGCATCACTTGTATACATTAAAAGGAATGAACATAAAGAATCTGTTTTGTATACCTGTCTACGGTGATCATCAAATAAAAGGTGTCTATTTCGGCGGAAGTTATGAAACAGATCTAACTGAAAAAGAAGTCCGGGAGCATGCCCATCTGAAGGCATCCGTTCTCAGCATCGTCATGACGGCGAAAAGTTTGCGCTCGGATCTTCAAAATCATTTAATGGAACTGTCGACATTCAATGAAATCTTCAAGGTCATAACGTCTGTAGAAGACATAAAGCGCATTTTATATATCCTTGTTGATATAAGTATCAATGTGATAAGAGGGCCATTTTCCTGCATCATTTCGAAGCCGGCTGACGACCAGTCGAAAGTGGAGATTGTTTCAAGGGGGCTGACTGCGGAGGAAATAAATGATTACGGCGCAGATGCCGCCAGGAGAGTATCAAATCGAAATGTCCATGACCTTGACATTTCCCATCCGGAGGTCCATCAGACAAGCTGGGGTGAGAAAGTATTGGAATTTCCGCTTGTCTTTAACGATCATTTCTACGGGTTACTGTGTGTAGGATGTCACATGAAGAATGATCCGGAAAACTATGAATCTTTCTTATCCAGCCTGGCAGTGGCCGGAAGCATTTCAATGCATTTGCATCATCATGACCGGAGTTCCCTGTCCTCCGACTATGTTTTCCGTATGCTCAGAAAGATTTTATCCCAGATTGGCCCTGAAAAATATGAACGGACCATGAGGGTGAAGGAGCTCACCGAAGACTTTACTGCACATGTTGATAAAAGTCTGACAGAAATCCTTTCCCAAGCCAGTCTGCTGGTTGAATACAATGGCGACATTGCGAATGAATTGATCCGGAATGAAGAGGTCAAGTCTGTGCTGAGTGAATTTTTTCATCGGGAGGAACAGAAAGCATTTTCAAATAAAGCCAGTGAGATACTTGCTCTCATCTATTCCTATGTAACGGCCGGAGAACGCATGGAAGAGGCAGCCGGCATGTCCCTCATCTCACAAAAGCTGAAAAACCAGTTCGTTGACTATATCAGCCACCAGCATGTGATTGAAAGCAATATTTATCTACCTGCACAAGAAGTAGCCGGAAAGCCGGCTGCTGGAAAAGCAGTGAGAAAAGATCTTAAAGAACTTACTCAGTTATCCACACGCGAAGCAGATGTACTGAAACTCGTTTTAAAAGGGTACAGCAATATGGAAATCGCCTCAGAATTATTCATCAGTGATCATACAGTCAAGAACCATATGACGAAGATCCTTCAAAAACTTGGAGTGACAGACCGCTCTCAAGCAATTGCAAAAGTATATAAGCTGGGATATTCCCCGGCAGAAGAGTAAAGTTCCCGTTAGCAGCGGGTTCTTTTTTTTGCTTTTTAAATCTTAATAGGAAATGGTTCCTATTTTTTCCTTGGCAGGAATGTCTTTTATAGGAAACAAGCTGAGAAACCCGGTCAAATCAGGATTCTGACAACCTGCTTCACCGACTACTATTTAGCATTAGAAGAAAAAATGTCGATTTTCAATGTGCTGAAAGGTTATTTTTACTTTCACTAGGATAATAGTCCTTCGTCAGAGGGGATGATTGATACAAAAAATAAGAATCAAAGGTGATATACGGGGATTCAACATTAAGTGACAATATTAGTAACATACTATTTCAACTTTCGAAAGGAAAGTGTATATGAACGGTGCCGTCAAGAAGGGTATTGTTGAACGGTGAAGATACTTGAGAATTTCGTCATTACCAGGATCCTGTTAATTTTAATCCAAAGGAATGAAATTGATGAGATTGAAGTGGAAAAGCTTCAGTTTCACGGATTTGATCAAACTGAATTGGTTGATAGGCTGAAGCGGCTGGAATTCATGAAATTCCATATGCTGCACCATCACTATCAATATAAAAGCCCCATCATCACGACCATCAGATTGAAGATAGACGCAAAAGAATGAGGTAAAATGTTTCAAAGACACTGCTATTCGGAGGGATAAAGATGAAGAATTTCATAACCATTCAAAAAGGGAAAAAAATTGAGAGAATCAATAAGAATAATTACTATAAACAGTTATTCGGAAATTTCCCCGATGCTTTATTCCTCTTGGATGAAGAAGGCTATTTCATAGATATCAATCAGGGACTTGAGGTCTTGACTGGAGCGGATAGTGGCCAGTTACTGCATTCTCACTTCTCTGGATACATACACGAGGAAGACCTGTCATTGGTGAAAGAATATTTTCAGGGTGCGTTGATGGGCGAGGTGCAGAACCGCGAATTCCGGATCGTGAGGGCTGATGGGGGAGTCAGGCATGTATCGATTACGGTGATTGCCGCAAAGTACGAAGACGAAATAATCGGTGCGTTCGGGACGGCAAAGGATATTACAGAAAACAAGGAACTTGAACAAGTTGTCAGAAGTAGCAATGCGAAGTTTGAATCTCTTCTCCAGCATTCAGCAGATGTCCTGGCGATATTGGATGAAAATGGGATTATTATGTATGAGAGCCCGTCGATCTTCAATATACTGGGGTATGATCCTGACGAGGTAATCGGGAACAGCTGTTTTGACTATATGACCTCATGTGATGCGGAGAAAGCAAAGAAACTGCTCGGGGAACTCCTGCAAATTCCGAACGGGATGATCAAAGATGAATTTATGATGATCGCAAGGAACGGGAAAATCATTCATTGCGAAGCCAATGTAACGAACCTGCTCCAGGATGAAAATGTTAATGGAGTGGTCGTTAATTACCGAGATATCACGGACAGGAAAAAGTATGAGCAGGATATCATGCACCGAGCTTTTCATGATTATCTCACCGGCCTCCCCAACCGGTATAAGATGGAGAACCGCCTTCAGGAAGAAATCGACAAAGCCCGCACCTTGAATAAAAAGCTGGCGGTATTGTTCATTGATCTTGATCGCTTCAAGATTGTGAATGACAGCATGGGCCACCATATCGGCGATATTCTCCTCAAGCAGGTTGCATTCCGTTTGAAAGAAATTTCAATTCCAGGAGATTTCCTCTTCAGGCAGAGCGGGGATGAATTCATCATGATCCTGCCGGATGCCGATATCCGGTCAACGGAAGAAGCGGCAAAAGCGGTCCAGGAAACGTTAGCGGCTTCCTTTATGATCAACCATTATGAAATATACTGCTCCCCGAGTATCGGCATCAGTCTTTACCCTGAAGATGGGAAATCAGTCGACGAACTGATCAAACACGCCGATTTTGCCATGTATCAGGCTAAAAAGAGCGTGAACAAAACGTTCCAGTTCTTCTCCTCCTCGCAGCTGAATGAGAAAGTGAATCCCCTGAAGATGGAGATTGAGCTTCACAAAGCAATTGAACGAAGTGAACTTGTCCTGCACTATCAGCCGAAACTCAGTTTGAAGACAGGAATGATCATCGGCTTTGAAGCACTGATGAGATGGAAGCATAAGGAATGGGGCATGGTTTCACCAGGAACCTTCATTCCGATCGCGGAGGACTCGGGCCTGATCATCCCCATGGGGGAGTGGGCTTTATACGAGGCCTGCCGGCAAAACATGGAGTGGCATAAAAAAGGTTTGAAAACGATTGTATCGGTCAACCTTTCACCCAGACAGTTCTCACAAACCGACTTGGTCAAAATCGTGGAGAATGCCCTGAAAGAAACGGGTCTTCCGGCCAAATACCTCGAGCTTGAAATAACCGAAAGCATGACGGCAGACCTGAATCGGGCGATTGAAACACTTCAAAAATTAAAAACTCTCGGTGTGAAAATCAGCATCGATGATTTTGGAACTGGATTCAGTTCCTTGAACTACTTAAAACGATTCCCTGTCGATACGTTGAAAATCGATCAGTCATTCGTCAGGGAGCTTCACAATCACCCGAATGATGAAACGATTGTCAAGACGATCATTTCGATGGCCCACCACCTGAACCTGAACGTGGTAGCGGAAGGGATTGAAACACAGGAACAGCTTGTATTCCTTCAGCAGCACCTCTGTGATGAAGGTCAGGGGTTCTTATTCTGCCGTCCACTTCCCCCGGAAGAACTGCAAGGTATGGTTGGGGAAGTCCAGCAAATCGTCCTGAGAAGCGGAATCTCCCAGGAATTGAACGAGCGTATGTGGGCTGAAGAGCTGGTCCGTGAAGCAAGAAGGGAATTGCATGAAACAATCCGCCTTCAGCAAGGGCTGACTTTGAAATATAAGAAAATAGGTGACCGCTATGTCCATACTTTCTGTGAAGGGGAACTTCTATATCGTTTTGGAATGATCCCGGAGCAAATCGTCGGGAAGGACCTGTTCGAAATTCTTGATGAAAAAGAGGCATCCAGAAAGAACGTTCATTATGAAAGAGCATGGAAGGGTGAGGAAAACGTCTCCTATGAAGGCATCATTAATCATGTCCACTACGTGGCAAAACTCCGGGCAGTGAAAAGAGGCGGGGTCGTCGAAGAGGTCATTTGTTCCTGTATTGATATGACCGAACAGAAAAAAGTGGAGGAAGCACTCAGGGAGAGTGAACAGAAGTACAGGCTCATTGCCGAGAATATGTCCGATTTGATCAGCATCATCGATGTGAAAGGCAATCTCCTTTATGCCTCCCCTTCGCATGAGACGGTACTCGGTTACCGCGGACACAAGATGCCGGGTGGACTGAATGTATTCGACTATTTCCATCCCGAAGACCAGCCGTTTGTAGTCGAAAACCTCAAGTACATTCTGGAACATAAAAAGCCGATACAGATCGAATTCCGCTATGGTCATGCGAAAGGAGAGTGGATGCTCCTGGAAACCTCCGTCACCCCGATATTGGGCCAAGATGGAGAGGTGGAACAGATCGTGGCTGTAGGCAGGGACATCACCGAAAAGAAACGGGCAGAAAAGCTTCTTTGGGACTCTGAAAAGCTTTCTGTGGTCGGGGAACTGGCAGCCGGGGTGGCCCATGAAATCAGGAACCCCATCACATCCATTAAAGGATTCATCCAGCTTTTTCAAAAAGGGATGATCCAAGATCATTATTATCACGTCATTTACGATGAATTCAAGCGGATCGAAGAGATCGTGGCAGAATTCCTGAGTCTTGCAAAGCCACAGCCTATCAACTTGCAGGTGGCAGATCCTCGAACACTGATAAAAGATGTCATTACGTTATTTTCCTCGGAAGCCAATCTTATGAATGTGCAAATCGAAGTGGAGGTGGAAGAGGAAGTAGGCCCGTTGAGTTGTGATTTGAACCAGATCAAACAAGTGTTGATCAACCTGATGAAGAACAGCATCGAGGCAATGCCTGATGGCGGTATCATCAAAGTGAAGGCCCGTAAATCAGGAGGCAGCATAGTGTTCAAGGTCACTGATAATGGAATAGGGATTTGCAAGGATCGGATCGAGAAGCTTGGTGAACCTTTTTACAGCAATAAGGAAAAAGGAACAGGATTGGGACTGATGCTGTGTTTCCGCATCATCAAACAGCATAAAGGCACGATTACAATCGAAAGTGAAGAGCACATCGGCACCTCAGTAGAAATTGTGTTACCTGCATTATAATGTTCCCTTTGCATTCAGAACGTTCATAATATGATCTGCAAATTATCATATAAGGGGAAATAAAAAGATGAATACACCATTATTGGAAGTGATCACGAATATTGATCTCTTTCTAAAATTTTTCAATAATATTTCTGACCTGGTGTACCTTTCAAAGGTGAAAGTGGACGGATCGTATGAGTATATGTTCGCGAACGATCCCGCGAAAAATTTCACCGGCTTGACCAATGAAGATTTCGGCAGGGGCATGACGGAGGTGCTCGATGAACATACGGCACAGCTGGTCATTACAAAATATGATGAAGCGGTCCGGTTGGGGAGCTCGCTGACGTATGAAGAAGAAATGGCCGGTCCCTCTTCAGGAAAGTGGGGCAGTGCCGGAAAAGGGGTCACATATTTTGAAACTACCGTCACCCCTATTTTCAAAGAATCCGGAGAGTGTACACACATCCTGGCAATCGCGAGGGATATCACGGAACGGAGAACGAAAGATAAAGAAATCGAGTTTGTGAAAAATCAACTTGAACTTGTCTGGAACAGTACAACAGATGTCATTTATATGATTGATGAGAATGCCAACTTCATTCACGTAAATCAAGCATTTACAGAAGTCTTCGGCTGGACGGAAGAAGAACTGAAAAGTGACCGGAGTGTTTCCATTATCCCCAATGGTTATTGGGAAGATATCAGAGAAATACTCCGCAAATTAAGAAACGGCGACAGCATCCCCGCTTATTTCACAAAGCGGGTTGCTAAAGGCGGGGACAAAGTCGATGTACTTGCCTCCTATTCCCCTCTTTATGATGAATCGGGCAATTGGGGCGGAGCGGTCATCATCTATAAAGATGTGACCTTGCAGAAGAAAATACAGGACCAGCTGAAGGAAAGTGAAGAGAAATACCGGCTGATCGCCGAACATTCTTCCGATCTGATTAAAGTCCTGGACCTTGAGGGCAACGTCCTTTATGCATCACCTTCCCACCAGCACATCCTGGATATCGACCCAGATCATTATCTGAACAAGTCATTCAAATGTTTTCTTCATCAGGAAGATATGTATAAAATAGATTGGTTGATCAATAAAATCATCCAGTCAGAAGAGTCCGCCTCCATCGAGATCAGGGCCGCCAAAAAAAGCGGGGAATGGGTCTGGATTGATTCCGTCGGGACACCGATATTTGATGAAGAGGGGAAAATTGTCAGTATCATCACAGAAGGGCGAGATATTTCCGAGCGTAAATTGTATGAAGAAAAGCTGAGGAAGCTTGCTCTTTACGATCACCTGACCGGACTCCCAAACCGTACGTTGTTCATAACCGAATTGAAAAAAGCCATGGACGAAGCGATCAGGACGCAAACGAAACTTGCCGTCCTTTTCATGGATCTGGATAAATTCAAGAAGGTAAATGACACAATGGGGCACGATGTCGGGGATCAATTACTCATTCGGTTTGCAGCTAAGGTAACATCGTGCTTGAGGGAAGATGATGTGCTGGCCAGGTTTGCAGGCGATGAATTCGTTTTGTTGATTCCCGGGTTGAAGGAGGAAGAGGAGGTAGTGTCAATTGCACAGCGGATCATCGAATCCCTACAGGAGGAATGGGAAATCGAGAAGCGTGTGTTCACCACCACTTCTTCAATCGGCATCAATTTTTATCCGCCGTATAAGCAAAGTTATAAAGATATCATTAAATACGCCGATGAAGCCCTGTATAAAGCAAAAGAAAACGGAAGAAATCATTTTCATATTTACAATTTTGAAGGAATAGCCGATACTAGGAGTATATGCCTATGATGTATAAAAGGGAGGAAGCATACCGCTATACGTTTCCACAGCCGGTTCCGTGTTCGTTCTCCATTGTCGGGGTCGAGCATATTCGCATCAACACAGGCAAAGGGGAAGGAGAACTGATTGACATCAGTCCCAAAGGGTGTAAGCTGAGTACCCTGTTTGATATCCCCGTCCATCAGGAAGTCAGTGTCCAGATGGAATTCATCCTTTACACTGAACGCT
Source organism: Rossellomorea oryzaecorticis (assembly GCF_045897515.1). NCBI lineage: Bacteria > Bacillati > Bacillota > Bacilli > Caryophanales > Bacillaceae > Rossellomorea > Rossellomorea oryzaecorticis. The sequence continues at coordinate 293,402 of NZ_JBJOSA010000003.1, read as the reverse complement.
TGATCGTTCCGGGCATCCTGGTATGGCAGAGGATTCACGGACAAGGCTTCCATTACGGGGTCGAATTTACCGGTGATGAGAATCTTAGTACATCGATCACGGAAGACCTTAAACAGTTAGTCAAACAACAATAAAAAAGAATACCTTCGATAATGGCAAACTTACTGAAAAGTAAGGACGCAAAGCTACGGGTCTAAGGCTGTACCAGCTACGATCGCCGGGTTACCGAAAAGGATTGGAGAAGCGATGGGAAGAGTAGTGAAAAATGCTACTCTTATTCAAGCAGACCCGCCAACCTTTTTGGCGGGTCTTTTTGTATTCAGAAACTAGGAGGAATGAACCATGACAATCGAAATGCAAACAGGATTATTAGAGGATCACGTACGGGCGATTCTGGAATTGCTCGGGGAAGATACAACGCGTGAAGGACTTCTTGATACGCCGAAACGTGTAGCGAAAATGTACAGGGAAGTGTTCGAAGGAGTCGGTGTCGATCCCGAAATCGCCTTGACGACTACGTTCGAAGAAGAATACGAGGGAATGGTCGTGGTAAAAGACATCAATTACTACACATTCTGCGAACATCACCTCATCCCATTTTTCGGAAAGGCGCACATCGGCTACATCCCGAATGGAAGAGTCGTCGGCTTAAGCAAGTTTGCAAGACTGGTAGAACTGATCTCCAAACGTCCGCAGGTACAGGAGCGGATGACGCAGCAAATGGCCGACGCCATCATGAACGTCCTTCAGCCGGAAGGCGTCATCGTCAGTGTGGAAGGGCAGCATCTATGCATGTGTGCAAGGGGAGTGAAGAAACCGGGAAGTTCGACGGTCACGACGATCAAGAAAGGCTCGTTCAAGGAGAACACGGCTTTGGTGGATGAGTTTGAACGGGCTTTGGCAAGGGATTAAAAGGAGGGTGTTAAATGCTTTATCTATCCAGAAAAATGTACTTTTCAGCACTCCATTCCTACAGAGTGGAAGAGTGGAGCGATGAATGGAATCAGCAGGTATTCGGTCCGTGCAGCAACCCGAACGGCCACGGACATGAATATACACTTGAAGTGATGGTGAAAGGGAAGCTCAACCGTGACTCCGGTATCGTCGTAAACATTACGGATATTGACAAAGTGGTCAAATCCTTTGTGGCGGAAAACCTCGACGGCAAGTTTTTGAATAAAGAGAACGATTACTTTAAAGACAACATCCCGACTACTGAGAATATCGCAGACTATTTGTGGAAGGGGTTGGATGGGAAAATCGATCACTGCCAGCTTCACAAAATTCGTCTCCATGAAAATAACTTTTTATATTCCGAGAAGGAGGATGGACAAATGGTCCGGTTAACACGCAAATATCATTTCTGTACGGCACACCGCCTGCACAGCGAGCAACTGAGCAGCGAAGAAAACCAGGAAATCTTCGGGAAGTGCAACAATCCATACGGCCACGGCCATAATTATTATCTTGAAGTCACTGTAAGTGGGAAGCCTGATCCCGTTACAGGGATGATTGCGAATCTGGCAGATATCGATGCAGTGGTAGAGAAAGAAATCATGAAGAAATTCGATCACAAGCACCTGAATTTAGACACAGAAGAGTTTAAGCATCTCAATCCGACCTCTGAGAATGTAGCCGTCGTTATCTGGGACCTGCTCTCTCCCAACCTATCAAATCTGTTTAAAATCGGTCTTTATGAAACGGAAAAGAACTACTTCGAGTATTACGGACCACAAGAGGATATTCAGTATGGAGCATAATAGTCGGTTAAGTGGAAAAACGATTGTCATCACAGGGGCCAGCAAGGGGATTGGCCATGAAACGGCTCTGCTTCTTGAAAAAGAGGGGGCGAATCTTGTACTCGGGAGCCGTAGCTATCAAGAAGAAAGAAGAGGAAATGTACTCGAACTTCCTCTTGACGTATCGGATGAACAATCCGTCCGTGATTTTGTCAGGAAGGCAATCGGGCAGTTTGGCAGCATTGACGTCTTGATCAACAGTGCCGGAGTTGGCGTATTTGAAAGTATCCTTGATTCCTCAGTTGAAGCGTTTGATCAAATGATATCGACCAATCTGCGCGGTGCATATCTTACTTCTAAATATATTGGAAAACACATGTTGGAGAAGAAAAGGGGCCACATCCTCAACCTGGTATCCGTAGCCGGAACAACGGCGCTTCCAGGCTGCGGCGGATATTCTGCATCTAAATTCGGTCTCCTCGGTTTAACCAAAGTCATGCAGGCAGAATGGAGACAGCATGGTGTACAGGTAACGGCTGTAATCCCGGGAGCCGTCAGTAGCAGCTTTTGGGAAAAAATCGAGCTGAAACCTGATCTTGAAGCCATGATCCCGACTAAAACGGTGGCGAACCATTTGCTCGCTTTAATCACCCAGCCCGTGGGCGCCTATGTGGATGAAATCACGATCATGCCGCCGCTCGGCATTCTTTAGGGGGAGCGATCATGAGACGGCTGTTAGAAAAAGTTTTCAAAGACCCATTACAAGAAAAAAAGGCCCCGTCTCTTCCCTTGGATCTGACGTATAAAGAGGTTAACTACCGGACGAAGAGGGGATTTCTTGCCAAGAAACTTTGTCATTACACAGGACTCGAGGCGGCGGAAGGCGATGAAGTGTTTTACTCTTCCCTTGCCTGTTCGGTATGTGAGGAGAACAGCGAAGATCACGAATTTTACCTTTTCCTGAGCGAACGGATGCTGACGTGGGCAAAAGAAGGGCTTGATATCCGGGAGCGCACACTGAAGATGAACATTAAAACTGAGATCCAAAACGCCATGTTAAAAGCATATGAGATATTCAAAGAAGAACTGTTTGCTTCAGAAAAGAACGCCCCGGCAACGAAATCTCCGGAATGGGAAAAATGGAAAGTGTACAGGGATGTCATCATGGCCTCTACTCAAGGAAAATTCCTTCTTATTTCAGAACAGGAACTGATCGGATTCAAACAAGGCAGGGTATTCTGCGAAGGAGAGATCAAACAGCTTTCCGACATCCCGGACTGCCGCCACAAGGCAAAGGACAGCCTCGAAGCCATGGGCTACGACGATTCAACCACCATGGGATGGCTCCTCGTGCTCTCCGAAGCAATTACGAACACGATCAAACATGGGGAAGAAGGCAGGATGACACTGATCGAGGACAAGGATCAAAACGAAATCCGATTCATCATCGAGGACCGCGGACCCGGTTTCTCACTAAAGGAACTGCCGAAAACGACACTGCTCGCCGGTTATTCAACAAAGAAATCAATGGGTCAGGGGTTTACTTTGATGATGAAAATGTCAAAGCAGGTTTCTTTATATACGACATCAGAAGGCTCGACGATCATTCTGTCTTTTAACAGGGAGGAACCTTCAGGCAAACTGAACAAGACGGGATAAGCACCTATGCCTATCCATCTTCCTATAAATCTTTTTAGTAAAAGGAGTGGACACACTTGAAAAAAATGGACCCGGCTGTCATCTCAAAAAACATAAACCGAACCATAAAAACAGCAAGGTTATTTGATGTCTTCTGGGAAAGGTGGATTGTCCACGGTTTGGATAGAGTCGACTTGGAAAAGGCACGCCCTCACCTTCATTCCCTTGAAGAGTGGCAAATGACATGGGCGAAGTTTGCGAAAGAAAAAGAGTATATGGCCAGAGAATTGGAAAGGGAGCATCGTTACGGTGAAGCAGAAGAAGCATACCGCCAAACAGCCCTCTATTACAATCTCAATTACTGGATTGATCCTATGTACTCAAAGAAGAAAATCAGCTGGTATAAAAAATGCCTCCAGTTCATGAATAAAGCAGATTCCCTGTCGGACATCCCGACAACTTATAAGACACTGGTCCTTCAGGATCAGAGTTTTTGCTCAGGACGGATCAGGATCCCTGAGAATCCTGCAGGCGTCATCATCATCGTCAATCCGATCGACTCATCCAAGGAAGAACTCTATACGTACGAAATGGATTTTGTGCAAAAAGGATTCATCACCATGAGCTTCGACGGTCCCGGACAGGGAGAGACATTTCTGTTGAATGACGTGATTGGGACAAGGGTAAGATGGGAAAGTTTTATCCATCACGTGATCGACTTTGCAAAAGGAACCTATCCTGATCTTCCGGTTCATTTATTCGGGACAAGCCTTGCAGCTTCATGGGTGCTTTACGGAAGCTCGAATAAGAACGTGGATAAGTCAGTTGCGATCAGTCCGGCGGTGGAGTTGGAGCGAATGAATATGCCGGGGTATTTCTTAAGCAGAATTGATTGCTCCTGCTCATTGAAGTCTGATGAAGTTCCAATTCCTGAATTCAAAGAAATTGAATATGCGGCACCGGTCTTCATTTTTTATGGTAGAAAAGATGGGATGATTGTTAATGAAGAAATGTACCGTCTTTATGAAACGATTACATCGGAAAAGCAAATGAAGGAATATGAAGAGGAAGGGCATGTCTGCAATTTCAAACTAAAGGAAATAAGGGAACTCACAATTGAGTGGTTTACCGGACAACAGCAACTTGAAGGAGAGTACAGACAGTGAAAGGGAATTATCGAACATTACGGAAGCAGTTTATCATAGGGGTGCTGTCCGTCCTATTTATCACTGCTATTATTTCAGGGGCCGTTCAGCTTTATTTTATGAACGATCAGATTGAAACCCAGACGAATCACCAGGCAGAAACCCTGGCAGAAAATGTGCTCAGGGGAATTAATCAAACAGACCTTGCAACAGAGAATATAGAGCATCAGATTGATCTAAAACTAGTATCACATGCTAAGCATATTGCAGATCTATTGGACAGGAAAAAAGCAGAAGATATTACTCAGAAAGAACTTACCGAAATTAGGGACAAATTAAACTTATCAGGAATTACCATTTTTAAAGAGAAGAATAATGATGTTACCGGCGTTGTCGGAACGGACAAAAATGAAATTGGCTTTAGTTTCAAAGAATTCGGTTATTACGAAGTGGCCAAAACTTTATTATCCGGAAAAGAGCCTAAATTACCGATCACGACTTATTCAGATGCTCAGACAATAATTTTGCCGATATCACAATCTGCTTCAAATTCGGAAAAACCTACATTCTATAAATATGCCTATTACGTGGCTGCAGGTACAGATTATATGATTAATCCTTATATAGAAGCTAACGAAGTTTATGAATACACAGAAACAGCCGGGACTGCCGCCACTCTAGCTAAGTTAGTGAAAGAGAATGATATTTTAGACGAAATAGCTATTTTAAATCCCGAGGTTTATAAAAATCCTTCATTAGCAGAGAAGCTTTATCCTCCCTTGAAGAAAATCGAAGCAGGAAAGTTCAACTATATTTCTGAAAAAGATAAAAAACTACTAACGGGAGAAAAGGTTGAAAAATCGACTTACGTGGAGAAGGTAAAGGGGAAAAAGGTATACAAAATGTTCTTCCCGATAGATGAAAGCAAAGCCATCTATATCGCCCTCGACTACGACAAAATGAGCGGACCGCTTTACCGCCATTCTATCATTCTCATTATTTCAGGTCTTGCGTCGCTGGTCGTGCTATTCCTACTGACTGCCAGGTTCTTCAACCGTATCTATGAAAACCTTCAAAAAATTAAATTACAAATCACTTCCCTTGAAGAAGGTGATTTGACCGTGAAGAGTGAGATCAGGGACGGCAGTGAACTCGAGGTCCTTTCGCAAAGCACAAACCGGATGATGGATCAATTAAATACATTGATTACCGACACCCAGGAACAGGCAATCAAGGCTCAGCGCCTGTCTGTCATCCTTGAGTCGGAAGCATCCGATTCCGTTGAAAAGATGTATACCCTCTCGACGGAAGCGACGATCAAGTCGAGAGAGCAGCTCAATGAAATAACGAGCTTTCTCGATGAAATTTCAGATGTGATGAAAATGAACTCGCATCAAGAAACCGATGACGTACTTGCCAAAGTAAATACGCTCAAGCAAATTGCAAAAGACAGGACGGCTGCCACGACGGATACGACCATTACGCTTTCCGATCTTGTTCAGTCCCTCCACGAACAGGCGAGGGAATTGTCTGACATATCCAGGACGCTGCTTGCCTATATCGGTAAATTCAAATTGTAAGGAGGAGATGCTTGTGAACGGATTACACATCACAAAAGAAGTGAACGAATCGACAACCACTTTGAACTTGCGCGGCATACTGGATATTTCGACGACAGGCTCGATCGATCCATACCTCGAAGAATTGGAAACGGTCGATCTCCTGGTCATCGATTTCAGCGGATTGGATTTCATCGACTCCACGGGGATAGGCTCTATCATGAATGCGATTTACCTGTCACAGGAAAAAGAGTTCACTCTGCGGCTTCAAGGCGTGAATGACCTCACGCATCAGGTGTTCGAAATGGTCGGCCTGTATCGGATTCTCGATGCCCTTCAAGGGGAGGTCATTTAGTTGTATATGGATAAACTATCAATCTCTCATGAAAATAACGCGCATGATGCCGTGGACCGCACGTTTCAGCGGGAAATCAACTTGGCCCGGAACATCCAATCCACGCTCCTGAATGGGGATATTCCTTCTTTTGAAGGAGGGGAAGTGGTCGGCTCAACGCTCCCTGCCAGGCTGATCGGCGGGGATTATTATGATTTTTATCCCCTTTTGAACGGGAAAATCCGCATCGTCATCGGGGATGTCATGGGGAAGGGAATCCCTGCAGCGATGCTGATGATCCTCACCCGCGGCGCTTTCAGGAGTGCAGCCGAAAGCACGAAGGGACCGGGCGATAATCTCACGGCTATGAACCAGGCAATCTACAAGGATCTGCGCGCATTGAAGTCATTTGTCACCTTATTTTGCGCAGATTGGGATCCGAACACCGGGACGCTCACCTACGCGAATGCCGGTCATAATATTCCGTTATGGGTAAGCGATAAAACGAAGGAAGTCTCAGAACTCCCTAAAGCGAAGGGGATCATGGTAGGCGGTCTTCCGAACCAGGTGTATCAAGAAGAATCGATCAAACTCGGCGAAAATGACACCATCTTCTTTTACACAGACGGTATCGTGGAAGCTCAGAATGAAAGCAGCGAGCAGTATCGGCTTGAACGATTGATCGACACGTTAACCGAGAACCGGGAAAAACCCGCAGGTGAGCTGGAGAAAAGCGTGATGGAATCGATTCATCAGTTTACCGCTGGGGCACCGCAAAAAGATGATATCACAATGGTGATCTTAAAAGTGACGGATGAAAAATCGGACATTTCCAGTCTGAATTCACCTGTATTGAATGGATAAATAGGGGGTGGTTTTTTGCGAAAAGTAGTTTCAAAAGGGAAAAATATAAGAGAGGCCATCTCCATTGGACTCGAACTGCTGGATGCGACGAAACAGGAAGTAGATATTGAAATACTGCAGCAGGAAACGAAAGGATTCATGGGCATCCGGGGAAAGCAGGCGGTCGTCCAATTAACGAGGGTTGAGTCCATTGAAGCCAAGGAAGAAACCGATGTATTCAATGAGCTTGAAAAAATGATCGAGGAAGACCAGACCGAATTGCCGAAGCTTGATACATATAAAATAAAACAACCTCAAGTTGAATCTTTGGCAGGAAAGGTATGGGTGGAAAACGGCAGACTTCAATGCAAATCTTCTCCCAGTCATTTTCCGATGGTCACCATCGGGGAAGGCATACAATTTTATAAAAATAATCAGCTCGTCAAAGAGAAAACCGTCATCGTCTCTGAATTAGACGTATATGATCTGAAGGTTAAACATGAGGAAAGGGAAACCAGATGGTCGGTCAAAATGGATTTGAATAAATTAAAGGTGGAAGTGAAGGTCGATCCAGGGTATACCATTACAAGATTTGTCCCTGATACAGAAGCCGGTCACAATATAGAACTTCGGGTAGAGGAAAAGAAAGAGGTCGTCAACACCCTGCGGTATTCAGACTTAATGAAGAAACTTGAAAATTTGCGGGTCATCCATGGGTTTTATCAGGATGAAATCGTGAAAGCCACTCAGACGGAAAGTGAGGGGATATTCCTCATAGCGGAAGGAATCAAAGCGCAACCGGGAAAAGACGGCTGGGTTGAATTAAAAGTGAATATTGACGATATAAATGAAGGACCTAAGGAGACATCAGGCGGCCGGGTGGATTTCCGTGAAACCAAGACGCTTCCGAATGTGGAAAGGGGGCAGGTGGTAGCCGTTATCCATCCTCCTGAACCTGGGAAAATGGGATATACAGTGACCAATGAACCGCTGCCGGCGAAGCAGACGCATCCTGTTATCGTTCGTACCGGCAATGGGGTGAGTGTGGTTGATGATAAAATAGTCGCGACGGAATCCGGCCGCCCTCAGGTTGAAGAACGTGGGAAACTGGTCAAGGTGGCGATCCTGCCGAAACTTGTCCATGAAGGGAATGTCAATTTGGCAACGGGTAATATCAGGTTCAAGGGAGATGTGGAAATTGTCGGCGAAGTCGATGAACGGATGGTCGTTGAAGCAGAAGGGGACGTAACGGTCCATAAGACTGTCACAAGCGCTACAATTACATCATCCGGGGCCATCGTCACATATGGCAATATCATCAGCTCCGAAATTTCAGCCGGGAAGAGCAATCTCTTGATCGTCGAACTCGGCCACCTGATCGGTACCCTGCACCGGGATGCAGAACGGATTATCTCCGTCATCAGGCAGCTGACCCTGTCACCAGCATTCAAATCAAGTGACTTCTCGCGAGGAGGACTTCAGCCGCTCATACGCATCCTGCTCGAAAAGAAATTCAAGGATTTCCAGACTCAGGCCAAAAGATATGTCGAAGTGGTGCGCAAAGGTGAAGATTATCTGTTGGAGGATGATTGGAGACAGGTATCCGTCTCGCTGACACATTTGTTCCTGTCAATTACCAACGAAGTGACTTCCCTTGAAAGAATAAAAGATTTATCGATGAAAATGAAAGAACTTCACGAACAAAGCGAGACCCCGGTGGAGCCAGATTCATATATCACAGTCCCGAATGCACTCAACAGCAAAATGTACTGCAGCGGAAACATACTTGTGCTGGGCCAGGGAGCCGTCAATACGAAAATCCATTCCGGAGGCAAACTGAAAATCAGCGGCATCATCAGAGGAGGGGAAGTCTACGGAAGACTGGGAGTCGAAATCAACGAAGTCGGAGCGGAAAGCGGGACACCGACCCTCATCTCCGTCCCGGCCGACCAGACCATCTCCATCCAAAAGGCAATGGAAGGCACCATCATCCGTCTCGGAAGCACGAAATACACCTTTAACCAAACAACATACGGCGTCCGTGGCCGACTCGACTCCGAAGGAAAACTAACACTACATTAATCAGTTGTTGGAGGAATGAACAATGATCAGATTTTCGACAGAAGAAGAAAATGAGAATCTCGAAGTAAAAATCGAAGGGGACCTCGACATCGACAGCACCGAAATTATCGATGAACAACTCCTGCCCCTATTGAAAACCTATAAAACAGTCAACCTGAATTTCGAACAGGTACCGTTCGTCGACTCCTCCGGCATGGGACTGCTGCTCAACATCGTCCAATCCCTTGGCGAAAAAGGAACAGAAGTCACCATTTCCCACGTCCGGCAAGAAGTGAAAGACGTCTTTGAACTCCTGCAAATTCCGGATATTTTAGGGGAAGGCGTGGTCATCTGATCATCTGTCGCCGCCTGGATCAAGACAGAATTCTGCAGACAGCCAAAAGACTTTCAAACTGATGACCATAACCCGTTTGCAAATTTAAATAAACGTTTGATTAAGATTTGGGAACCCAGTATTGATGAGGCTTCCCTTACTTAAACAAACGTTTGTTTTATTTTTGGCGGATGGCTATTTCGGGGAAAGAGGTGCATTCGAAACAACTTTCATATAAAATGGTTAAGATACATAGGTTAGAGTAGACGAGCTGTCGGCAGGTGCTCATTAGGGCATTCTTCCGATCGACATAAAAGACTAAAGAATAAGAGGGGTAAAAACTATGAAAACGGCAATTGTAACGGATAGTACTGCCTACATCCCGAAAGAATTGCGCGAGTCTCTAAACATACACATGATCCCGCTGAGCGTCATCCTCGGCGGCGAAACATACCGCGAGGAAATCGACATCACAGCCGGTGAATTCTTTGAAGAAGTGAGTAATGAGGACAAGCTTCCGACCACATCCCAGCCGCCGGTCGGCAAATTCGTCGAGCTGTTTGAAAAACTGTCCCATGACTATGATGCCGTGATCTCGGTACACTTGTCCAGCGGCATCAGCGGTACCTATCAGGGAGCCGTGCAGGCAGCCGGAATGGTAGACGAAATCAAGATCTTTCCTTACGACTCAGAAATCAGCTGCATGATACAGGGATTCTATGCTTTAGAAGGTGCCAAGCTTGCGCGCGAAGGTAAGGGAGCAGAAGAAATTGTCCGGTTGCTGGATGAAATGAAGGAGACGGTACAGGCATACTTCATGGTCGATGACCTTGCGCACTTGCAGCGCGGCGGTCGTCTGTCACAGGCTCAGGCGATCATCGGAAGTCTGCTGCAGGTCAAACCTTTGCTGCATTTTGTAGACAAAGTAATCGTTCCTTTCGAGAAAATCCGTACCCGTAAGAAAGCATTGAAGCGGGTGGAAGGATTGCTGGAGGCTGCGGTTAAGGACGGAGGTTCTTATCAGGCTTCCATCATCCATGCGAATCGTAAGGAAGAAGCGATTGAGTGGATGAAGGAGTTAGCTGAGAAGTATCCCAATGTGGAGTTTAATGTTAGTTATTTTGGTCCAGTTATTGGTACTCATCTGGGTGAAGGCTCGATGGGGATGGGCTGGGCTAAGAGGTTGGCGAGATAAATAGATTGTTTGGGTCAGGTGCTGGTTTGGGTGCCTGGCTTTTTTTGTTGAGTTGTGCCAGGAACAAAACGGGGTGATTGTGCCAGGAACAATTCAGGTGGTTTGTGCCAGGAACAAATACGACAAATTGTGCCTGGCACAAATCGACCAATCTGTGCCAGGCACAGGCTTTATTTAATATGAAAAGCAGGAAAATGAAGAAGAGTGTCGAATATATGTAGTTGGTCATTATTAATCTAGAAAGGATGATTCAATGGGAAGAAAACCTCGAGTATGGTCACCTGGTACGATTTATCACATTACTGCACGAGGGAACAGGAAAAATAATATTTTTAGGGAAAGCAAGGATTACCACCACTATCTATCACTTCTATTAAGAGCAAAACTCCGAATGCCCTTCATCTTACACTCTTTCTGCCTAATGCCTAACCATATCCATTTAGTAATCGAAACCATCAATCATTCCCCTACTGAGATCATTCATTATATCCATTCCATCTATGCAAGATATTTCAATAGAAAATACAATTATGTTGGACATGTGTTTCAAGGTCGCTACTATTCCAAGGAAATTAAAAATATGAAGCAGCTTCTGGATACCAGCAGCTATGTTCACTTAAACCCTGTGAAATCCAGGAATTCTAATATGCCTGAGGAATACCGCTGGAGTAATTATAAGAGTTATATCAGTAAGTTTGATGACAAACTTACTGATAAGGAAAAGCTCTATGAGACTTTAGGTGAAAATCCCCAGCAAAAGTATCAGTTCTATGTTGAATCAAAATTGAAAATTAAAGACTGGGAGAAACCGACTTAGAATTTGGGAAGTTTGTTGGTGCCAGGCACAATTACGGTGTATTGTTCCTGGCACAAAACGCTCAAATTGTGCCAGGAACAAATAGGGCATTCTGTGTCAGGCACAGGCACCACCATTTTAATTTACTTAACCAAAGGAGGAACCCAAATGAGATTTACACAAGAATCCACCCACCTCACCCCAGAACAACTACTCCCCAACCCAACCACAGCATTCCAAAAAATCTCCACCATACAACTCCCGACCCCATTCCCACCAAATCCATCATTCCACTATTCTACCGCACTCCAACACTACCTCTCCGGCCGCGCCCTCCTCCCAGACGAACTGCCATTCTCAATAGAGATCCTCCACGAACACCACCTGAATGGCTACATCACTTACGGAAAAGGGGTGGAGAACAATCACTGCCACCGCTGCGACAATAGAAAAAAACATTTATTTGCCCGTTTTAACTGTTTCCGCTGTAAAGAAGACTGCACCTATTGCAGAAACTGCATCATGATGGGGAGAGTCTCGGAGTGCACCCCTCTCATCACCTGGAGCGGCCCAACACCCACAACCAGCAACCAACCTATTTTCGACTGGACCGGCACCCTCTCCAAAGCCCAGCAGGAAGCATCAAATAGAGTAGTAGACACTGTCCAAACCAACGAAAATCTACTAGTATGGGCAGTCTGCGGAGCAGGAAAAACGGAAGTCCTGTTCAAAGGTATCCACGAAGCTCTCTCCCAAAACAAGCGGGTCTGCATCGCAGCCCCGAGGACCGATGTCATACTCGAACTTTCACCGCGTCTTCAAAAAGTCTTTCCCAACACATCTATCACCACACTGTACGGAGGCTCTGATGACCGTCACGAATACGGCCAGCTCGTCCTCTCAACTAACCATCAGCTGTTCCGATACGAAAAAGCATTTGACTTCATCGTCATAGACGAAGTAGATGCCTTTCCCTACAGTTACGACCCCACCCTGAAATATGCTGTGGAAAAAGCACGCAAACCTGAGTCCTCCATTGTCTATTTAACAGCGACCCCAGACTCCCAAACACAGAAGAACTGCTCTGCAAAAAAGCAAAATCATATCCGCATACCGGCCCGTTACCACCGCCACCCAATCCCCGTGCCACGGTTCGCCTGGTGCGGCAATTGGAATAAGTCATTTGAGAAACACAGAATTCCTTCCCAGCTAAAGAAATGGACTCTCCAAAGACTCCAGCAAAACAAACAGGCACTCATCTTTTTCCCGTCTGTAAAAATAATGGAAAAGGCACTCCCTCTTTTTCAAAAGTTGAATCCCGCCATAGAATCCGTCCACGCAGAAAACCCAAACCGAAAAGAAAAAGTTCAAAAGATAAGAGACGGTGAAATTCCGATTCTGCTCACCACCACAATACTGGAAAGGGGCGTCACCATCCCGGGTATTGACGTAGCGGTAGCTGGGGCCGAGGACCAAATTTTCACCGAAAGTGCACTTGTTCAGATTGCGGGAAGGGCTGGGAGAAGTGCGGATCACCCAAAAGGGGATGTGGTCTATTTTCACTACGGCAAAACAAAAGAAATGATCAATGCCATCATGCACATTTACAGCATGAACAAAGAAGCAGGGAAGCGGGGGTTGATCAATGGGTAATCATTGTCTGTACTGCGAAAGTACCATTAAAGAAACCATCACATGGAAAGGTCTCTTTCGCAGCGATCCTCAATACCTTTGTGGGGAATGTCAAAAAGGATTGCAGCCGATAGAGGGACAGAGGTGTTTGCATTGCTCACGTTCGCTTGAGAAGCTTTCAGATGAGTTGAAAATAGATGAAGTGTGCCGGGACTGCTTCCGCTGGGAGGAAAATCCCAACTGGCAAGGCATCCTCCTGCAAAACACTTCTCTCTTTGAATACAACGACTTCCTCAAGGAATATCTAGCACGCTATAAATACAGAGGCGACCACACACTGGCAAAAACATTTGGAACTCCACTTGCAAAACACCTAAAGCCGCTCCAATTCGACCATATCATTCCCATCCCGCTCAGCGAAGAAAGACACTATGAACGAGGCTTCAATCAATCTGTTTGCCTTTTAGAAGAAGCAGGAATCACTGCCTCGCATCTCCTAGCAAGGTCCCACTCGGAAAAACAATCAAAAAAATCCCGTCAAGAAAGGCTTCAGCAGAAGCAGGTCTTCACACTAACTGACAAAAACCTCGCAGGCCAGTCCATCCTCCTCTTCGACGACATCTACACAACAGGAACGACCTTGAGACTATCAGCCAAACTGCTCAAAGCAGCCGGTGCCGAAAGAGTCACATCCCTAACTCTCGCACGGGGCTAACAGATTTCGTTTTCCTTCCGATATAAGAAATAAGAAGAACACCGGGAGGAAATCAAAATGTCAGAAATCACAAATTGCCCGCGCTGTAATGCGCTTTTTATGAAGAATAAATTCCGTGACGTTTGCGAGAAGTGTTATAAAGAAGACGAGAAGATGTACGAGACGGTATATCAATTTCTAAGGAAAAGGGAAAACCGTGCTGCTACAATGGAGACCATCATGGAAAAAACGGGCGTTGAAGAAGAACTTCTATATAAATGGGTGAAAAAGGGGCGGATTCAGACGAAGTTATTCCCCAACCTGGGTTACCCATGTGATAAATGTGGAAAGATTATTAATAACGGCAAACTTTGTCAGGGATGCGCGGATTCATTAAAGAGGGACTTGCAGCAGTTTGAGGCGAATAATGAATGGAAAGAAAAGATGAAGGAACAGCGTACGTACTATACGACACGTGACAAGTGAACCAGAATGAAAAATAGGAAGAACTCACCAGTCGAGAATCCTAAACAAATTCGGAAGATTACCGATATACTTATATAGAGACACTTTGAGCGTGAGGAAAGCGAGGGAAACAATATGAAAATCAATAATATTGGGAACCAGAATATCAATCCGTATCAGCGAAACATGAATAAGCTGAATTCAGCGGAGAAATCAGGCAAGTCACCTTCTGATAAAATCGAGATTTCAACTGCTGCGAAAGAGATGCAGGAAGTTTCGAAGCTTGGCAAGGAACGTCAGGCAAAGGTAGAGGCACTGAAGGATCAGGTACAGAGCGGGAATTACACAATCGATCCGAAAGCCATTGCCAAAGGACTGAACCATTTTTACCAAAGCTAGGAGAGAGCAGACATGTCAGCATCCACATTAATCGCGACACTTGAAAAACTGTATAAGCTGAACAAAAGTTTGCTTGATTTATCTGTAAGGAAAACAGATGCGGTTAAAAGCGGTGATATGAAAGGGCTCGACGGCCTGTTAAAAGATGAGCAGAAGCATATCGCCGCTATCAATACGGTCGAGAATGAGCGGCAGCGGCAGTCTGCGGGATACCTGACATCACTCGGTCTGCTGACCGAAGAACCGCCGACCCTATCTCAATGCATCGAGTACAGTGAACCTGACGATCAGGCCGTACTCCTTGATTGGCAGAGTAAAATGACAGAGCTGATTTCCCAATTGAAAGAACGGAATGAACTAAATCAGAAACTCGTTTATCAATCCCTGCAGTTTGTAAATATGAATCTATCAATCATGCAGCCTCAGGACCAACAGACAACTTACGCCCGCCCGAACGGGGAGAAAAAATCACCCCGGCAGCGATCACTTTTTGATTCACAGGCTTAAAACTTTGAAACGGAGGCACCACCATGCGATCTACTTTCCACGGCCTTGAAACCGCGAAACGCGGCATGTACACACAGCAAGGCGCCCTTTATACGACAGGCCACAACATTTCCAATGCGAACACGCCCGGCTACAGCCGCCAGCGCGTGAATTTTGAACAGACGACGCCGTACCCGGCTCCATCCATGAATCGTCCTGATATCCCGGGTCAAATGGGAACCGGTGTAGAGGCAGGGTCTATTCAGCGTGTGCGCGATTCGTTCCTTGATGTTCAATACCGCGGTGAAAACAACAAGCTTGGGTATTGGGAGTCGAAAATGGAAGCGATGAAGAAAATGGAGGAAGTCATGAACGAGCCATCTGAATCCGGTCTGTCCAAAACGATGGACATGTTCTGGCAGTCACTCCAGGATCTTGCCGTCAATCCGACGAATGC
This sequence comes from Rossellomorea oryzaecorticis, assembly GCF_045897515.1. Lineage (NCBI taxonomy): Bacteria > Bacillati > Bacillota > Bacilli > Caryophanales > Bacillaceae > Rossellomorea > Rossellomorea oryzaecorticis. The sequence goes on along the minus strand of NZ_JBJOSA010000003.1, from coordinate 277,625 downwards.
AGGTGCCCGCTCGGTTGTCCGTGAAAGAGGTATCGCCGTCGCTAATACTTTCAACTATTTATCCACCTCACTTGCAGGAGTGCGTGGTGATTTGAAGAATGAGCTGTCCGTAACCGAAAAGCAGATCAACTCACTGACAAGCCAAATTGATAAAATCAACAAGCAGATTGCCGATGTCGAGCCGCATGGCTATTTACCTAACGATCTCTATGATGAACGGGACCGTCTCCTGGATGAACTTTCACAGCATGTCACCATCCAAACGAGCTATCAGTCCAGCGGCGGTGCGTCTTCACCGATTGCAGAAGGACAGGTGACCGTGAACCTGGTCGGCAAGGACGGGAATTTTGCCGTGAATCTGGTTGGGAAAAACGGTGTGAACAAATTGAAGTTATCCACCGAAGGTCCGCAGGGTACGGTCGATTCCATTACGATCGGAAATCAGAAGCTGAACGTGAACGACTTCTTATCCCAAGGTGAAGGGAAGCTAAGGGCGCTCATCGATACATATGGATACACCGACAAAAACGGTGAAGCACAAGGTTCCTACATTACGATGCTCAACGAACTAGACAGCATGGCGTATGAATTCTCGAAGGCTTTCAACGAGCAGCACCAAAAAGGGGTGTCCCCGGCTGAGCTCGAAGACCCAAGCGTCGAAACACCGAAGTTCTTCCAGGATGCGAAGGATGCTTCAGCTGAATTAGAAGACGTTGATAAAGCAGGGTTCGCACAACGTATGCAAATTGCGGATGAACTGAGCAACCTCGATATGATCGCAACGGCAAGTGCTGATAATCCGACACTCGGCGACGCAGCCAATGTGAGCGCGCTTGCTGATATCATTACAACGGTTGAACTATCATACGGGGAAAAACCAGCTTCATTTAGAGCCCATTACGAATCGGTAATCGGTGCCATGGCAGTTGAGTCTCAGGAATCCGTGCGGCTGTCACAGAATTCCGGTGTCCTCCGCGGTGCCGTGGAAGAACGCCGGATGTCCGTAAGCGGTGTTTCTCTTGATGAAGAAATGACCGATATGATCAAATTCCAGCACGCATATAATGCTTCAGCGAGAATGATTACACTCCAGGACGAAATGCTTGATAAAATCATCAATGGCATGGGAACTGTGGGAAGATAGGAAGGTGAAATGTAAATGCGCGTAACACAAAGCATGTTAACCAATAATTCAATGAGAAATTTGAGCTCATCCTATGCCCGTATGGGCCAGCTCCAGGATCAGCTTGCCACCGGTAAAAAAATCACCAAGCCTTCCGACGATCCGGTAGTCGCGATGAAAGGAATGTTCTACCGTTCGAACCTGACGGGAATCGAGCAGTATAAGCGGAATTTATCGGAATTATATTTGTGGATGGATAACTCAGAAGCCGGGATTGATCAGGCGAACCAGGGGCTGCAGCGTGTCAGGGAGCTGACACTCCAAGGAAAGAACGGAACGCTAAGTGAAGAAGACAAGAAAGCTGTTGCCGTAGAAATCGAACAGATTAAAGCGGATCTGGTGGGAGTGGCTGAAACGAAGGTTGCCGGGAGATATATTTTCCACGGAACAGATGTTGGAAACTCACCTATTAAAGATGGAAATCCTGCAGACGGCAGTGCCCCTCAGGTTGCGGATAATCTGACCAGTACTGTGATCGGTAACTACAATGTAGAAGTTTCTCAGGGCGTTTCATTGAAAGCGAACGTCAATCCAGGCAATGTCTTCAGCCAGAAGTTGTTTGATACGGTGCACAATATTCAAAAAGCATTGGAATCGGGTGATACCGAAGCTCTTGATACAGAACTCGAGAACTTGGATGATGTCATGGAGATCCTGTCAGCAGAGCGTTCCGAACTGGGAGCCCGCTACAACCGCCTGGAAATGATCGACGACCGTCTCGGCCAGCAGGAAGTAGTGGCGAACAGGATTCTGTCTGACAACGAAGATGCAGATATCGAACGGGTCATCACGGATTTGAAGACGCAGGAGAGCGTCCACCGTGCTGCTCTCGGCGTTGGGGCAAGAATCATCCAGCCGACTTTAATGGACTTTTTAAGATAATTGTTAGGGGACCAACCCTTTAAGGTGTTTCGTCACCTAAGGGGGTGGTCCCCTTTTAAATAGAGGAGAGATACGATGAACTTTCCACAGATACGGCTGCAATCCACAGCTGCCTCTATCGGCATAAAAACAACACCGGGCAGGGTGGAAATTGAAACACCGCCACCTGCCCTTGAAATTCAGCAGCCGAAAGCCAAGATGGATATCGAACGCCGACCATCTAAGCTGACGATCGATCAGACGGAAGCACGGGCAGACATGGATTTAAAATCCGTGCGGCGCAGGATAGAAGATTTTTCACGGCAGGGGTATGAAGACTGGTTATCCGGACTCGCCCGCGTTGCTCAGGACGGCGACGAACTGATGAGAATCGAGAACGACGGAAATGCCATTGCCGAACAGGCAAAACGAAACAGCGAAAATCCAATTTATGATTTTAATATAGGCTGGATCCCATCGGCGGGAAGTGTGAAGATCCAATACGATCCAGGTGAGGTGAAGGTCCATGTTGAACCTCAGAAAGTGATTAATAATACACAGGTTGTAAAGCCGGACGTAAATGTGTCAAAGGCACAGGTAGATATAAGTCTCCAGAGGTATGCCGATTTGCAAATTGATTTTGTGAACTTAAAACATGTTGGAATTAATTACGAACAGGAAATTTAAAGGCAAAGGAATGAGAACATGATTATAAACACGAAATATCATGGCGAAATTGAGTTCAAAGAAGACAGTGTGTTGAATTTTGAGCAGGGGATCCCGGGATTCATTGAAGAAAAGAAATTCGTCATCCTCCCTCTGCAGGACAATGAGTTGTTTCACATCCTGCAATCCGTTATCACCCCTCAGCTCGGATTCGTGGTAACAGATCCATTTCTATTTACAAAAGAATATGATTTTGAACTTGATCAGGGAACGGTAGAATTATTAGGCTTCACTACTGAAAAAGATGTCAAAATACTGACCATCCTTACAATGAGGGAAACCTTGAATGAATCGACAGCCAACCTTCAAGCGCCAATCATCATCAACCTGGCAAACAACAAAGCCAAACAAGTAATCCTAAATGATACAACCTATCAAACAAAACATCCAATCTTTGCTCAGCACGAGCAAGCCGGTAAGGAGTGAGACGATGCTGGTACTTACAAGAAAAACAGGCGAAGCCATCCAAATCGGGGAAGATATCGAAATCAGCGTGGTGTCGATAAAAGGAGATCAGGTGAAGCTCGGCATCAACGCACCGAAGAACGTCGAAATCCACCGGAAAGAAATCTACCTGACCATCCAGGAAGAAAACAACGAAGCCTCCAAAGGAATCGACAACCTCCTCAATATTTTGCCGAAAAAACAATAATTTTTTTATGTGAATCTATTAAACCCTGGTAAAAACGACCGATAATAACCATGTAAGCAAGGAAGAAAAGGGCGGCCGACCTTTCTGTTCTTTGTAAACCAAATACTGAACAGTTCACAAGGATGTGGACTTACTTTCAAGGAGGAAATTACGTAATGAGAATTAATCATAATATTGCGGCTCTTAACACATATCGTCAGATGGGTGCTGCTAACAATGGGCAAATGAAAGCTATGGAGAAATTATCTTCAGGTCTTCGTATTAATAAAGCTGGAGATGATGCAGCAGGCTTAGCAATCTCTGAAAAAATGCGTGGACAGATTCGTGGACTAGAGCAAGCTTCTACAAACTCTCAAGATGCAATCTCTTTGATTCAAACTGCAGAAGGTACCTTAAATGAAACGCACTCTATTCTTCAACGTATGCGTGAATTATCAGTGCAAGCAGCAAACGGAACACAAACAGATGAGGACCGTGACGCATTACAAGCTGAAGTAAAACAGTTAAAATCAGAAATAGACAGAATTGGTAATACAACTGAGTTTAACACTAAAAGTTTGTTAAATGGTGAGCAAAATCAAGCTTCAGATATTACAACAGCTGGAACTGCAAATATTCAAGGTGCTCAAGTAAAAGACTTTATGGTTGAGGATACTTACACTCTTACTGTAGCTAGTGCTGATGAGGTTGCAACAGATATAAATGCTGGAGGAACTGGCTTATCCGACGCTACAAAAATAGATTTAACAACAACAACTAACGGTGCTTTTAATATAGGAGATACTTATTCACTTAAGGTCGAAACTGGAACAACTGCTTCAACATACAAGGTTTCATTATTAGACTCTAATGGTGCAATTGTTGGGAGTGCTGTAGATAATATTAGTACAGCATCTGGAACAACTGCTTTCTCTGTAGGTAGTGATGAGTTAACTATTGATAATACTGCTATTACTGGCAATGGAACAGCAACTTTTACTATTGGTGAAACTGCTAATTATACCTTGGCTGATAGCAACTCCAACACAGTAGCTTCTTTAACAGGAGAAGTGACTACTGATGGTAAGGTTAAAATTGGTGGTTTAGAACTAACAGTTGATAATACGTTAACTGCTAATAGTGGTGACACTGAAATTGAAGTTTCAGGAGAAGGATTACGTTTCCAAATTGGTGCAAACCAAACTCAAACTACTTCTTTGACTATTGGTGATATGAGATCATCCGCATTAGGTGTAGATGGTATTGATATCTCTACTCAATCTGGTGCTGAAACTGCTATTACAACAATTGATAGTGCCATTAAGTCAGTTTCTGAAGAACGTGCTAAGCTTGGTGCAAATCAAAACCGCTTAGAGCACACAATCAACAACTTAGGTACATCAGCTGAAAACTTAACTGCTGCTGAATCTCGTATCCGTGACGTAGATTATGCTTTAACTGCTGCTTAAGTAGTGACAAGCACAGTCGTCCTGACTGGTAACTGTCAGAGATCATAATTGGGTGAATTGCTGGAAACCCCTTAGAGCTTTTCTTGCCACAACGTAGTTGGAAACGACAAGCGTGATGGTTTGATAAAAGAAAAGATTGGGCAATCAGCAGCCAAGCTCCTGTCTTGAAAAAGTGGAGAAGGTTCAACGACTAGGATAGACCATCTAAGGCGAAAGCTAGGGTGATGAAATCCGTAGGTGAAACAATGGTCATCAGCATTGTGAATCCGAAGTGCCCAACCCCTACTGGAATTCCAGAGGGTGAAGATATAGTCTGGTCATTTATGAAAGTAAATGTTCGCACGATGGCGAAAGAAATGATGAACCAAACAAAGAATTCTATTCTTTCTCAAGCAGCACAAGCAATGCTTGCTCAAGCAAATCAGCAACCACAAGGAGTTTTACAACTTCTTCGCTAATTTTAGATTATTTGAAAGAGACTCTAGTTCATATACTAGTGTCTCTTTTTTCTCTATTTGAAAAAAGCGGGTAATTAGAGGTATTATGCTAATAATTGTAAACGGGAGGACTTATGAATATTTCAATTACAAATATAAATCAATTAACGTATTTAGAAGTCGTAGATAAAATTATCGAACTAAATAAACATGTTAGAGATTTTTGGTCAAATGCATTAGGTTGGGCACCAGTTGAAGCATCAAATTTATTAAGTAAATCAAGACTGGATTGGCAAGTGTCACTTTCCTACTCAATGAAGAGGTGGAATGAGTGCTCTTGTTACGAAGCGGAAGATGGGGATTTAATACTGGCTTGGGCAAACCTTGGTACTTTAGTAGAAGGTACTATAAAACTTTTCCTTTCCGTATATTTAAATGATTATTTGGATGATTCGACAAATTACAAAAATAAAAAGGGTGTTATCCACCCAGACGAAATTACATTTGAAAAACTCCGTCAATATTTTAAGAATAAAATTTGGAAAGATAAGGTGTCTGCTTCAGAATTTGACGATTGGGTTTTATTTATGCAGCAGAGAAGAAATGCAATACACGCTTTTAAAAGTCGAGAAATAGGCACCTTCGATGATTTTAAATCACATACCAAGAAGTATCTTGCCTTTTTGATGTATCATCTAGATAGACTACCTTATCCAGACGACCAATACGGTCCTGATTTATATCTTTAATATACTTTGATTTGTTCTGTATATTATAGAAGCTTGAGTGCTAGTCTAAAGCTAGTGTCAAATCAAGTATGTTATATAAGAATCGGTGTGTACAAAGTACCTAAGATGTCTACCAATTGTTGAAGCAATTCTTAGGTAAAGTGGATAGGGAATATTTTGTTTTTGTTTGTTTGGACCCCAAGAATCAGCCAACAACCATCAACATTTGTCAGGAAGCGTGGGGACGTATCTCCTGCTTCCTTTGATACGGAGCTAAGATTTTATATATTGAAAGCATAACAAAGTAAGCAAACTATTATTTAATCCAGTAAGTCCGCTAAGCATTTTCAATCGTTGTATATTCCCCTGACTTATCATTATTTGATAAGACCTAGTCTCCTCTTCTTTTCTAGAGCTCTCAATAAAGCTCAAACTTTCTTTTGAATAGAATCTCTCATTTCTGTATAACTCTAAATGTTGATCCAGTAACAAAAGTCGCTTATTAATTTCTGCAGTGGGTGATTTCAATGATAGATATTCAGGAAGATAAATAGTAGTCCTTCTTGAAGTGAATTCCGAAAAACTAATATCAAAAAAGGGTATGAATTTTCGATTCATACTTGGATGTAGATAAGGCTCGATAAGCTTTAAAAAGTATAGGATTTGAAACTTATCATAGAGGATAATTCTGTTTTGCTTATCTTGAGAAAACGACAGGTGGAATTTTTCTTTTAGTAGCTTGCAAAGTTGGAGATTTTCCAGAGGTGAAAAACTTTCTGTAGATAGGATTATTTTCTTCGGTATGTTGCCTTGTATTTTCAAGTGGCCGTCATCCTGATACCACCAGGCAAGGGTCCTAGCAGTAAGATGATCTGAGATAAAACTGAGCGGGAGTATTTTCTGGCCATCTTTATACCAAAGGTTTCTTAACACAGTAATGGCTTCATGGGTTTTGGACTGCACGTAATATCCTTCTGTATAACCTGATTGTACTCTCTGGTCTTTTACCTTCTTATATTTAGGAGCATTTAATGGAAGATGATCTCTTAGGGTTGAATAACAATGCTCACACCATTCCTTATCTTTTTTAGAATGAGTAAATTGGAATCGAGGTTTTCTCCCTTCTTGTTTTGTGATACAGCCATCACCTAATAACTTCCCGTTCATGATATCAAAAAATTCTATGTCATCTCCCATAATATTCCTCCTACCGATAGGAATGTATGTTCTTATTTTAATTATAAACTACTTTGTTCCTATTTGTATAAATGAAACTCCTTTCTTTTAGAAGAAACTAAACTTTTCCTTCTCTCTCTCCGATATAACCCATATACCCCCCAAGGAGGATCAACCAATGATTGAAAAAGTGACAGGCAGTATTCAACCCACACAATCATTTACCAAACCAGAAAACAATCAAAACGAAGCAGTGACATACATACAAGGACAGGAACGACATCAAGAAGAGACCAACAACCAGCCTGTCACGAGAGAAAAAGTGGAGGATGTCGTTCAGGGGATGAATGAGTTTTTGCATGCTTCGAACACACATCTTAAATTTGAGTTTCATGATAAATTGAAGGAATACTATGTAACGATTGTAGACGAGCAGACGAAGGAAGTCGTCAGGGAGATCCCGGCAAAGAAGATGCTTGATATGTATGCAGCGATGACTGAGTTTGTAGGATTGATCGTTGATAAGAAGATTTAAGGAAGGTGATTCCTGATGGCAGATATGAGAATCGGCGGGCTTGCGAGCGGCATGGACACCGATCAAATGATAAAAGACTTAATGAAGGCGGAGCGTATCCCGCTCGATAAATTGCAGCAAAAAAAGCAGTATCTTGAATGGCAGCGTGATGATTACAGGGACATGAATAAGATGATGTTTGATTTTAGTAATCTTATTTTTGACGGAGTTATGAAGCAAGGTACATATACGCAGAAGACGGTTTCCGTTTCTGACCCAAATGCAGTGTCCATAAAAAATATAAATTCCACTTCTGATTTTTCCGGAAGTATTAAAGTAAACAAGCTGGCTACTGCAGCGACCATGTTTGGATCAGAAGTTACCCAGACGGACATCGATGGTAACCCATTTGATCCAAGCAAAAAGATAAGCGAATCCCTTCAGTTAACTGAAGAGCAGGTTATAAAAATTAAAGCTCTTAAAGCTGATGGAACAATGGAAGAAAAGTTTACCGAGATTAAGTTTGACCCTGAAAAGGAAACGCTTAATAGCTTAATAGGGAAAATAAATAATCAGACAGGCGTAACGATGTTTTACGATTCCCACACCAAACAGATGTCTGTCATGAGCAAAAATACCGGAAGTAATGACGGGGGACCAGAAATAGAGCTTGAAGGGGATTTGTTTACTTCATTGAACCTGGCAGCGAATAATGACGATGCTGCATTATTGACAGATGCTGACGGGACCCCGCGCGGTACAGCTGGTACCAATGCTGAATTTGTCTATAACGGAATGAAAACAGAACGTGCATCAAATACATTTATGATAAATGGATTTGAGTTAACCCTAAAAGACACAACGGATACCAGCGTCACATTTACATCTAAACCCGACACCGACAAAATCCTAGAAAAAGTAGTTAAATTCGTGGATGAATACAACAAACTGATCGAAAAAGTAAACGGCGAACTCAACGAAAAGAACTACCGTGATTTCAAGCCTCTGACAGCTGAACAAAAAGAAGCGATGGAAGAAAAAGAAATCGAGATGTGGGAAGAAAAGGCACGGAGCGGAACTCTCCGCAATGATTCAGTTCTTTCTTCTGCAATGAATAAAATGCGGATGGATCTTTACACTCCTGTTTCCGGAGGTACTTCAGGGACAGACCAGCTGTCACAGATCGGTATCAAGACCTCAAGCAACTATTTGGAACGTGGAAAATTAATCATCGATGAAGCCAAGCTGCGTGAGGCTATTTCAAAAGATCCCAATGCCATCTATGAAATCTTCGCAAAAGACGGCGCAACATCCGGAGAGCAGGGAATTGCCCGACGTCTGCGTGATACATTGAAAGATACGATGGATAATGTAGAGAAAAAAGCAGGTAAAGCTTCCAGTACGAATAATACTTTTGCTTTGGGACGTTTATTAAACAATACGGACAATCAAATCGACCGCTTCGAAGACCGCATGATCCAAGTCGAAGACCGCTACTGGCGTCAGTTCACTGCCATGGAGAAAGCGATCCAGCGGGCGAATCAGCAATCCATGTATCTCATGCAGCAATTCGGCGGAGGCATGTAATATTTTTTAACAGCAACAAAAAAGGAGTGTCAATATGGCCATCAACAATCCGTACGCAGCATATCAGAATAACTCGGTCACTACTGCGTCACCGGGTGAGCTCACGCTTATGCTTTATAACGGAAGCCTGAAGTTCATTCATATAGCTAAGAAAGCCATTGAAGAGAAAAACATTGAATTGAAGAATACTAACATCCAAAAAGCACAGGCCATCGTCAGCGAGCTGATGGTCACGCTTAATACGGATCTTGAAATATCGCAGAACCTCATGTCACTTTATGACTATATCAATCGCCGCTTAACGGAAGCGAATGTAAAAAACGATCGAACTATTTTAGAAGAGGTCGAGGGTTTGATCACTGAATTCCGGGACACCTGGAAACAGGTCATTCAAGTCAATCGCCAGAAGCAGCATGCCGGACAAGGCAGGCAGGCATAATGAGTTCGGTTTTGCTTTGCCACTCGATTACGAAGCAGCTGAAACAAGCTATTGAAGAAGTGGCAGGCGGTAGTCGAGAAACTGTGATAGAGAAGATAGAAAAACTGCTTGAAGAAAGACAAAGCTTGCTCGGAAGTATCAAGCCTCCTTTTTCATCAGATGAGCAGCTGCTCGGCAAGGAGATGATGGAATGGAATCAGGAAATCGACCGCAAGTTAATTCTCCTGCGTACAGAAATCAAACGGGACATGAACGGATTAACCAAGAAAAAATCATCGGCTCAGAGGTATACGAATCCATATCAATCCCTGCAGCATGATGGAATGTTTTACGATAAAAAGAAATAGGTGATTTTTTGACAAAAGCAGTTACATTTGATGAGAAACAATATAAATTGCTGGCCCGATACGTGAGCATGCTTGAAACAATTGAAGAAGCTTTGGAATATGTCACGGCCAGTTTCTCAGACATTGAAAAAACGGAAGGTGACCGCGTCCTGGCCGATGTGTTCGAAGCACTGGGACAGGTTTCAGAAAGTAATAAAATTTTCATAGAGTTGTTCAAGGAGCATAGTGACATTATTGGAGTATTAAACAAATTCACTCATGTCACCGATCAGGCACTGAAACTGAACGGTCATTTTCAGGAAAGCAATATAAAAGAAGAAATCGTAAAAGGCAAACTTTCGCCTGCATTTTCTGCCTGGAAGCTGAAGATCGATCGAGTTTTGAAGCCGTTATTGAATAATTAATATTAGTAAACAGCCCTGGGTTTGAGTGGGGCTGTTTCTTTTACGACTATTTCCGATTTAGACATTTTGCTTGCGATGTTTAAACCAATAGATGATAGAAGCAAGTATATTAGCAAGAAAAAATAGCGGATTTCCCTGCATATTGCTGTGAAGCGCCAGCTCCCCGGCATTCATCGTATCGTACATCTCCCCTTGGGTACGGCCTTTTTTTCTATGTTTCTCCTCTTCCTTTTTTAAGGTAATTAGAAAGCGGTATTGACACGGCAGGATGAGGAGTGAAATAAGAATATATACTGCAATCATGATGAGGAACACTTCAAAGAGCATTGAGATTGCCTCCTTTGCGATAATACTTAATTATACGTTTTGGAAATGGATAAAGTTTCATGATGAATGCAGTTATGTGAACCTGATATAAACTAAATCCCGGTACACTTTTATCATTTGAAAATCAGTCACAAATCTGTACCGAAACCTCCACCAATCCTTCAAATATGCCCCGTCTAAAACTCGAATTCAGTGAGATAATAATAGTAGAAAGAGTGAATGGTTAATCAACAAGCTCCACACCCTTTCACTCTTCCCATTCTTCAATCCCTTATGTACCAACACTTTCGACATATTTCAAAATCCTGTGACAAAAATCTTTTTAAAATGACAAAAAATTTTGAAAGTTTAAGCAGGAATATTCGGGGGAATGAAGAATATATACAACATAGCTTTATTTTTAAAAGGAGGAGTTTACATGTTGAATTACAACATTCGAGGCGAGAACATTGAGGTAACTCCAGCGATTCGCGAACACGTGGAGAAGAAGATTGGCAAGTTAGATCGTTACTTTAATGAAACTCCTGATGCAAATGTACATGTTAATCTGAAAGTGTACCCTGATAAAAATACTAAAGTTGAAGTGACTATTCCAATGCCGCACCTGGTCCTTCGAGCAGAGGAACGCAACACGGACATGTATGCGGCCATTGATTTAATAGTGGATAAATTAGAACGCCAGATCCGCAAGCATAAAACAAGAGTGAACCGCAAAATGCGTGAAAAGGGCAGCCCGAAGGAATTCTTCGCAGCTCAGGAGGACCTTAACCACGTATCTCCGAATGGAGCCGCTGCCATTCAAGTTGAGGACGAGACTGAATCAGAAGTAGTGCGTACGAAGCAGTTCAACCTGAAGCCGATGGACAGTGAAGAAGCCATCCTGCAGATGGACCTGCTGGGACACAGTTTCTTCGTCTTCACGGATGCCGAAACAAACGCAACTAACATTGTATACAAGCGCCGCGATGGTAAATATGGATTGATTGAAACGAACTGATTATACAATCAAAAATCCTGCAGTCATATTTGGCTGCAGGATTTTTTGCAAGCTAGACAGAGGTTTTTTCCAATTTTTGTCGAATGATAGTACTAGACAAAAATTGAGGGGGAACCAATATGAGAGATCCACGATTAGGGAAGTTGGCAGAAGTACTTCTGACGCATTCATTGAAAATGAAAGAAGGAGAAAAGCTCCTGATTACAGGCGAATATACTACGAAGCCGCTCGTGAAGGAACTGCTTCGTAAAGCATATGATATGGGCGTCATCCCATATTTTGAATTTGGTGATCAGGAATTGATGCGTATCATGGCGACAAATGCGAAAGAGGAACAGATGATCCTGATGAACAAATGGAATATGGACAAGTATCAGGATCTCGATGCATTCATCAGCATATCGAGCGACCCGAACGACGCCGAGATGAGTGAGGTCCCGGGCGAGCAGTGGCAGCTTCTCATGCCTCTCGTAAAAGAATCGAATGATTACCTAGTCCAGAAAAAGAAATGGGTTCTATTAAACTATCCGAATCCGGCACTTGCCCAGAAGGCAAAGATGAGCTACGACACGTTCTTCGACTATCTCCTTGAAGTGTGCACCGTCGACTACAAGCAGATGGAAGAGGCCCAAAAGCCGCTCAAGGATCTGATGGACCGCACGGATAAAGTGAGGATCACTGGTGAAGGGACCGACCTTACTTTTTCTATAAAAGATATCCCGTCGGTCATGTGCTTCGGGGAAAGGAACATGCCGGACGGGGAAGTGTATACGGCGCCGGTCAAGGACAGCGTGAACGGTACGATCACCTACAATACGCCTACGCTGTACCGCGGTTTTTCGTTTGACAATATCACACTGACATTCGAAAACGGGAAGATCGTGAAGGCTACAGCTGATAAAACAAAAGAACTTAATGAAATTCTGGACACCGATGAAGGCGCGCGTTTTATTGGGGAGTTTGCAATGGGTGTGAACCCGAAGATCAAGGAGCCGATGCTTGATATCCTGTTTGATGAAAAAATAGGCGGGAGCTTCCATTTCACCCCGGGACAGGCTTATGAAGGAGCGGATAATGGAAATCGTTCCAGCGTACACTGGGATATGGTCTGCATCCAGCGTCCAGAGTACGGGGGAGGAGAAATCTACTTTGATGATGTGTTGATTCGGAAGGATGGACAGTTTGTTATAGAAGAGCTGAAAGGGTTGAATCCGGACGCCCTCGTTGCAAAATCAACCGTGGGAGTTTAGGAGATTTTCTTTTAAAAAGGAGGACGTCAACATGACATATTCCATCGTCGGATATGATCCTGAAGAGAAAGAATGGGGAATTGCCGTGCAGTCCAAGTTTCTTGGTGTCGGTTCGGTCGTTCCGTTTGCCAAAGAAGGCGTCGGGGCGGTGGCGACCCAGTCCTATGCCAATACGGCATACGGTCCGCAGGCACTGCAGCTGATGGAAGAAGGAAAGACGGCAGAAGAAGCACTGGACATCATCACGAAAGATGACCCCGAGCGTCACCTCAGACAGGTCGGACTAATCGATGCCTGGGGACATGCCGCCACGTTTACAGGTGAAGGATGTTATGACTGGGCCGGCGGAAGGACAGGCAAGCATTTTACGGCGCAGGGGAATATTTTAGTGGATGAAAATACGGTCATAGCGATGGCTGAAACCTTTGAATCTTCAACAGGCAGCCTGGCAGAAAGGCTGCTTCAAGCACTCCATGCCGGCCAGGATGCAGGAGGGGACTCCCGCGGCATGCAGTCCGCTGCCCTTTTGGTTGTAAAAGAAAAAGGAGGCTACGGCGGATACAACGACCGTTACATCGACCTTCGGGTGGATGACCATGCTTCACCTATCCAAGAGTTGAAGAGAATCTATCTGATGCACCAGCTCTATTTCAAAGAATCAGATGCTGGCAGAGTAGTCCTCCTGGAAGGCGATATTCGGGATGACCTTGAAAAAGAGTTGCACCGTCTTGGCTACGCTGATGACAGCAAGTCCCTGCACCAGGCGTTGAAGGACTACCTCCACACCGAAAACTTCGAAATGCGCGAGCAGGAAGAGAATTATATTGATTTGGATGTATTGGAGTATATGAAGAAACAGGGTAGATAGAATGATAGGGAGCTTTTCTCAAGAGGGATCTTGGGGAAGGCTCTTTGTGCGTTAGCTGGACAAAATGGGGCCAAGCGTGTATAGGTTTCTCTTTTTCGTTTATACTGAATGATAGATTAGAGAGATTGAAAGGGTGAGAGAATATGGCGGAAGTGGGAAGGAACGAACCATGCCCGTGCGGAAGCGGGAAGAAATATAAAAAGTGCTGCGGCGGGGCAAATGTTTCTCAGATCGATCATCTTCTTTTAGATGAGCTTGAGCGTGTTTTCGGGATGGTGGTTGATTTTGCATACGAGAGACTCGGCTGGAAGCTTGACCGGGAAAAAGGCAAGATCATGGGACAACTGCCTTATTTACCTGAGTTCGATCTGCCTTTCTATACTTGGTTTTTATTGACGAATAAAGGGAACGATGAAAGGACCATTCTTGAACAGTTTATCCATGAAAATCTTGACTCCATCAGCAGGGTGAGAGTCCGTGAGATTGTGAAGAAATGGGTTTCTTATCAGTTTGTCTGCGGGAAACTCGTCGAACGAAAAGGAGATTTGATCATTGTGGAGGATTTCCTCAGTTCGGAACGTTTTGAGTTAAGGGAATTGGATATGCCGTTTACAGTCGGTCAGGCTGTGTTTACGGCGGCGATGCCTTATGAAAATCAACAGCATGTTCCGTTCACTACATTTTTCAACTTTTTACCCGAAGTGTCTGCATTTGTAGAAAGAACAGTGAAAGAAAGCTACGAGGAAACTTCGATGGAGGTCCAGGAATTTTACAGGGAGAACTTTTTGGTCCTGTTGGAAAAGGTGTTTCGCAGTTTTGAAGAAGATGAAAAGATTCACTTTGATATTGGTGCGCTTCCTTGGAGAAACGAAGGGGAGCAAGAGGCCGGTGAGGAACTTCATTCGTTCGTCCTGGACCATAGCCTGGAGGAAGAATACGCCTTTTTACTAACGAAGTATCTGAGTGATTATTTCAAGGTGGCATCTCCGAGAATCAGGAACCCGCGCGTCTATGCGGCTGCGATGTATTATCTCGGCAGTGAGGTCTTCCCGGTAACCCGCTTTTCACAAAAGGACCTCGGTGAAGAGTTTTCCGTGTCTGCTGGAAGTATTTCAAACCGTGCTTATGATATCGATGAAAAGATAGGGGAGAAAATTGGGGAAGATTTATCAAAAATGAGTACCCCGGATGAATCCGATGTTTTTTATCACTATGGAAATGGCCCTGCTCCCACCGAGAAATCAATGTGGGAGACGGTAGTCGCAGTTGAAAAAAACAATGGCAGCCTTGACTTTGATGAAGTAATCAACAAGGTTGCTGAGGGGAAAATGGAGCTTCCCGAATTGGATGACAAAGAAAAAGCCCAGTCCATCGTATACGATGCATATGAAAAGTCTGGTGCCGAAAGATATGTGCTCTGTGCGAATGCACTGCTTCTGAATCCTGAATGTGCAGATGCCGTGAACATCCTTGCTGAAAAAGAAACAAAGGTTGAAAAGAAAATCGAACTGCTTGAAAAAGCGGTGGAATACGCTGAAAAGGATGTCAGGCTCTACGCTGATGAAGACATTAATTTTTGGTTGTACATTCGCACCAGACCATATATGAGAGTGACGTTTAATCTGGCAATCGCCTTGAAAGAGGCTGGCCAATATGAGAAGGCTACCTCATACATGGAGCGTCTTATACAGCTGAACCGGGAAGACAATCAGGGTGTCCGTTTTGAACTGCTGCCGATCCTCATCGAGCTTGGTAAAAAGAAACAGGCAGAGCAATTAATGGAGAAGTACGAAGAAGAATCGGCGTATTTTGCATACATGGAACTTTTCATAGCCATGAAGTTCCACAAAGGGAAAGTTAAGGAATTGGCAGACCTGGCCATCGAAATGAACCCGTACCCAATGGCTTACATCCTTGGCTTGAGCCCCCTTCCTTCAAAAATGCCGGAAACCTTCACGTATGGGAGCGAAGAAGAAGGAATCATCATCGCCCATAAGACCAAGTTCCTGTGGAAAAACAGTGAGCATGTTTTGGAACAGATGATTGAGAGTAGGTAAAGATTGGGTTGCAAAAATAATGATTGATAGTAAATGATTTGGTTTGGGAATTTTTTATTGATTGATACAGAATAGGAAGAATAGTAGAGCTGTTTCCATGGGGGGTGTCCCTAGAAATAGCTCTTTTCTATTGTGGGGGGAGAAATAAATAACAGGCGGTATCCAGCGTTGATTGGAGTGCAGGACGAAGACTCCTGCGGGAAAAGCGAGACAGGTGAGACTTATCCAGCTCCAAGGCTTAGAGGCACATGTCATAAGTCAACTCGACCAAGAAGGCAAAGAACGCCTTCGTGGCCGATTCGCCTTATGCCACCCGCCTCTGACCAAAGCCTTTCCGCTTTTAAAACCCGCAGGAGCGCAGCGACGAGTTATCATGAACAAAACTAGCTCCTTATTCGTAACTTCGTAGGTTAACTGGGTATATGAAAGTAAGCACAATCAAACCCAATCAGAGCTACATTACGAAAGGAGCTAGCTTATTATGAAGAATACCACAAAATTTATCGGTTTAGACGTATCTAAAGAAAAAATTGCAGTTGCCATCGCAGATGTTGGACGTGAAGCTCCAAGGTACTATGGCATGATTCCTCATAATGCTGAAGCCATCCGGTCTCTCGTAAAAAAGCTTGGTCCATCTGAAAACCTGTACATGTGTTATGAAGCTGGACCAACAGGCTATCCACTCTATCGCTTACTGACTTCGATGGGGGTGCACTGTGATATTATTGCGCCATCACTCATTCTTCAAAAGCCTGGGGAACGTGTGAAAACAGATAAAAGAGACGCCATCCGACTCGCTCAGCTCTATAGATCTGGTGAGTTAACAACGATCCATGTACCTTCAGAAGAAGGTGAAGCACTGCGTGATCTGGTTCGCTGTCGTGAAGATGCAAAAGAGGATGAGCTGCGTGCCCGACACCGGCTGACTAAATTCCTGATGCGTCACGAAATCCGGCCACCTGATGGTGTGAATCGATGGACAGTTAAATACTATAGATGGCTTGATACACTGAAGTTCGAGTATTCTTCTGCGCGTGTTGTATTTCAGGAATACTATCATCAGCTCAAAGAGCTTCAACAGCGTGTGCTTAGACTTGAAGAAGAGATTCACGAACAGTCTACAAAAAATGTACTCGCACCCATGATCCAAGCTTTACAATCACTACGCGGCATCGCACTGATTACGGCGACCAGCCTTGTCGCAGAAGTAGCGTGTTTCCAACGCTTTCAGACGGCACCTCAATTTATGGCTTATGCCGGCTTGATTCCGAGTGAGTACTCAAGTGGTGAACGCAGACACCAGGGGCAAATCACAAAAGCCGGTAACCGACATTTGAGAAAACTGTTAACTGAAGCTGCCTGGAGTTACCGATATACACCTGCCGTAAAAGGTGATCTAAAAAAGCGTCAACAAGGAAGTTCACTTACTGTGAAGGAAATCTCCTGGAAAGCGCAAAACAGACTCCATAAAAAATTTTACCGTTTGGTTTCTAAAGGAAAAGAAAAAAATAAAGCCATTACCGCTGTCGCCAGGGAACTAGCTGGATTTATTTGGGCCATTTCGCAAGAAATCCAACCGATTCATCAGTAAATCCTTTGTTTCAGTGATCTAGGGTTCCTTTTAAACCGTTTTGTCCAAACGAAACGAAGATGAGCTTAGGGCTCGAAGGCAAAGATTAACACCGGGAAGGAACATCCACGTGCCTCCTCTGTGCTAGTCTGATTCGTCAGATGAACGCACGTTACGAGTTAGTGGGAAAGTCCTTCATACGGAAAGATAAAATGTGTGAACCCACGGATATCAGAGTGCTAACCGCAGTCGAACATTTTTGCCTTCGTGCCGTGTGCTTACCTTTAGTTTCATCCTAAGTGAAAGGAGAAATCCCGTAGGAAAGGCACAGTTAAAAAGTAAAGTTTAAAAGAAGCTGTAAGGGCTTCGCTTCTTAAAAGCGGACAAAAATAATTCAGAATCGAATGGGGAGCTTCTGTATTGACAGTTTTGTTCATATCAGGAGGCTCACCGTCCGCCCGTGGAAAGCGAAGTCCTGCACGGAAATCAAAAGCGGTTTAGAAGGGGATTGACAGTACTAATCCTTGTTTCAACACCACTGGTTGTATTTACATCCTCCAAAACAGTTTAACCAAACCCAAAAGTGTTATATAATGAACATTTGTGAACGGGACTCAACAATTCGGAGGTAAGAACAAGCATGAGTACAGTCGGAAGAAATGAACCGTGTCCTTGCGGGAGCGGTAAGAAATATAAGAAATGCTGTGAAAAAGAAAATGTCGTGAATATAGATTCAATGGTGAATCAGGAGCTTGATGTGCTGCAGGCACAGCTCTATGATTTCATCGCCACTGCGCAGGATCCCAAGATGGAGGAAGCGTATCATGAATATCTGAAGAAGATGGACCTGATGAAGGCCGATCCGGATATTTATGAAATGGCTTTCGTCAGCTGGTACGGATCTACTCAAAAGGATGAGGAAGGCGTTCGTCTGATCGATCGCTTCATCGATAAGTCGGTAGGTACGGTGACCCGCCCGCAAACGGCTGCCGTCCTTGAATCCTGGAGAAATCTGCGTGTAACGGCTGGTACGGTTGAAAAGGTGGATGACAGCACGCTTCATGTAGAAGAAGTCATCACCGGTGAAAAATTGGTCGTAAAAGAGAGATTTGGCAATCTGGAAGAAAACAGCTTCTTCTTGGCACTGCTATTGCCGAACGGAGATAAGTATCTCCCATTTGCCCAGTATTTCATCTACCCATCGATTGAAAAAGCCGCGACGGAACTGGTGAAGATCCGTTTTGAGCAGGGTGAATTCGAAAATCTGCAGGATTACCTGTCTGATCAATACATGATGCTTGCCGATGTCGGCTTTGTTTTATACAGTGCGGAAAAGAAAAAATCCGCCAAGAAGGCTGCGGTTGATTCGGAAGGTACTGAAATCGAAGCTCCTGCAGAAGCGGAAGCTCCTATCGAAGGCGTGGAAATCTGGATGACGCCGGAATATAATGAAGCGATCACTGCTCTGAAAACATTCCTTTCTGAAAAAGGGGAAGACAAAGCAGAGAGCGATTTGCTCGTTTCCGTTCTGGAGAAATACTTCTACACAGAACGCCCGACGATCCGCAACCCGAAAATCTATTCAGGCGCCCTCGTCGACATGGCCAAGAACATCGATGAAATCAGCATCCGCCACGTCCAAAAAGAACTCGCCGAATACTTCGACGTATCCGCCAACAGCATCTCCAGACGCAGTAAACAGATCTGGGAGAGCTATCAGGATACAGTTTATGAACTGTTAAAGAAATAAAATAGTCCATAAGAGACTGCGTTAAGTTTAATTAAAACCCGAACTAACAGGAATCACTGAATTTCTATTAGTTCGGGTTATTTAGTTTTAGGTAATCCCAGCGGTTGATTGGAGTGCAAGGCGAAGACTCCTGCGGGAAAAGTGACTAATGTGAGACCCCGCAAGAGCGCAGCGATGAGGAGGCTCACGGGTCACCCGCGGAAAGCGAAGCCTTGCACGGAAATCAAAAGCGGCATTAGAAGCCTATACTGAATTTTACGTTATTAAATAAAAGCGCCTCCATCTCCCCTAAGTTGTAACAGGGTAACGTTAATGGTAGAATTAACATGAATGAATTGTTTTTGAAGCAGGATTTACAGGGCTTTTAGCGAATGTGTAGTAGAGATGTTTTAAGACTGGGAAATTTACCATTTCTCATGGAATTCTCATTTACTTTCGCTATAGTGATGAGTGTAATTAGGCTCTACTTATACAGGATAAAGGAGCGTTATACATGCTTGGGATTTTAAACAAAGTGTTTGATGCGAATAAAAGAGAGATCAAAAGGCTTGAAAAGATAGCCGATCAAATAGAAGAACTGGCTCCGGAGATGGAGCGCCTCTCGGATGACGACATCCGCGTGAGAACGGAACGCTTTAAGGAGCGTTATCAAAAAGGCGAAGATCTTGACGATATGCTTGTCGAAGCTTTCGCAGTCGTACGCGAAGCGGCACGCCGTGTCCTCGGTCTGTATCCATACCGCGTCCAGCTGATGGGTGGGGCATCCCTCCACGGCGGGAACATTTCCGAGATGAAAACCGGTGAAGGTAAAACCCTTACGGCAACGATGCCGGTTTACCTGAACGCGATCACTGGAAAAGGCGTTCACGTCGTAACGGTCAACGAATACCTTGCCAGCCGTGATGCCGAGGAAATGGGACAGCTTTACAACTTCCTTGGTCTGACTGTCGGGTTGAACCTCAACTCCATGTCAAAAGAAGAGAAGCGTGAAGCCTACAAAGCGGACATCACATACGGAACGAACAACGAGTTCGGTTTCGACTATCTTCGTGACAACATGGTCCTTTACAAAGATCAGATGGTTCAACGCCCGCTTCACTTCGCCGTAATCGATGAAGTTGACTCGATTTTAATTGACGAAGCACGTACACCACTGATCATTTCCGGTAACGCACAGCGCACGCCGCAGCTTTACATCCAGGCAAACGCGGTTGTCCGCACGCTCAAAAAAGACGAAGACTTTACTTATGATGAAAAAACAAAAGGTGTGCAGTTGACTGAAGATGGTATCACAAAAGTGGAGAAAGCCTTCCACATCGATAACCTTTTCGATATTTCTCACGTTACCCTTAACCACCATATCAACCAGGCGCTGAAGGCACACGTCAGCATGCACCGCGACGTTGATTATGTGGTTCAGGAAGGCGAAATCGTCATTGTCGATTCCTTCACGGGACGTCTCATGAAAGGCCGCCGTTACAGTGACGGTCTTCATCAGTCCATCGAGGCAAAAGAAGGGCTCGAAATCCAAAACGAAAGCATGACCATGGCGACGATCACGTTCCAGAACTACTTCCGTATGTACGAAAAGCTTTCCGGTATGACCGGTACGGCGAAGACGGAAGAAGAGGAATTCCGCAACATCTACAACATGAACGTCATCGTGATCCCGACGAACAAACCGATCGTCCGTGATGACCGCGCCGATCTGATTTACGCTTCGATGGAAGGTAAATTCATGGCAGTTGTAGAGGACATCAAGGAGCGTCATGAAAAGGGACAGCCTGTTCTAGTCGGTACAGTGGCCGTCGAAACGTCAGAGCTGATTTCCAAACTTTTAACAAAAAAAGGTGTACGCCATAACGTATTGAATGCGAAGAATCATGGTCGAGAAGCCGAAATTATTCTAGAGGCAGGCCAAAGAGGTGCCGTGACAATCGCCACAAACATGGCCGGCCGTGGTACGGATATCAAACTTGGCGAAGGCGTGATCGATCTTGGCGGTCTTGCCGTCATCGGTACAGAGCGTCACGAATCCCGCCGTATCGATAACCAGCTCCGCGGACGTTCCGGTCGTCAGGGGGACCCTGGTGTCACTCAATTCTACCTTTCAATGGAAGATGAATTGATGCGCCGCTTCGGATCCGACAATATGAAGACGATGATGACCCGCCTAGGTATGGATGATTCCCAGCCGATACAGAGTAAAATGGTCAGCCGTGCTGTTGAATCCGCCCAGAAACGAGTGGAAGGGAACAACTTCGATGCACGTAAGCAGCTCCTTCAATATGATGATGTCCTTCGTCAGCAGCGCGAAATCATCTACAAGCAGCGTTACGATGTCATCGAATCAGAGGACCTGCGCGAAATCGTAGAAGGCATGATCAAATCCGTCATCGAGCGCCAGGTTGCCGCCCATACGGCAAACGAAGAAATCGACAGCTGGAACCTGCAGGGCATCGTCGATTACGTCAATGCGAATCTTCTTCCTGAAGGGGACGTCACGGTTGACGACCTTCGCGGAAAAGAAGCCGACGAAATCATGGATCTCATCTGGGAAGACGTGAAAGTCCGCTATGATGAAAAACAAGAAGAGATGGGCGCAGAACAAATGCGTGAATTCGAAAAAGTCATCCTTCTCCGCGCGGTCGATACGAAATGGATCGATCACATCGATGCGATGGATCAGCTCCGTCAAGGTATCCACCTGCGTGCATACGGTCAAAATGATCCACTTCGCGAATACCAGCATGAAGGATTCGCCATGTTTGAAAGCATGGTATTGGCCATCGAAGAAGATGCTGCCAAATATGTCATGAAAGCCGAAATCAGAAACAACCTTCAGCGCCAGGAAGTAGCCAAAGGCCAAGCCGTCAACCCGAAAGAAGAAGGCGGCAAAGCCAAGAAGAAACCTGTCCGCAAAGAAGAAGAAGTCGGCCGCAACGAACCATGCCCATGCGGTAGCGGCAAAAAATTCAAACACTGCCACGGCAGAATGGGATAAATGCTTGACCGGAGAGGATACCTGGTACTTACTTAGGAGTGCCAGGTACTTTTCCGTTTTAATGCGGGGCTCGTTTTTGCAGAGTTTTGGTGCCGGGCACAGATCGACTGAATTGTGCCAGGAACAACCGGCCCTTTTTGTGCCAGATACAGTGACTGGCAGAATTTTGAGCCTGGCTCGATCTGATGTTTTGAGCCAGGTTCGGAATCGGAATGCCTGACCCCGTTACATTAAATCGAGGCTTACCTGGTACCCTCTCATAAAAATAATGCAGTGTGATTTTATAATGCAGCACAAACCAGCTGGTGATTGGAGTGCAAGACGAAGACTCCTGCGGGAAAAGCGAAGCTGGGGAGACCCCGCAGGAGCGCAGCTCCGAGGAGGCTCCCCGCTCGCCCGCGGAAAGCGAAGTATTGCACGGAAATCACCAGCGGAATTTAATACAGTAAGATAAGTAAATATCAAAATAACCACAGAGGTGACCAATCATGGAACTAGCAGAAATCAGATCAGAATTAGAAAAAACAGCTAAGACATTAGCGGACTTCAGGGGGTCTCTTTGACTTAGAAAACAAAGAGGCACGAATCCAGGAACTTGATGAGATCATGGTAGAACCCGATTTCTGGGATGACCAGCAAAAAGCGCAGGGACTCATTAATGAAGGAAACGGACTTAAAGCCCTTGTGAATGATTACAAAGCAATGCTCGAAACGCAGGAAAACCTTGAACTCACGCTTGAACTTATAAAAGAAGAGCCGGATGAGGATCTTCAGCAGGACCTAGAAGAAGAACTCGGCGACCTCATGAAGCGCCTGAGCGACTATGAACTTCAGCTTCTTCTCAGCGAAGAATACGATAAAAACAATGCCATCCTTGAGCTTCACCCGGGGGCGGGAGGAACCGAGTCACAGGACTGGGGTTCCATGCTGCTTCGTATGTATACACGCTGGGCAGAAAAAAGAGGATTCAAAGTCGAGACTCTTGATTATCTTCCAGGCGATGAAGCAGGTATCAAGAGTGTCACTCTCGGAATCAAAGGTCATAACGCATATGGTTATCTGAAAGCTGAAAAAGGTGTACACCGTCTCGTGCGTATTTCTCCTTTCGATTCTTCCGGACGCCGTCACACTTCCTTCGTTTCATGCGAAGTGATGCCTGAGTTCAATGAAGAAATTGAAATTGATATCCGCACCGAAGACCTTAAAATCGACACGTACCGTGCGAGCGGTGCCGGCGGTCAGCATATCAATACGACCGACTCGGCTGTCCGTATCACCCACTTGCCGACCAATGTCGTCGTGACATGTCAGTCAGAACGTTCGCAGATCAAGAACCGTGAATCTGCCATGAAGATGCTGAAAGCCAAGCTCTATCAGAAGCGAATCGAAGAGCAGGAACAGGAACTGGCTGAAATCCGCGGCGAGCAAAAAGAAATTGGCTGGGGAAGCCAGATCCGTTCTTACGTATTCCACCCGTATTCCATGGTCAAGGACCATAGAACCAATACAGAATCCGGGAACGTACAAGGCGTGATGGACGGCGATTTAGATCCGTTTATCAATGCGTATCTGCGTTCGAAAATTCAATAATGTTAAAAAAGCTGAACCATTCTTAAAGGGATGTTCAGCTTTTTTGTTTATATATTGATAAGCGGTTGTGCCTGGAACAAATCACATACATTGTGCCAGGCACAAAACCCCCACTCTGAGCCTGGCTCAAATCCCCCTTGTGAGCCAGGCACCACTAAAAAGCCTCCCCCGCCAAAGAACCCCGAACAAGCCAACCTACCAACCACCCAGCCACCCACCCACCCACCCCATTCCACTAATGCTTCACCACGTCACCTCAATGTCATTTACACGTTTCGACACCCATGCTATACTCTCAAAGGTTGTGACAATCAAGCCGCGAGCCCAATGTAAACGCGACGTGGCAGCAACTCACAATAAAAACTTAACTATAAATGATAATGAGTAAATAGCAATCCCACATCCAATGGAAGGTCAGCAAACGACCGGCAACCACGAATGAGGGATGATATAACACCCTTGTACTCATACTATCAATACATATACAGAAGGAGTCGTACGGAATGGGTTTGAAGCAAAAGCGTCGAGAACAGTCATTTAATCCGCGGAAAGAGAAGTTTTTGGAGTATTTGTTTGTTGTGGCAGGATCAGCGGTTGTGGCCATTGCATTCAATGTATTCTTGCTTCCGAATGAGGTGGCATCAGGAGGAGTCAGCGGGATCTCTACTATATTAAAGGGGCTTTTTGATTGGAAGCCTGCATTCGTGCAGTGGGCATTCAACATCCCGCTCTTCATCGCAGGGCTCATCTTCCTGGGGCTTCAATTTGGTGTGAAAACAGCAATCGGGACTGTATTTTTACCGTTAGTTGTTTACCTCACGGAAGACTGGCAGCCGTGGACAGAGGATCCGCTTCTTGGGGCTCTGTTCGGTGGAATCGGAGTCGGACTTGGGCTTGGAATCGTGTTCCGTGGTAAAGCTTCGACCGGGGGGACCGACCTTGCCGCCCAGATCGTAAATAAATTCACAGGTCTTTCACTCGGAACCTGTGTGGCGATGATTGATGGAATGATCGTATTATCTGCGGCAATCGTGTTTGATATTGAAAGAGGACTGTACGCGCTGATCGGCCTTTATGTGACAAGTAAAACCATCGACCTCGTGCAGGTCGGGGTGAGCCGTTCCAAGATGGCACTCATCATCACGAACCGCCAGGAAGAAGTTCGTGAAGGAATCTTGAATAAAATCGACCGCGGTGTGACAAAACTATCAGCATACGGCGGATATACGGATGATGAACGTCCGATCCTGATGGTCGTGGTCGATCAGACAGAATTCACAAAACTGAAACAACTGGTTAAAAGCATTGATGCCTCTGCATTTGTGGTCACAATGGATGCATCAGAGGTATTGGGCGAAGGTTTCAAACGGGTTTAAGCTTGGTATAATTATCTATAGGAGAGAGAATTCACCACGGTCGATTCTTACTCTTAAATTTTTTCCTAGGAGGAGAAAACATGAAGAAAAAGCTTTTAGGCATTCTTTTAGGAACTTCATTGGTGCTTGCAGCTTGCGGCGGCAACGATGGCGGTGACAGCAAGGAAACGAGCTCCGGCGGTGTCGATGCTGAGAAAATCGTGAACAACAAATGTACCAGCTGCCACGGCGGTAACCTGGAAGGCGGCATGGGGCCGGCTCTTAAAGACGTTGGTTCCCGATTGGATAAAGATCAAATCCTTGAAATCCTTAAAAACGGTAAAGGCCAAATGCCTGCAGGTCTTGTAGAAGGTAAAGAGGCGGACGCAGTCGCTGAATGGCTGGCGAATAAAAAATAAGCATGGAAGAGGGGGAATCCTGTATAAGGATTCTTCTTTTTTTATGGATAAAGCACTTATTCACAACTACTTGCATTTCCTTTTTTAAAACTATGTGACAAACTTTGATATTATATAACCTCTCATAATTCTCTGCCTGACTCCCTCTATCAATGAGATTGGAAGCAATCCCCATCTATCTTTTTTACTTGTTGTTAGTACCTGATACTAGTAAAAAATAACTATATAAATATCGGAAATTAGGTATTAATGGCAATAAAAAAGGTTAATATTTCACAAAAAGTGCAGTTCTGAAATGAAACTGTAATAATATTTTTCCTTAACATCGTAAGAAGTGATGTTATAATATTTTCGTGAGCGAAATTCGAGCAATTTCACCAATTTATGTCTAATTTGGTAGAGACGACAGAATTTTATATCACACACATAGATACCACACAGCCAAGAGGGGAACTACATACTACAAATTAGGTGATTTAATAATGATAGAAATGAAAGACGTCTATAAGCAGTATAACAACGGTGTTATGGCTGCGAATGGGTTTAACGTCCATATAAAGCAAGGCGAGTTTGTTTATGTCGTGGGTCCGAGTGGCGCAGGGAAGACAACATTCATCAAGATGATGTACCGTGAAGTGAAACCTTCAAAAGGTGATATCATCGTGAATGGAATAAATTTGGCGAAAATAAGGAACAGCAAAGTGCCTCAACTTCGACGAAATATAGGAGTGGTCTTCCAGGATTTTAAACTGCTTCCTACATTGACGATTTATGAAAATGTCGCGTTTGCACTCGAAGTAATCGAAGAGCAGCCGAAACAGATCAAGAAGCGTGTAATGGATGTACTTGAGCTGGTAGGCCTTAAACATAAAGCAAGGATGCTTCCGAATGAGCTTTCAGGAGGAGAGCAACAGAGGGTCTCGATTGCAAGGTCGATCGTCAATACACCAAAGCTGGTGATTGCGGACGAGCCTACAGGGAATCTCGATCCTGAAACCTCCTGGGACATCATGAATATCCTTGAGGAAATCGCAAACCGCGGTACTACCGTGATCATGGCTACACATAACCGGGAAATCGTAAATACAATCAAGCATCGGGTAATCGCCATCGAGAATGGCCGGATTGTCCGGGATGAACAGCGAGGTGATTACGGTTATGAAGGCTAGAACGTTTGCCCGTCACTTCAGGGAAAGTTTTAAGAGCATCGGCCGAAACGGCTGGATGACCTTCGCATCCGTCAGTGCAGTAACCGTCACATTATTACTTGTTGGTGTTTTTATCGTCTTGATGCTAAACATGAACAAGGTGGCAACCGATATAGAGAAAGATGTCGAAATTCGCGTACTTCTCGAAATTGGGACGAAGAAAGAAGAAGTTAAAGTCATAGAAGACAAGATTGATAAAATAAGTGGAGTCGAAACCGTCGAATATTCCTCCAAAGAGGAAGAACTTCAGAATCTGGTAAAAGATCTCGGTGACGATTTCAGATTATTCGAGCAAGATAACCCGCTTTATGATGTATTCATCGTTAAAGCGAAAGATCCCCGTGATACAGGCAAGATTGCCGCTGAAATAGGCAAGTATGAAAATGTCAACGAAGCATTATACGGGGAAGCGAAAATCGAAAAGTTATTCAATATCCTTGAAATGAGCAGAAACGTCGGATTGGTGCTGATCATCGGTCTATTGTTCACAGCGATGTTCCTCATCTCAAATACGATAAAAATAACGATCGTCGCTAGAAGAAGAGAAATCGAGATAATGAAACTCGTGGGTGCAACCAACTGGTTCGTCCGCTGGCCGTTCGTCCTTGAAGGATTATGGCTTGGTGTTTTAGGTTCTATTATCCCGATTGCTCTTGTTACAACTGGTTATTACTACGCTTACAATTTTATTGAGCCAAAACTTCAAAATAACTTTATTCAGATATTGGACTTTACCCCGTTCATCTATCAGGTAAACGGATTGATCCTCTTAATGGGATGCCTGATTGGCGCCTGGGGAAGCTTTATGTCTGTACGTAAATTCTTAAAAGTCTAAATTAACAGGTTGATAGAAGCTGAAAGGAGCGAGCCGCTTGAACAAGAAGCATTTTGTATCATTAGCAATTGCAGCAGCATTAACAATCGGCAGTTTCCCGGCAATGGGAACAACGGCCAACGCTACATCCGTAGAGGATCTGAAGAAGAAACAAGGAGAGGTTTCTTCTCAAAAAGATAAAATCAACGGTGAAATTAATAAAAAGAAATCAGAAATCAACGCAAACATCAGCAAGCAGCAGGAAATCAAAGCGAAAATCGCTGAGTTCGATGCGAAGATAAGAGATACAGAAAATAAAATCGCTGAAAAAGCGAAAGAGATCGATGAAACAAATGCAGAAATCGATCAGTTAAAAGAAGAAATCAAAGAGCTCGAAGAAAAAATCAAAGAGCGTAACGAACTTTTAAAAGAACGTGCACGTGCGATTCAGGAAAAAGGCGGCTCTGCAAACTATCTTGATGTCCTTCTCGGCGCTGAAAGCTTCGGTGACTTCATCAACCGGGTCACTGCAGTAAACACGATTGTGAGTGCAGATAAAAAAATCATGGACGAGCAAAAGAGAGACCAGGAAGAATTAGAGAAGAAGAAATCACAAGTTGAAACGAAATTAGCAGAATTAGAAAGCGATAAAGCAAGCCTTGAAACATTGAAGCAAGACCTTAACAGCGAAAAAGCCCAAAAAGCTGAATTGTTCAAGCAGCTTGAAAAGCAGCAGGCTTCACTTGAAAAAGAAAAAGTGAACTTGCAAAAAGAATCTAATGAATTAGCTAAAATGGAACAGCAAATCGGAGGAGAAATCCAGGCAGAACAGGCCCGTTTGGCTGAACTTGCCCGTCAGCGAGAACTTGAGAAGAAGAGACAGGCAGAAGCTGCAGCGGCAGCAGCAGCCAAGAAGGCTAAAGCTTCTACAACTTCAAGCAGCAGCGGAGGCTCTTCCGCATCGGCTTCAGCACCAGCCAGCGTTCCTGTAAGTTCCGGAGCATGGACAAGACCAGCATCCGGTGCCATTACTACTGAATTTGGCTGGGATACGTTAAACGGGGAATCCCGCTACCACTACGGTACGGATATTGCAGCTCGCGGAACTGTTCCAGTTGTTGCAGCAGCAGATGGATATGTCATCAAGAGTCATTACAGCTCAAGTTACGGAAACGTTGTGTACATCACGCACTCAATCAACGGACAAACCTTTACTACAGTGTATGCCCATATGTCTTCTGCCCTGGTAAGCTCAGGACAACCTATCGATAAAGGTCAGCAAATCGGTTACATGGGTAATACAGGATATTCTTTCGGACAGCATCTTCACTTCGAACTTCACCAAGGTTCTTGGAATGCGGCGAAATCAAATGCTATAAACCCGCGTAGATATATCAACCTTTAATAGAATAGCAGCTTGATAGAATCCTGCCATAGGTTTATGGCAGGATTTTTTTGGATAAAAACATTCCACAAGAAACCCTTATCCTTATAGGATATTCATAAAAGAATAATTCCTTCCCCTTACAAACCATACGCAATCATGTATAATGAAATTAATGTCGAAAAAAGAAAATTTTCACACAAAAAACACTTTTAAAACTTGGGTAATGCTGGTACTATAGTATTATTGTAAAAACTCAAATACACATCATTTGTACTACGTATCAACCTGCGATAAAGGCAAACTAATTCGAAAGATTAGGACGCAAAGCCACGGATCTAACGTTTCCGAAACTATGACCGCCGGGCTGCCGAAAAGGATTGGAAGATAAATGACGCTGTTTCATCATTTACTGCCTGCCATTCTTTTTGGCGGGCAATTTTTATTTTAATAAAACTACTGTCTCTGAAGCCTATGGAAGTTCAGGTTTGGAAAGGAGAAGTGAAGATGGAACAAGGAAATATTTCCGACATAAGAAGACAGTTGCGCAGCTTTTGCAGGAGAAACCGTTCCACTTTGAAAAAGTTCAGCTCCTATACAGCAGAGGAAATCAGCGACATGGTATTAAGCAGGCTGGGTTATGAAGAGGTAAAGAGGATCGTTGACGACATCAAGGTGATCGACCGCCGCGGAGGCAACACAGGCTTTTACTTAATGATGATCCTGGAAGCACTGAAAGGATCCCAATCGGCCGATTCAAAAGATAGAGCCATTATATGATAAACTCCGGGTGTCCACTTTGACAGCCGGTTTTTTTGATTCCCGAGAGCAATTACTTGATTGCCTGAAAGATACATATCATACTCTAATACATAAAGGGGTATCGTAAGGCGATTTTCCTTTTAAAAGTCTATTTACCAGGAAAAACGAAGACAATAGAGAAATAAGCAGTCTATGGAAACGTATCTTATTAACAGGAGGGACCAATCATGGAAGGACACGGACATTTATTCGAACATCACAAAGCTTCAAAACTGCTCGATCCAAAGCGTCAGGAAATGGTGCCGGTGGAAAAAGTACTTCAGCTTCTTCAATTAAAAAAAGATGACCTCGTCGCAGACCTCGGCTGCGGAAACGGCTATTTGACACTGCCGATCGCGAAGGAAGTCGATACTAAGGTTCATGCCGTCGACCTGCAGCAAGAAATGCTCGAATATCTCCAGCACCGTGCAGGGGAAGCTGGCGTCTCGAACATCGAATACGAAAAATCTTCGCTCGAATACTTAAGCTTCAACAAGAACACCCTGGATAAAATCGTATCTGCCTTTGTTTTACATGAGGTGCCCAATCTCACCAAAGTATTCCAAGACCTTAGCGACATGCTGACGGACGATGGCCTTTGGCTCATCCTGGACTGGGAGGCAGTGGAGTCAGAAATGGGACCGCCGCTGGAAGAGCGGATTCCATCTGATGAACTGGCACAGCAGCTCGAGACAGCCGGGTTCGAAACGGAAGTCGGGCATTTGCACCCTTCAGTTTATTATATTGTGGTGCGTAAGGGGTAAAGATGGAGGGTTGCTGGTGCCAGGCACAAATCACCCAATCTGTGCCTGGCACCAATAATGCAGAATGTGTACCTGGTACAAACCGCTGGAATTGTACCAGGTACAAAAATCGTTCCAGGCTCAATCCCCCGTAATTGAACCTGGCTCAAAACACCGAATCTGAGCCAGGCACCACCCCCACCCAACCCCCCCCCAATCCCCAACCACAAAAAAATCCCTACCCTCTTAACAAACCCTTAACATTCCCCCGCCATACTATTGGTATAAAAGGAGTGAACAATGTATGGTAGAAGTATCAATTTGGTTTGCGCTCGCAGCAGGGGCGCTGTCGTTTTTCTCGCCTTGTGTGTTTCCGCTCTTGCCGGCTTATGTGAGTCATTTGACAGGCGGCCAGGCGGAGGGAGGAAGGATTCAGGTGGAGAGGAAAGTGGTGTTTATCCGGTCATTCGGTTTCATCGCCGGTTTTTCTTTCATCTTCATTCTGATGGGGGCTTCCGCAAGCCTGCTCGGAGGGTTATTTTCGGAATACAGATTATACATAGAACAGATCGCCGGGATCCTCATTATCGTCTTCGGCCTGCAGATGATGGGCTGGATTTCGTTTTCCTTCCTGATGAAGGGCGGAAAGCAGTTTGAGGTGAAGAAAAAAGGGACCGCCTTCGGTTCCGTTATGCTTGGAATGGCATTTGCGAGCGGATGGTCCCCGTGCGTCGGCATCACGTTATCATCAATCCTGCTGCTTGCCGGGGCCAGCTCGACCCTGACGCAGGGAATACTGCTCCTCATCGTGTATTCACTGGGACTCGCGCTTCCGTTCCTGATCATTTCACTGATGATTACGAAGACATTCACCGTGATGAAAAAGGTGAACAGGATCCTGCCGAAGCTTGCGAAGTTCAACGGGGCCCTGATGGTTGCGATGGGGCTGCTTGTTTTCAGCGGTAAGATGCAGCAGATTTCTGCTTATCTGTCTGTGTTCAGTTTGTTTTCAACATAGGAGGAAATTGTCGTGAACGTTCAGAATAAGAGCATCCTTGTCGTGGAGGATGATGCTAAGATCAGGAAACTGATCAGGATTTTTCTTGAAAAAGAAGGCTATGAAGTATTCGAGGCAGAGGACGGAGAAGAAGGGAAGCGTCTGTTTAAGGAGTGCGATCCCTGCTTTGCGATCCTCGACTTGATGCTGCCGAAGATCCAGGGTGAAGAGCTGTGCACCTGGATTCGCGAGGAGGAAAAAAGCGATATCGGCATCATCATGGTGACGGCGAAAACAAGTGAATTCGACCGGATAACGGGGTTGAAGACAGGGGCGGATGACTACGTCACAAAGCCCTTCAGTCCGAGCGAGCTTGTAACCCGGGTCGAAACGGTCCTCCGCAGGACATCCGACCGCTGTCAAAAGCTGAGCCGGAACGGTCTTGTACTCAAAGCCAAAAAAGGTGTAGTGTCATATAAGGGGAATCCCATAGATCTCACTGGTTTCGAATTCAGGATTCTGCACCTTCTCATGAAGCATCCGGGACAGATCATCTCACGTCAGCAAATCCTCGACACCCTGTATGAACTCCACGAAAAAGTGGTTTCGGAACGGACGATCGATGTTCACATCCGGCACCTCCGGCAAAAACTCCAGGCGTGTACGAGCATGAATTTTATTGAAACGGTAAGGGGAATGGGGTATAAATTCAATGGATAACCGCAGAAAACCGGGCAGTCTCCTGACCCAGCTCACGTTTCTGAACACGATCATCATTGGGGCCGTCATCCTGATTGCCGGATTCACCGTGAAAAATTATGCCTGCAATCTCGTGAATCAGCAGCAGATCACAGGCTCGAACCTTGAAAGTCTGCTGAATGACTATCTGATCAAAGTGAGTCTGCTCGCGTTCATCCTGGCCGGGGGATTTCATTTCTTTTTTATAAAATGGCTCACCAACCCATTGAAGAAGCTGACGGAAGCCACTCAAGTCCTGAAAAAGGGAGGGAATCCGGAGCGGTTGAAGCAGCCTCTTATCTATGAAGTGAAGGAGCTGAGTGAAGCGTTCAATGAGCTTTCGGAGACGACGGCACATGTGAAGGCGAGGCAAAACCGACTGCTCCGCGACCTGTCGCATGAGCTTAGGACGCCGCTCACCAATCTGACCGGCTACCTCGAAGGGCTTGAAAAAGGAATCATAGAAGGGGACAGGGAAATTTACCGCTCCCTCCAGGAAGAATCCGGTCGCATCGAGCGGCTCTTAGAACAGCTTGTACATATCAACCAGTGGACTGCCGATACGGGTCATAATCAGGAAGTGCTTCACATTCATGAACTGTTAAAAAGAAGGCTCACGGCCTTTCAACTGAAATTCATGCAAAAAGGAATCGAAGTGGAGACGGATCTCGTTCCTTGTTCCCTTCAAGGGGACAGTGACGGCCTTCAGCAGGTATTCAACAATCTGCTTCAGAATATCGCCGACTATGACGTCGGAAAGAAGCTGTCGGTAAAAGGATTTGTGCAAGGTCATGATTATGTCGTACAATTTTCTCATCAAGGAAAAGAGATTCCCGCAGAAGAAAAAGATCTTATTTTTGAACGGTTCTACCGGGTCGATCCATCCCGTTCGACCATGACCGGTGGAGCGGGACTTGGCCTGGCGATATCGAAGGAAATCGTGGAGTCTCACGGAGGATCACTGACCCTTTATAGTGACGGGGAGCATCACGTATTCGAAGTGCGCCTCGGAATCCGTCCACATGATAAAAAGGAGAATCATCATGAACCAACAATGGTATAACATTGGCGCATTCACGTTCCCCGGTTCATGGGCAGCGATCATAGCCTCGTTCCTTCTGACCTTCCTGTTCCTCTTTTTCTGGAACAGAAAAGCGGGCGACTGGTATTCGAACGCCGTCTTTTATTTCATCCTGACCTGGAAACTGAGCATCATCATCGTAGACTTCCAAACGGTCATCAAGCATCCGCTCACGATCCTTTATTTTCATGGAGGAACATTCGGATATTGGCTAGGCATCGCCGTTGTTTTGATTTATACATTTGTTAAAAAAGAAAATCCTTATCATGCGGCCGCTGCCTGGATGTTGACCGTGCTTGTATATGAAGGCGTGTTCGACTTCCTGCACGGGTCTTATATGACAGGCGGTCTTCAGCTGGCGGTTAACCTGATTCTGTTTTTCTTTTTACTGAAAAAAATCGGCGGGGAGGATAAGCGGATTTGGTCGATTCAAATTCTGACCATATTCACCCTGGCCCAGTTGTTATTGAATGCATTCGGCGGCTTTGAAATCGGTACGCACCTTTTGACCTACATCATGGTTTCCGCCGTTCTGCTTTTGCTACTTATAAAACAAGGAGGAAAATCCAGTGAATAAACGTAACTTTGCTTTGGCCATCGTGGCACTCCTGGTCGGGATCTTCCTGGTGAACCTATTTCAGGATCAACAGGAAAAGAAAGAAAAGGAAGAAGCAGCGCAGCTAGCCAAGGAATCGATGGACCTTTCCAATGCGGCCGCTGAAGAAGGACTTTCAAAAGGCGCAAGTGCCCCGGATTTCGAACTTACGACGCTGAACGGCGAGAAAGTAAAGCTTTCCGATTACAAGGGCAAAAAAGTGATCCTCAACTTCTGGGCGACATGGTGCCCGCCTTGTAAGGCGGAAATGCCGCATATGCAGAAGTACTACGAAAAAAATGCTGAAAAGGAAAACGTCGAGATCCTCGCCGTGAACCTCACCAGCATGGATGACGGCAAGGACAAAGTCCAGGAATTCGCGGATGGCTATGAACTCACATTCCCGATCCCGCTTGACGTGGACGGGGCAATCGGCGAAGAATACCGGGCCTTCACCATCCCGACCACCTATATGGTCGACACCAAAGGGCTGATCCAGCACAAAATCGTCGGCCCGATGAACGAAGACATGATGGCTGAAATGGTCTCCGGAATGGACTGAGGTGTTAATCCACTGAGGGACGGGCCTTTAGCGAGATAAAGACCCGTCCCCGCGTTTAACTATATACGCCTTGAGGTATATAACAAAGTATGCAATCGATGATCTTGCAGAAACTATGCTTGGATAGAAATCGAAGGAGGAATCTTGAATGTTTCACTACACAAAAGAAGTATCTATGTCTGTGAAGGAAGCGTCTGAAAAGGTGGAGGCAGCACTGAAGGAAGAAAGCTTCGGCGTCCTTTGGAATCTGGATCTTGCCGGCAAGCTTGAGGAAAAAGGCCTCGATTTTAACGAAGAAGTGGTCATCCTTGAAGTATGCAATCCGAAGGAAGCGAAGAAAGTACTGGAGCAGAGCATGCTCGTCAGCTACTTCCTGCCTTGCAAGATCAGCATCTATACTGAAAACGGCACGACCAAAGTCGGAATGGCGAAGCCGAGCAAGCTGATTGAACTGGTCGATAATGAAGAATTGAAAAATATCGCGCTGGATATTGAAGAGCGATTGATTGCTTGTATCGAAAAAGTATAAGAATGAGGAGCATCTGCTGCATCGGCGGCAGGTGTTTTTTATTTGTTAACATCTGAATTTCCATAAAAAATAATACGTTACCCGAAACATTTCTCTTCCTCCGAATCTTCTGAATATGGTACACTCTTTAAAATACCAACCGCAAAGAGGAAGGATGACACACATGAAATTCACAACGAAAGTCGTACATAGCCAGCTGAAAGGCACCGAAGAAATCCGCAGCAAAACCACACCGATCTACCAGACTTCGGCGTTTTCATTCAAATCGTTGGAGGAACTTGAAGGATTCTATGAAGGGAAATCCCCTTATCTTTATACACGGACGGGAAATCCGAATACGGACGAGCTCGGCGGGATGGTCGCTGCCCTCGAGGGGGCCCCGGCCGGTGTCGCCACGTCATCCGGTTTGTCGGCGATCCTTGCCGCCGTGCTTGCCGTCGTCCAGTCAGGCGACCACATCATCGCAGCGGAAGACCTGTACGGAGGCACCTTCCATATGCTGAAAGAAGAGCTGAAAGGCTTCGGAATTGAAACGACATTCGTCGATTTCACGAGCCGAGAGGAAATTGAACAGGCCATAACGCCCCGGACCAAATTGCTCTACAGTGAAACGGTCACCAACCCGTTCATGAGAGTGGAGGATATCCAGCAGCTCGTCGAACTTGCTGAAAAACATAACCTCAAAACGATCATCGACAACACCTTCGCCACACCATACCTTCGCCAGCCGTATCTTGAAGGTGTAGATCTGGTGGCCCACAGCGCCACCAAATACATCGGCGGCCACAGCGACATCACCGCAGGCGTGGTGACAGGAAAGGAAGAGCTGGTAAAAAAAGCACGGGAAAAAGTGGTAAACATGGGTTCCAACTTAAGCCCGTTCGAAGCATGGCTCACGGCAAGGGGAGCAAAGACACTCGGCCTCAGGATGGAAGCCCAGGCCCGTAATTCCGGCATCCTGGCAGACAACTTACGATCGAACCAGCATATCAAGCACGTGTACTATCCGGACAATCTCTCCGAAAAAGGACACGGTGCCATCGTCACCATCGAACTCGACGCGTCCTGCAACATCAGCACATTTTTCAAATCGCTCGGCTGGATCAAGATCGTGCCGACCCTGGCAGGAGTAGAAACCACCGTCTCCTACCCGCTCGGCACCTCCCACCGTGCCCTGCCCAAAGAAGCCCAGCAAAAACTCGGCATCAACACCCACGTCGTCCGCATCTCCCTCGGAATAGAAGACGCCGAAGACATCGTGGCCCAATTCAACGAAGCAATCGAAAAATCTGTTGGGTAAATTAATTGATGATTTTTAAGGGTAATTAGGTATCAACATCGCCAGGTGAATTTTTTGTTTTTTTAAAGCTGGACACAAGATCCTACCGATTCCAGCAGTTGATTGGAGTGCATGATGTAGACTCCTGCGGGAAAAGCGAAGCTGGGGAGACCCCGCAGGAGCGCAGCTCCGAGGAGGCTCGCCGCTCGCCCGCGGAAAGCGAAATCATGCACGGAAATCCACTGCGGTATAACGAACCCTATCCAAATAAAACAAATCAAGACAAAACAATCGAAATACCAAAATAATAAAAAAAATCAGAAAATACCCTTGACGATGAAACAATCAGCCTTTATAATTCATCTCAACGCACTACTTAAAAAACAACTAAATCGCTCTTATCCAGAGAGGCGGAGGGACTAGGCCCGATGAAGCCCGGCAACCTTCATGCCTGCGAACGACACGCAGCTGCATGAAAAGGTGCTAATTCCTGCAGACGAAAGTCTGAAAGATAAGAGGAGGACCCTATTAAATTAGACCCTCTTCTTAGGAAGGGGGTTTTTCATTTTCCTCTTCTTTCAACACTCCTAGAAGGATGGCCGGCCCGGTCAAGCCAGCTGAAAGTACCAGCTGAAACGAAACCGGCAGCGTCCACCGCAACCAATACCCTAAAACCGAATTAGCCAATGAAATCCAAAAACCAAACCCAGGGAGGAATTCACAATGACAAAACAATTCGATATCGAAACAGTATTACTGCACGGAGGCCAGGCACCGGACCCAACGACAGGTTCACGCGCTGTCCCGATCTACCAGACAACATCGTACGTTTTCGACAACAGCGAGCATGCTGCGAAATTATTCGGACTCGAGGAAGAAGGGAATATCTACTCCCGTATCATGAATCCGACGGTGGACGTCCTTGAAAAACGGATCGCCCTTTTAGAAGGTGGAATCGGTGCACTCGGCGTTTCTTCCGGAATGGCCGCAATCTCGCTGTCCATCCTGAATATCGCAGGTGCCGGGGATGAAATCGTCGCTGCGACTAATCTTTACGGAGGCACGTACAACCTGTTCTCCACGACGCTTCCGAAATACGGCATCAAGGTGCATTTCGTCGACCCTACAGATCCCGAAAACTTCCGCAATGCGATCACGCCGAAGACGAAGGCTGTTTTTGCCGAAACGATCGGGAATCCAAGCCTTCACGTACTGGACATTGAAGCGGTGGCGAAAGTCGCGCATGACAATGAAATCCCGCTCATCATCGACAATACCTTCGCTACACCGTATCTGACGAAGCCGATTGAATGGGGCGCAGACATCGTCATCCATTCAGCCACAAAATGGATCGGGGGCCACGGTACGGCGATCGGCGGACTTGTGGTTGATGGTGGAAAATTTGATTGGAACAATAAGAAATTCCCGGGCTTCGTGGAAGAAGATCCGAGCTATAACGGAATCCGTTTTGGCATCGATGTCGGCGAAGCAGCCTTCATCACCAAGCTCCGTGTTCAGCTGCTGCGTGATTTCGGTGCATGCCTGAGCCCTCAGAACGCATTCCTGCTGCTGCAGGGGCTTGAAACATTGCATCTCCGAATCGAAAGACACACGGAAAACGCACAGAAAATCGCCGAGCATCTCGATCAGCACAGCGGAGTGGCATGGGTATCGTATCCGGGCCTCGCCCAGCACCCTTCCCACTCACTGACACAGAAATACCTGAAAAAAGGAGCCGGTTCGATCGTCGTCTTCGGTATTAAAGGCGGCAGGGACTCAGGCCGGAAAGTGGTCGACAACATCACGCTCTGGTCACATGTGGCGAACGTTGGCGATGCCAAATCGCTTATCATCCATCCGGCTTCGACGACCCACCAGCAGCTGAACGAACAGGAGCTGCGCTCAACCGGCGTAACCGAAGAATTGGTGAGATTGTCAGTCGGTCTGGAATCAGCAAAGGATCTTATCGAGGACCTGGATCACGCAATCGAAGCGGCACTTGCCGCGTCACCGGTATAATCAATTTTTTTAAAAGGGAGATCCGGCCCGAAAAGCCGTCTCCCTCCATTACTGAAAAAAGGAGGCGGCGGAATGGAGAATCCCCACACCCGAGCGGCCCGATACGAAGTCAACTCCATTACGATCCCAACCCTGACGCTTGAAAGCGGGGAGACCCTGAAGGGGGTCGAGCTTGCCTATGAAAAAACAGGATCAGCAAACGGCCCGGTCATCCTCATCTGCCACGCCCTTACAGGGAATCATATTGTAAAAGGGACGCCGGGCAACAATGGCTGGTGGGACGGACTCATCGGCCCGGGTTCGTACCTGGATACCGATGAATATACGATTCTTTCATTCAATGTCCTTGGCGGCAACGACGGCAGCACCGGTCCCGCATCAATCGATCCGCCGACCGGCAGGCGGTATGGCCGGGAGTTTCCGGCCGTCACCGTCAGGGACATGGTGAAAGCTCAATACCTGGCGTTGAAGGAACTGAACATCCCGCACGTTCACGCCGTCATCGGCGGTTCACTCGGCGGGATGCAGGCACTCGAATGGGGTATGATGTTCCCATCCTTCGTCGATAAAGTGTTTGCCCTTGCCGTCACACCGACTCTCAGCGACTACGGCATTGCCTTCAATCATATCGGCATCCAGGCGATCGAATCGGATCCCGATTTTCAAAACGGTCATTACCCCGAAGGCGCTCATATAAAAGGTTTGGAGATTGCGAGGATGGCCGGCATGGTCACATACAGGACGCCGCTCCTTTTCGACGACCGTTTCAAGCGTGAAGAAGCGCAGTCCGGTTTTCAAGTGGAAAGCTATTTGAACTACCAGGGCAGGAAGCTTGCATCGCGATTCGATCCGAACAGCTACCTCACCCTCCTGAAAGCCATGAACTCGCATGACTTGAGCAGGGGGCGCGGCTGCACGCTCGATGACATCGCGGAACACTATCCTACCGAGCTGATCACCATCAGTTATGAGGGCGACCTCATCTACTCCCCTGAATACATGGAACGTTTTACGAACCGGGTGCGTGCAGGGAGGCATTATTTCGTTTCCACAGCTTTCGGCCATGACGGGTTTCTGGTCGAATTCGAGAAATGGGGCAGCATGATTTCCTCCCATTTGAAAAATGTTCAGGCAAAACGGGTTGTGAACGGCTGACGTATCATAACCCGTCCCCCTCCGGCATATAGTTTAATAAGCAAAGACATCGCACCGCGGTATCGCGCGTTTTTGTGCGGTGTCTTTTTTAATAAAAAAATGGTGAGTGTCCGGCTCGATCAAGGTTTTTAGGATGTGTTTGCCCCGGACAGGCAGTCAGCCCGCGGCTGATAAAAGGACAAACCATCCCTCGCGCATGCCGGCGCTTTTCGTATCAGCCATGACAACAAGTTGGAGGGGGAAATATGGAGTTGAAAGGCAGAAAGCTTATCATCACAATCTTGATCAGCATGCTGATCGGGGCAGGCGGAATGTACGGCGGATTCACCCTGTTTGATTTCGGCAATTCAGGGAACGAGCTCACAGAGTACAGCGGTAACGGGGATGTCGCTGACAAACTCCACAAAGTGGAAGTGGCCTATGACCTCATCAGCGAGAAATTTTTTCAGGACGTGAATAAAGGGGAACTAGTGGAAGGGGCCATCCAGGGAATGCTGAAAACCCTGAATGATCCCTACTCGGTCTACATGAACGCCGAGACGGCTTCACAGTTCAACGATGCGCTCGACTCTTCCTTCGAAGGGATCGGGGCGGAGGTCACGATGATGGACGGGAAACTGGTCATCGTTGCCCCTTTTAAAAATTCACCTGCAGAAGAAGCTGGGCTGAAGCCGAATGACCGCATTGTCAAAATCGACGGCAGCAGCATCGACGGCCTCGATCTATATGAGGCGACTCTTAAGATAAGAGGAAAAAAAGGAACCGAAGTGAAATTGGAATTGCTGAGGGAAGGCGTCTCCGAACCGATCGAAGTCTCCGTCAAACGCGACGAGATCCCGGTTGAAACCGTCCACTCGGATGTGAAAAAAGTGAACGGAACCAAAACAGGCTATATCCAGATCACCACCTTCTCTGAAAACACCGCCGCAGACTTCAAGAAGCAGCTGGCAGAACTCGAAAAGGATAAGGTGAAGGGACTTGTCATCGACGTTCGCGGCAACCCGGGCGGACTGTTATCCAGCGTCGAACAGATCCTTCAGGAGTTCGTCACAGGGAAGAAGCCTTATATCCAAATCCAGGAACGAAACGGCGAAGTCATGAAATCCTTCTCTGATAAAAAAGAAAAGAAAGCCTACCCGGTCGTCGTCCTCATCGATGAAGGGAGCGCATCCGCCTCCGAAATCCTTGCCGGGGCACTCAAGGAAACGGAAGGCTACCCGCTTATCGGGACCAAGAGCTTCGGAAAAGGAACCGTTCAGCAGGCCGTTCCGATGGGAGACGGCAGCAACATCAAGCTGACGATGTACAAATGGCTCACACCGAACGGAAACTGGATTCACAAAAAAGGGATCAGACCTGACGTCGCAGTGAAGCAGCCGGCTTACTACTACGCCCACCCGCTTCAAATCGAAAAACCGCTGAAGCCCGAAATGAACAACGAGCAGGTGAAAAATGCACAGGAAATGCTGAAAGGCCTCGGATTCATGCTCGACCGCTCCGACGGCTACTACAGCAAAAAAACAGAACAGGCCGTCAAGGAATTCCAAATCCAGCAGGGCCTCGACTCTAACGGCATCATCGACAGCAAAACAGCCGAACACCTGCAGGCCGAAATCTACCAACAGATCCAAAACGAAAAGAACGACCTCCAGCTCCAAGCCGCCATCGAATACGTAAACCGCATCGCAAAGGCGCAGGCAGCTAGAGGGTCGGAATAGTAAATTGGAATGATTGCCTTCCTTTGGGGAGGCGTTCTTTTTTGTGTGTTTTGTGTGTACCAGGTACAGGGAGCTTTGATTGTACCAGGTATACTGCCAGCCGATTGTACCTGGTACAAAATGAGCCAGGCTCAAAACCACCGAATCGAGCCAGGCACCCCCAACTCACCCCCAACCACCCACCATCAACAGGCAAATCAATCAATTCTACCAATCCCACATGAATCCATGCACTATTTCTCAACCAAAATCTATTATATAGAGTGAAACAATTTTAATAGAAAGGAGGCAAATACATGTTTGATATAAAAGGAAAAGTGGCGGTTGTGACGGGAGGTGGAAGGGGCCTCGGGAAAGAGATGGCGCTTGGCCTGGGTGAAGCGGGTGCGCATGTTGTAGTGTGCTCTAGGAATCTGGCAGCCTGCGAAGAAGTGCGGGATTCCCTGACTGCACTGGGTGTCAGGTCTCTTGCCTTCTCCTGTGACGTCACGAACAAAGAAGATGTCGTGCATATAATAGAAGAAACTATGAAAGAGTTCGGCAGGATTGATATTTTGATCAATAACAGCGGGACTTCGTGGGCGGGTCCGTTTTTGGATGTGCCTGCTGATAAATGGGACAAGGTCATGGATGTGAATGTGAAGGGGACGTTCCTGTTTTCGCAGGAAGCGGCGAAGGTGATGGTGAAGCAGAAGTCGGGAAAGATCATCAATATCGCATCGGTGTCAGGTTTTGGGGGGACGGATCCAAGGTTGATGGACACCGTTCCTTACAATGCTAGTAAAGGTGCGGTCATCACGCTTACAAAGGATCTTGCCGTTAAACTTGCCTCTCATAATATCCAGGTGAATGCGATTGCGCCGGGCTTCTTCCCTACTAAAATCACCAAACAGCTTTTTGCAGAGCAGGGGAATGCGATCATGCAGCATATCCCAGCGCAACGATTCGGTGAAGGGGAAGATCTGCGCGGGATTGCTGTTTTTCTCTCATCAGCTGCTTCTCAGTATGTGAACGGCCATATTTTAATCGTGGACGGTGGAATATCCGCCCTGGCATAAAAGGAGAAATGAAGGATGGATGAATGGTATAGAGAATTAAAGCTCGCCGGGACCCGTGCAGAGTTTGAGATTAATCAGGCAATCAAAGCCGAGATCAATCAGAGTGAAGTCATTGAAGCATACAACACGGTGATGGAAACGATCATGAGTATTCTTCAACTCATGACTTTTGTGCTGCTGTTTGTCGAATTTCTCAATCAAAGAATGCTGATTGGACATGTCAGCCAAGGGGGGTGAAGCGAATGGAAGATAATCTGGACTTACTAAAAGAAATAGAGCGGTGGAAAGGATTTTTCAATACGATCTCAATGAATGAGGAATGGAAACCGAACTTCCCTAGGGAGGCTATCTGGAAAAAGGGGACATGCACGCTCTGGCACTACCGGCAGGAAGAACCCAACGGCAAGATCCCGATGTTCTTGCTGTATTCACCGATCAACAAACCGAGCATTCTCGATTTGACTAAGGATTACAGCATGGTCGGAGGGTTCCTCGAGGAAGGATATGATGTATACCTTTTTGAATTCGGAGAACCGTCGCAGGAGGACCGTTCCATTGGTCTCGAAGAATACTTGTTTCAGTACATTGATCAGGCGATAAAACAGATGCTGGTGCACAGCGGACAAGCCACGATGTCCCTTGCAGGTTTCTGTCTTGGGGGGACACTTGCAGCCATCTATGCCTCCCTGCGGCCGGACATCGTGAAAAACCTGCTCCTTTTCGTCACACCGGTCGATTTTCAGTCGGTGCCGGAATTCAGCGAATGGATCGAAGCGCTGAAAAGCGGGGAGCTGGATTTCAGACTGCTGATTGAACAGAGCGGGACGATACCGGCTCACGTAATGAAAGCAGGAATGCGTCTGTTGACTTCCCCGGTCTATTTTTCACCCTATCTGTCCCTGTTGACGAAATCCTATGATCCGGGGCATGCCTATTATTGGTATCGTTTCAATCAGTGGACCAACGACCATATCCCGATGACAGGAGCTTTCGCACTGGATATAACCGAGTACTTTGTGAAAAGGAATGTCCTTTTGAATGGAGGCTTCGAGCTTGGCGGGGAAACGGTCGATTTGAAGAATATCACTTCTAATGTATACATGATTTCATCACGATATGATCAGATGGTCCCTGCCGATATTTCGTCCCCGCTGATGAATATCATTTCCAGCCGAGACAAGCACCTGGAACTGGTGGAAGGCGGGCATGCAAGCTTGATAAAAAACAGCATTTCCCAACATCTGAAAGATTGGCTTGGGGAACGCGCGTAAAGGAGGGAAGCCATGTATTATTCAGAAATGGAGGAAGATTTCCTATTTGGTTATCTGGGGTTTGCGTTTGTCGTATTTAAACAATTTTGGGCTCAGTATCTTCAATAAAATGTTAAAGCCGGAAGAGGTTTCTCTTTCCGGCCAATTTTACATAGGGGTGAAATTCCGACATCATTTCCCGGGAAAATATCGGGTTTGCTGTCGAAATAACCGAAGGTCTTGCATATATCCGGGAAATTCCCCGCTTGGATTTCCGGATGTAATAGAATCGGAATAAAATTGCAATAGGTTTTGGAGGGGGATTTTGATAAAATAATAGATAACAGTTTAAAAGAGGGGGTGACGTTTCATTGGTCGAGGTTTGGTTACTGGACGTCTTGAAGGCTTTGGGTAAATTCATTCTGCATCCGGTATTATTTTTATCGGTGCTGCTGGCAATTATGACGGGTTATTTTCGCGTGAAAAGGGAACGAAGGGATTTTCATACGCGGCTTCTGGATGGATATCATGATTTGCGTGTCCTTTTATCGTATGGAATCGCAGTCGGGCTGGTATTTTCATTGGTCACCATAGGAGCGGGGCTGGTCATCCCGGTGTTTGCCCTGACGCTCATTGGTGCTTTGAGTGTGCTCTTTGCACTCACAAGGAATTTTCATCTTGTGTCTGCAGCGATCACTACCGGATTTTCTTATTTCCTTCTTGTAACGGTCCATTATTTTGACTTGGAAATACCTTTTGTACATACGTATTTGGAAGATTTGAATCTAGGGCTTCTCAGTTCGGTCATGGTCCTAGCGGGGGTTCTTACCCTTATTGAAGGGATCCTAAT
Organism: Rossellomorea oryzaecorticis; assembly: GCF_045897515.1. NCBI lineage: Bacteria > Bacillati > Bacillota > Bacilli > Caryophanales > Bacillaceae > Rossellomorea > Rossellomorea oryzaecorticis. The sequence goes on along the minus strand of NZ_JBJOSA010000003.1, from coordinate 233,155 downwards.
CAAACTTAACGGATGGAAACATACTTCCCCGCGCCTGATCAAAAGTGAGAGGGGACTGAAAGTCGGGGTCCACAAAAGCAAGAAGCTTTGGCTGGTGCCAATGTTCGTGCTGCTTCCGACAGGCAATCTGACACTGCCATTCGACTGGTGGCCGGTGTTCACACTCGGCACAGAGAGTTATTCGCTGCTATGCGTCCCATTCCTGCTCGGTTTTCAGCAGCTTGTGAAAAGTACTCTGCCTGAGGTCGCCATCAAGCAAATGGGCTCTCATGTATTCTGGCTCGGAGCCTTCATCCTGACACTTGCCGTCACGGGCTTCTGGGCACCGATGTTTTCAGTCGCAGCAGGAGTGATCGCGATCCTGGGCCGCGCCTGGCTCATATATCGCCACCGATCTGCGGAAGATTCCAAGCCTTATTATTACAAAAGGCAGTCGAAAGGCGTCATGATCCTCGGAATCCTCCCTGGGACACCGGCCGAAAAGCTTTCACTCAGTATCGGGGAAATCATTTTAAAAGTGAACGGAACAGACGTGAATACGGAAAGGGGATTCTATGAAGCCCTTCAGAAAAACGGTGCCTACTGCAAACTCGAGGTCCTTGGCACGAACGGGGAAAACCGGTTTGAACAGGGTGCTCTGTACGAAGGGGATCACCACGAACTCGGGATCCTGTTCGCCGATCAGGATTCAGGCTGGGAACGTCATCATGTTTCATAAAAAAAGCTTGCAGAATCAATTTCTGCAAGCTTTTTTACATTTACTTAAGCGGAACGGTCTTCTTTTTTCTCTGTCTTATCAATGATCGCGGTCCCGACAAGGTCACCTGTCACATTCAGGGCCGTTGCCCCCATGCCGACAAGAGCGTCGATGGCCGTCAACAGCGCCACGGTTTCCATCGGCAGGCCGAGCTGTGCAAAGACCGTGGCGATCATGACGATACCGGCGCCCGGAACCCCGGCAGTCCCGATCGATGCGAGTGTCCCGATCAACACGACGACAAGCATCTCGGTCAGCGTCAGCGGTTCACCTATTACATTCGCCGCGAATACGGCGGAGACCGCAATGCGTATCGCTGCCCCGTCCATATTGATCGTTGCCCCGAGCGGAAGGCTGAAGCCGTATAGACTTTTTGACAAGCCAAGGTTTTTCGCAGCATCCAGCGTCAGCGGAAGCGTCCCTGAGCTGCTTTGCGTGACAAACGCAGTGATCATTGGAGTGCGTGCCTGTTTAAAAAATCTACCCGGACTGATCTTGAAGAAGATCATGAACAGGATATAAAGACCAATCTGAACGGCTATCGCAGCGTAAAGGACGAGAACCATATTGCCCAGCGATACGAGTGTGTCCAAGCCTTGATTCCCGACCGTATTTGCCATGATGGCAAAAATCCCGATCGGAACGTATTGCAGAACGGCTTTCATGATCACAAGCACTGCTTCATTCAATCCTTCAGCGAGCTTGTACACATGTTCACCCATTTCATGAAACTGTTCACTCGACCGCAGCCACGAGATCGCAATCCCAAAGGTGAGGGCGGTGAAGATGATCCCCAGAAGGTTGAACTCTGAAAAAGCAGTCACGATGTTTTCCGGGACGATATTCAATAAGACACTCACGAGTCCCGGGTTTTCAGGTACTTTGAACGATTCGTCCGTATCGAGCGTCATCCCGGTCCCCGGGTTGAACAGACTGGCGACGGCAATGCCGACGATGATTGCCAGTGCAGAAGTAAGAACATAGTATAAGAACATTTTTCCACCCATGCGGCCGAGACTGCTCACGTTTGTCTGGTTGACCCCGACAATCAGCGTAAACAGGATCAGCGGCAGGATGACGAACTTAAGGAGCCTGAGCAGGACGTCGCCGAGCGGTGTGAGGACGGACGCATCTTTTCCGAAAATGAGCCCGGCGATCACACCGAGCACGAGAGCCACGGTGATTTTTAAAATAAGGGATGTTTCGAGGTATCCCTTCCATATCGCTTTCATAAAATTCCTCCTTTATATGATAGTTTTCCCCAATGGATTACATAAGAATCTTCTATTTAGAGCATTCCGCACATTCCTTAATAAGCGGCCGGAACAATTTCATGTTAAAGCACATTGAAATAGTCGGGATTCAATTACGATACAATACACTATCACATCTGTCAAAAGAATCGTTTTTCCATTCCAATCTTACGTTTGGTAAATACGGAACAGGGTATATATGAAATATAAACATATCATTGGGAGGAGATTACAACCATGTCACTTCAACCACTTGAAGTAAAAGATCTAGTCAAAAAAATCATGAAAAATGAAGAAGTCTTTATCCTGGACGTCCGCGGGGAAGACGATTATGAAAACTGGAAGATTGAAGGAAAGTCTGTCACCACCATGAATATCCCTTTGAAGGAAATCAAACAGGATCCCGGAAAAGCGAAGGAGAAGCTGCCGGATAAAGGACCGATTTATGTCGTGTGTGCGAAAGGGATTTCATCACAGGACGGAGTGGAGATCCTGAAGGAAGCAGGCGTCTCTGAAATAACCCATGTGGTCGATGGGATGAACGGCTGGAGCGAGCATCTCGAACCGGTCAAGATCAGCAAGCTGCCCGGGGAAGGCGGGGCACTCTATCAATTTGTCCGTCTCGGGAAAGGATGCTTATCCTATATCATCGAATCTGACGGGGAAGCGGTCATCGTCGATCCCAACCGCATGACGCATTTTTACACAGACTTCGTTGAGGAACAGGGTCTGAAAATCAAAGCAGTCATCGATACGCATCTTCATGCCGACCATATTTCAGGAGGGCGTGAAATTGCCAAGCAGTACGATGCCGAATACTATTTTCCCGATAAAGATGATGAAGGGGTGGAATTCGAGTACAATCCGCTGAAGGACGGCGACGAAATTAAAGCAGGTGCGGCGGCTCTCAAGGCATTCTATTCACCGGGCCACACGATCGGCAGTACGAGCCTCATCGTGAACGATGAATTCCTGCTCACCGGTGATATCCTGTTTGTCGAATCAATCGGCCGGCCGGACCTTGCCGGGAAGGCTGAAGACTGGGTGGAAGACCTGAGGGAAACATTGTACGACCGCTACAAGAATCTGGCGGGTGACTTGACCGTCCTTCCGTCCCACTTTGGTGAGATGAGCGAGTTGAATGAGGACGGAAGTGTGTCGGATAAATTGAACGCTCTCTATGAAAAAAATAAAAAGCTGAATGTGGATGATGCAGGGGAATTCCGGCATATGGTCACGGATAATCTCCCTGAGCAGCCAAACAGCCACGAAGAAATCCGGAAGACGAATATGGGGAAAGTCCACCCCGATCCTGAAGAAAAGCAGAGTATGGAGACAGGTCCCAACAACTGTTCAGTGTAAAATAAAACGGGCAGGCAGCCTCATCAGGCGGCCTGCCTTATTTATTTTTCCTTCCAATCAATCTATTTTTTGGTATAATTTTACTAATAGTAGAGTTAATAGGGAGGCTTGCAATGAAACTGCTACATATAATCAAAAATTTTATTTTATCTGCAGCCGGGATCATCTTGATGGGCGGCCTGCCGGTGCTCATTTCCGGACTTGCTGCCAAGGAGGTGCACTGGCACGCCTATTGGACGACAATCCAAGAGATTCTGTATGCCATCATCCACCCATCCGAGCTTACATATAAAGTGATCGGCGGGCAGAAAGAGCGCGATTTGTTCCCGTTTTTGTGGGAGCCGATCCAGTATTCACTGACCGTCTTGTTTTCGTCCTTCTTTCTGGCCATGCTTATGGCCGTCATCCTCACGATCCTCACCATGATGTTCTCGGAGAAAATCAGACAGTCTATCAAATTCGGGTTCTATCTTCTGGAATCACTGCCCGATCTTCTCATCATCCTGATTCTGCAGCTTGCCATTCTTGCTTACTATAAACAATCCGGACAGGTCGTCGTGGGGATTGCCGCCACTTATGAGGAAAAGATTTATCTGCTCCCGATCCTGGTGCTTGCCATCCTGCCGTCCATCCAGCTGTACCGTTTGACGATTATGACGTTCGAGAAGGAAGAGAAGAAGGATTACGTGCAGCTTGCCAAATCAATCGGGTTGGGAAAATTCTTTATCTTGATCGTACATATCCTGCGGAATGCTGTCATTTCCGTATTCTTTCAGTCGAAGAAAACGGTCTGGTTCATGCTGTCGAATCTATTCGTCGTCGAGCTGCTGTTCAATATTCCGGGCATCACCCGGTTCCTTATGTCGACGCTGCAGCCGACATTATTCACGCTCGCTTTATTCAGCATCTTCATCCCTCTTTTCCTTTTTTACAACATCGGGGAGTTCGTGCTGTCCCGTAAGGCAAACAGAGGGGAGGAATTATGATGAAACGAAGTATATGGAAGAATCCGATGTTCCTCAGCGGCTTTTTGTATTTGTTTCTGCTGATCCTGGCGAGCTTTCTCTATACCATCCTCTGGGATGATGAGGTAAGGCGGCTTTATTTTATTTCTGAAAATGGATTCCCGGTGGAGTCGGCGCCGATCTCGCCAAAATGGAATTATCCGTTCGGCACCGATCCGCTTGGCCTGGATATGTTAGGGAAGATTCTCATCGGCGCGAAATACACGCTGATCCTTTCCTTCATCATCGCCTTCCTGAGAGTCGTCATTTCCCTGCCGATTGCACTTGTCCTCGGCACCTATCTGCAAAGGTTTAAAAAATCGATCAACGGGACGATCGATTCGTTTCATTATATCCCGTTGTCCATCATCGCTTATTTCCTGCTGCATCCGATTTTATGGGAGCCGTTCAATGGTTTTCCCACAACGATGACGGAACGGTTCATCATTGAAATCCTGATCCTGACTCTCCTCATCGTTCCAATCCTTTCGTCACTGCTTGGAAATGAAGTAACGATGGTGTACAAGGAAGAATTCATCCTCAGCGCGAAAGTACTGGGAGCAAGTAAATTCAGGATCATCTTCAAACATATTCTCCCGTCATTGAAGGACAAGCTGGTCGTCCTTTTCGGTCAGCAGATCATGCAGACACTGATCATCTTCATCCACCTCGGACTGCTGAAGCTCTTCGTCGGCGGGACGGACGTCGATTATTCCTTCGTCCCGAATCCACCGATGTCCAGCACCAATGAATGGTCTGGTCTGATCGGGGACTCGTTCCGCTACCTGCAGGGTGCCCCGTGGGTGCCGCTCACTCCGATTCTCTTCTTTGCGAGCGCCATGTTCGCCGTCGCTCTTATGATCGAGGGATATGTGCGTGCAACGTCTGGCCACTCCCATTTTTATAAAAAGTTCAGGGAGAAATATAATGGGGAAGCTGTGGAGAAAAAGGACGAGTTAAAAGCTGCTGATTTTAAAAGGGTGAGGTCTGAGGGGGAAACGTTTGGAGGATGAAAAGAGGGGGGCGTGTTTTATTCGATTACAGGGCAAGATCTATTAATTGGGTGCCAGGCACAAATCACCCGCTTTGTGCCTGGCGCAGGACCGGTCGCCTTCGTGTACCAGGTACACTCCACCAACACAAAAAATCGGCCGCACCTAAGCTGGGTCCGGCCGATTATCCATTTCTTCCGCTCAAACGTCCATACCGGACAGCGGCATAACCGAGCCCCAGCAATGCTGCCGCCCCCAGCAGGATCCATGTTCCCCTCGATGATTCGATCACATTTACAACGATCAGAGCTTCAAGCAGGAGTGCCGGTATTTTCCCAGCGGTGCTTACCACGGTGAAAGCGGCAGCCGAGATACTGCTGAATGCAGCGGCGACCGTCACGACCCCTGAAGGGACAAAAGGGAAGATCCGAAAGACAAAAAGGAGGAAGATCCATTCCTTTCCTTCTGCCTGCTTGAGTTTTAAAAAATAGCTGTTTTCCAATATTTTATCGAATTTCGCCACCGACATCCCTTTCCGATAAAGGACAAAACTCACGACGGCACCGAGGGATTCGCCGATGATAGAAAGGAGGATTCCGGTTTCGAGGCCGAAATATGAAATATTCAAGGCCGTGATGAAAAAACTGGGCAGGAAGCCGGCAACACTGATGACAATGTTCACCCCTACGCTGAATAAGGCGATCAGGACAGCACTTCCGCTGAGGTGATTCTCGATGATTTCTTTTATCGTAAGTGCCAGCCAGTCCAATTGCCTCAGTCCTTCATCATGGTCTATTAATCCGGTGTGTTTTAATTCCTTTCACATTGTACTATATTTTGAACAAAAAGAAACAGAGCCGGGAAAGCCCGGGCTCTGTTTTGTGTGAAAATCCATATTATCAATACATACTCAAATGCCGGTTCTTCCCCTTTAAAATCTGATACACCCCGTAAAGGAACAATCCGGCCGCGACCACGGCCAGTATCCACTGGCCGTATGGCTGCTGGGCGATTTTTGAGAGGGCGCCGTCGAGTCCTTTTGTTTTATCGGGGTCTGCGGTGATGGCCGTCTTGATGAAGAAATAACCGACAAATAGGAAGACGAATCCACGCGAGAATAATCCCATTCTTCCGGCGTTCCTGCCTAATTTCCACTCTTTGTCGGACATTTCATGCCGCTTGAAATGCTTTGTAAACTTTCCGGTTACTGCGATGTACATTTCATGAAGGGCGAAGCCGATGATGATGGCGCCGACGATGCCGACGATCCACTGACCGAACGGCTGTGATAAAAGCTTAGCAGAGATGGATTGTTTGGACCCGGAGCCCGATCCGCTCTTGGCATGCATCGCGATCATGAATGCATTGTATGAAAGTGCACTGTAGATGATTCCGCTGATGACATGGGTGAGCCTCCTGAATGCCGATTTCATCAAACCGTCGGAATGTCCGGGGTCTTTGACTGCTTCGATGAAGCTCCACATGACGATGCCGATGATCCCGAATCCGACGATCCACAGAAGTACCTCACCGAACGGAGCCTGGGCAACCGCACTGAACGCCCCGCTGGAATCGGACATGCTTCCGCCTGCCCCGAACGCGGCCATCAGTGCGAGCGCCCCGATCATCAGGTAAACACTGCCCCTTGCGATATATCCTACCCGTGCAAACCCACGTATCCAGGGCTTGATGTCAGACGAGCTTTGATTGTTTTTATTTGTATCGTTAGAAATGATCGTTGAAAGATCAGCCATTTTCCTACTTCCCTTCTGGTACTTATCTAGCATTACTTATGTAGGCTTTTCCCCATAAAAATGAATTGGAAACCTCCCGGTGTATGAAAAATCCCTTCCAATTGAAGGGCAGAAATTTTTACAAAAAACATATTTACAACTCACGGTACGGGGAGTATGATAACTAACATCAAACAAATATTCTTTATCGCTTAATTCAATTTGAAGCGGGGGACCCGAGTCACAGGGGTGAATCCACATCGCTGCAAGGTTCTTGATCTGAAAGGCATAGGCCGGTGCGCCCATGCTGAAAGGAGAATCCTTGTTTGCGGCTTGAGGTAGGGCTACTTCCATCGCCCGAATCCGTCAGCTAACCTCGTAAGCGTAATGGGAGAGGATGATACTCGTGATCAAAAAATGATGACCACAGGGTGTATTCCTTGTGGTCTTTTTGTGCTGTTTTTTAAGTTCGATTGCCGCTGTTCTGTTCGGAGCGGAGTTGAATAACATCAATTGGTTAAGCTAATAAAAAGGTTTTGGAGGGTGTACATCATGAAGAAGCAATTTGCAGTCATCGGTTTGGGCCGGTTCGGGGGAAATCTTGTACAGGAGCTGGCAGCGCTCAATGTGGAGGTGCTTGCGATCGATATCCACCACGAAGTCGTCCAGAAGTTCCAGGATATTGCGACACATGCCGTGCAGGCGAATGCGATGGATGAATCGGTGCTGAAGTCACTTGGACTTAGAAATTTTGACCATGTCATCGTTTCATTTGGTGAAAATATCGAGGCGAGTATCCTGACGACGCTCCAGCTGAAGGAAATCGGCGTCAAAGAGGTGTGGGTCAAGGCATCGAATGCTTACCATCAGAAAGTGCTGGATCGCATCGGCGCGGATAAGGTCATTCATCCGGAACGAGATATGGCGAGAAGGATCGCCCATCACATCACGTCTGAGAAAATCATCGATTATATCGAAGTATCGAAAGAACATAGTATCGTCGAAGTGCTAGCAACCAGGAAGGTCGCCGGGAAGAATCTGATCGAGCTGGATGTTCGCGCGAAGTACGGCTGCAATATCATCGCCATCCACCGCGGTGACGAGGTCATCGTCTCGCCGTCCGCGGATGAAGTCATCCAAAAGGAGGACCTCCTGATTGTGATTGGTCATAACCGCGATATCAATCGCTTTGAAAAAGAAGGTGTATAAAAGATGAAGGGGAAGATCACTCCCTGGACCCCGCCGCAGCTGCTGGTGGTCACGTTCATTTTTTTCAGTATCCTCGGGATGTTCCTCTTGAAGCTGCCGTTTGCGACAGAGGAGGGCATTTCGATGCTCGACGCACTGTTCACATCGGTTTCAGCCATGACCGTCACCGGGCTGATTGTTGTGGACACGGGCAGTGTGTTTACCACGTTCGGTGAAGTCATCATCATGTGCCTGATCCAGATCGGCGGGCTCGGGATCATGTCGTTTGCCGTCCTGATCTTCATGATGATCGGCAAGAAAATCGGCTTCAAGGAGAGACTGCTGATTCAGCAGGCGTTAAATCAGACTTCGGTCGGCGGCGTCATTAAACTCGTGAAATATTTATTTTACTTTTCTTTTACTGTGGAGGCGGCCGCCGTCGTCCTGCTGGCGACACAGTGGGTGCCGGAATATGGATGGGGCAGGGGACTTTACGTCAGTGTGTTCCACTCCATCTCTGCATTTAACAACGCAGGATTCTCCATCTGGGCGGACAGTCTGATGGGATACGCGGGGAACCCGGTCGTGAATCTTGTGATTTCGCTGTTATTCATCATCGGCGGTATCGGGTTCACTGTTCTGGTCGATCTTTATAAAAAGAGATCGCTGAAAAAGTTGTCTCTTCACACTAAAATCATGTTGTGGGGTACGCTGATCATCAACACGGCAGCGATGATCATTCTCTTCATTCTTGAATACAACAATCCCCACACGCTCGCGAATCTGTCGCTGTTCGATAAAGTGCAGGCGGCTTATTTTTCAGCTGTGACACCGCGGACCGCCGGATTCAATACGCTTGACTATGGAGTCATGGAGCGGGATACGATCTTCCTGACGATCCTCCTTATGTTCATCGGGGCGGGGAGCGCCTCCACAGGAGGGGGCATCAAGCTTACAACCTTCATTGTCATATCGCTGAGTGTCTTTGCGTTTTTAAAAGAAAAACGTGAAATCCGGCTGTTCCGCCGAACAATCAGTGAGTTTCATATCTTCAAAGCCCTTGCTGTATCGATGATGAGTGTATTCCTCGTGTTCAGCGCACTGTTCGTGATGAACATCAGTGAAAAAAGCGCCGAATTCTTGCCGATCCTTTTTGAAATCGTCTCTGCATTCGGCACGGTCGGCCTGTCGATGGGGATTACCGGATCTCTTACAGACTTAGGGAAGAGCGTCATCATCATCGTCATGTTCATCGGAAAACTCGGGCCGCTGACGCTTGCATTCTCGCTGTCGAGACCGGACAAAGAGAAAATCCGATATCCGAAGGAGGATATCATGACAGGATGATCCATACAAAAAAGACCTGTGCTTACGAATAGCGCAGGTCTTTTCTGTATGGGATCACATGGAGGGCCTCGCTTTTTCCTGGCTCTCATTCAGGTCCCATTTCCCTTGATAAAATCCTCCGTCATTAAGGTTCGGAAGGGGGGCGAATAAAGCGATCCCGGTCATTTCCGATTGATCAAGTTCATAGTTGAAAACACCTTCGCCCCCGCCTATGTTTTCACCTTTTTCCCCGTACTGATCCTTCACCGCCGTCGGCTGCAGCTCCGGCCTGAATTGGATGGATACCTGATATCTCTTCTGGGGATCGCTTCGTTTCATGACAATCAAAAAGGTCCCGTCTTCCCCGGTTTCTCCTGTTTCGGAGACCTTCGTTTCAGCGACCGGCTCCGCTTCCGCATTCATGACCTGCAGTAAGGTGACCGTGTCAGGATATTCCGTCAAGCTCGCTTCGATGACCGCCCCCTGGGGCAGATCCGTCTCTCCGCGGAAAACCAGTTTATCCTTGCTGAACTGGACTTTTGATTGCAGCGAAATCGGCTCTTTTCCTTTTGGTTCGGGTTCGGCTTCTGCCTGTTTCAGGGTTTCATCGACCAGGACGACCCGGCAGCCTGACAAAAGAAAGAGGAGGGACAGCGATAAAACAGTCAGAAGTCTATACGGTTTCACGATGATCCCTCCCTGCAGTGAATTGAAAATCCTCGACACTCTGCTTAGAAAGGGCAGCTTGCCCGCGGCCGCCTTTTTCAACAGACCCGGCTTTGACCGCTTGCCCTTCGATCAGCACCTGCCTCAGAACGGAACTGATTTGATTCACGCAGTAAATTGATACCGCAAAAAACAGCAGCGGTGCGAGCAGGAGCATCGGCTTGTTGAAGACTTGCTGGATGTTGATGCTCATTGTGGCGGCCCATTCATTGGTCACCGAGAAATACTGCGGGATGAACTCCATGACCCCGAAGTTTTCCGTGATCAATCCTCCCAATGTAATATGCAGGATCCCTAGCTGCACAAGGAGGAGGAGAGTCTGAGCAAGCTGTTCCGAGAACAGCACGATCGACTGTCGGCTGAAGTAAGGCCACAAATGCTTCCGGATCAGATGAAAACGCCCGGCTCCCATCGTCCTCGAAGCCGATATGAAATCCTGCTTCAGGAAATCATGCATCCCCTGACCAACATACATCCCAAGTGACGGGATGACAATCAGGGCGATGACGATTACCTCGATCATCAGGAACCTGAAGGAGGGAAGCGACCCTCCGGCGAATGCAAGCTGCAGCGGATACAGCAGTATATAGACAACGATGGCAAGCGGGATGAAATTAAATGTGTCCAATAGCCCTTTGGCCCCTGTCCGGATCCAGCGGGGAAGAAAGGCATACAGCACACCCGTGATGAATCCGCCCGTCATCCTTAATAAGGCGATGACGATTGCCGATAACAGCGTGTATTTAGCACCTGCGACCAGGATGATGAATAGATTCCTTCCAAGCTTGTCACTCCCGAGCGGCGGCATTTCGGAAATGGAGTAAACAGGTGCCGCAATCACCCTGCCAGTTTCCTCATCTTTCATATAAGCCGGCCCTGATTCGAGAAAGTCAGGATTCAGAACAGGGACGAGGTAACTCCCGATGATCATGGCGAGCAGGATCAAGATCGGAATCCAAAATCGAATATGTTTGAATACACTCATACTTCCGCCTCCTCATGGATGCCCGTATATTTTGTCAATAAAAGCTGCCCCAGGCTGAATAATAGGAAGAAAGGGATATACACCATCAGCATGCCGATGAAAAATGCACTCGGCTTGCTGACGGCTGTCGACAGCATCGCCACCATGAAACCATTGATGTTGAACAGGATCTCAATGATCAACAGATTCGAGAGCATCAGCAGGAAAATCGGCTTGATATGATAATAGAAGCTGACCCACACGTTCCTGAACAAATGGACCCACAGTGTGTAAGCCTTCGAGAACCCTTTGGAAAAAGAAAATTCCACGTACGGTTTATCTCCTTCTTCCCGAAGCTGGAACAAGAAATTTTTAACGAGAAACGCAACCGGCATCACTGCTAAACAGAAGATCGGCAGCATATAGATCCTCTCTTCCCCGAGGGCATAGATATCGAAGAAAAGAATGCCCGTCTTCTTAAACAGAAAGATGATGAACAACTGCAGGAACACAACTACGAGCACATCCGGCAGCGAATCCAGCAGCTCGAGGATCCTCAGAAAAAACCGGTGGGCCCTGCGGGGGAGCAGCATGGCCAGATAGCTTAATAGGGCAGCACTCACAGCCGCAATGAAAAAAGCCGTCACCAGCAGCAGGAATGAGTAGCCTAACAGTTTCAGCATCATCGGGAAGATCGGATATTCCTTCCCGTCCGCTTCAACTTGTACAAAAATGGACCCCGGATCGAGCAGGTCCTTTCCAATCAGTTGCAGTGTATGAATATATTTAGCGATATGTATCACAAGTTCATGATCGTACATGAGCAGCGACCCGGCCCCGCTGAAAAGGAATAGACCCAGACATGTCAGGATGAATTGAAGGGGCAGCCGGAGGAGCTGTTTTTTCATAAATATCCCTCCCTGAATAATGATGCTTTTGATTACAATTATATTACAAAATTTTCAAACTATTTACCTATTATACTATATCATTTCCACTTTATTCCTTCAATGTCTTGATAGACCCATTGAGGAGGCAATCGAAATACAGACAGAATAAGATGAAATAACATACCGGAACAACAAAAAAACCTCTATCTAATGGACGTGTATTTTAGTGTTGTTCTCTAAATACCGCTATTGATTTCCGTGGAAGACTTCGCTTTCCGCAGGCGGTTGGTGAGCCTCCTCAGCTTCGCCTGCGGGGTCTCACCTAACACGCTCTTCCCGCAGGAGTCTTCGTCTTCCACTCCAATCAACCGCTTGGACAAGCTGAAATAAATAGATGAAAAAAATATACAAACCCGCACTTAATTGATTCTTTAAATACAAATAAGCGGGTTTAACAAGACACGATGGCCCCAGCCTCTTACCTCATATCTTAATGGTATTGCGGCTTTTAGGTTTGGTATCATATTAAATCTCAATCGAAAACCTGCATCATCAGTCGTATTGCTAGGGGCAAATAAGACGATTACGGTGAAGCTAGTCCCGGTATATTCGTAATTAAAAAGTCCCTCGCTCGTTGGCCGTCACTCTATTTTCAAAAACACTTAGAACGATACAATGAATAGGAAAAAGGACAAAAAAGGGGGTGATTAAGCGTTTACATGTAGGGTGAGTGGGATTGACGCAGCGGCTTGATTTCACTATAATTTGAAAAAATTCGGAACTTTCTGAGAGGGTGGTGTCATAGATGAAAACTGTTTATAATTTCTCGGCGGGTCCTGCGGTGCTGCCGAAGCCAGTGCTTGAGAAAGTGCAGGAGGAAATGCTTGATTACGAAGGGACTGGGATGTCCGTAATGGAGCTCAGTCACCGTTCTGGTGCGTTCCAGGAAATCATTGACGGGGCTGAAGCGCTCCTCAGGGGACTGCTCCGCATCCCGGACGATTTTCACGTGCTGTTCATGCAGGGCGGGGCTTCCCTTCAATTTTCGATGATTCCCCTGAATCTGCTCTGCCCGGGCCAGACCGCCGACTATATCGTCACCGGCAGCTGGTCGAAAAAAGCAGTGAAGGAAGCGGAAAAAGTCGGTGAGGTGCGCACGCATCTGCCAGATAGTCAACACAGCATCCCGCAGTTCTCCCGTGATGATTTTTCAAAAGACGCCCGGTATGTACATATCACTTCGAATAATACAATAGAAGGAACGCGCTTCAACGGGTATCCCGACACTGGGGAGATCCCGCTGATCGCCGACATGTCCTCGCATATTCTGTCAGAGGAACTGGACGTCTCAAAATTCGGCCTCATCTATGCAGGGGCACAGAAAAATCTCGGACCGTCGGGAGTCACTGTCGCGATCATCCGCAAGGACCTTGTCGGCCATGCGCCTGAACATTGCCCGGCACTCCTGGATTACGAAACATATGTAAAGCACGGCTCGCTGTTCAACACCCCGCCGACTTTTGCCATTTATGTATTGAAGCTCGTGCTTCAATGGGTGAAAGAGAACGGCGGTTTAGAGGGGATGGAAGCACGCAACCGTGAAAAAGCGGAGCTTCTGTACTCGGCGATCGATCATTCCGGCCTTTTCTCTAACCCGGTTTTACCTGAAAACAGATCGTTGATGAACATCCCATTTACAGCTGACAGCGATGAAGTGAACGCAAGATTTTTAAAAGAAGCAAAGGAAGCAGGCTTTGAGTTCCTGAAAGGTCACCGTTCTGTCGGGGGCATGCGCGCAAGCATTTACAACGCGATGCCGCTTCAGGGTGTGAAGGAGCTCGTCGATTTCATGAATAACTTTGAACGCGAATTGAGTGAAGGAGGATCATGATGCTGACAATCAATACGTACAATGCGATAGCCAAAAGCGGACTTTCATTAATAGAGGACGATCTCAACTATCTCCTGAATGGGGAGGGAGATCCCGACGGACTGCTCGTCCGTTCTAAGAATCTCCATGATATTTCATTCCCTCCGTCATTAAAAGCGATTGCGCGTGCCGGTGCGGGTGTGAACAATATCCCGGTCGATGACTGTACCGAGAAGGGGATCGTCGTGTTCAACACGCCGGGGGCGAATGCAAATGCCGTGAAGGAACTTGTGCTTGCCAATCTGATCGCTTCTGCCCGCAATCTCTATTCAGCTGTGGGCTGGGCGCAGACTCTTCATGGTGAAGAAGATGCAGCCTCGGTCGTCGAGGCAAAGAAAAAGGAATTCGTCGGCAGTGAAATCAAAGGGAAAAAGCTAGGTGTCGTCGGTCTCGGCGCCATCGGTGTCCTTGTCGCGAATGACGCCCTCGCACTCGGAATGGATGTCGTCGCCTATGATCCGTTCATTTCGGTCGATGCCGCATGGAGACTCTCTCAGGATGTAAAACGCGCTCATAACATCGAAGACGTCTGGGCGCAGTGCGACTTTGTCACATTCCATATCCCGCTTACGGATAAAACGAAGCACTTCGTGAACAATGACAGCTTCCTGCGCATGAAAAAAGGCATCACCCTCCTTAATTTCTCACGCGGGGAACTGGTGGATGAGCATGCGCTCGGTGAGGCATTGAACGCAGGTACCGTCAAAAAATACGTCACCGATTTTCCGAATGAAGCGGTCCTGGGATTGAAAAATGTCATCCCTGTTCCGCATCTCGGTGCTTCCACCGTCGAATCCGAAGAAAACTGCGCGGTGATGGCAGCGCAGCAGCTGAAAGCATATCTGGAGACAGGGAACATCAGGCATGCCGTCAACCTGCCGGATGTGGACCTTCCATACAGCGGCAAAATGCGGGTGACCGTCATGCATAAAAACATCCCGAACATGGTCGGAGGCATCACGACGACCTTATCCGGCTATGCCGTCAACATCGCCGACATGATCAACCGCAGTAAAAACACTTGGGCCTACACGATGATCGACCTTGACCAAAAGCTGAACGAAGAAGAGCAGAACGATGTCAAAACAAAACTGAAAGCCATCGATGGCGTCGTATCGGTGCGCCTCATCTAAATAGCATGACTAGAACTCCCTTATCCCGAGAAGAATGTGTAAGAGACACTACTCGGAATAAGGGAGGTTTTTATATATGCCAAGCATACCTTATCAAGGCTCCAGTCTATATTTCGACGATCTCGGAAAAGGGACGCCGCTGCTATTCATTCACCCACCCGGAATGGGGAGGGCCGTGTTTTCAAAACAGCACTCCCTTGCCAGTCATTTCAGGCTGATCATCCCGGACTTATCGGGACACGGAGATTCTCCGACTATGAAGCCGTTCGTAAGTCTTGATTCCTTTGTGGATGAACTTCTTTTCCTTCTTGATCATTTACAGTTATCCACATGTGTACTTCTCGGATATTCAGCCGGAGGCGTGATCGCACAAGAATTCGCCGCAGCATATAATGAAAGAGTAAGCGCCATGATTCTGATCGGGGCTTACCCGAAGGTTGTCCACAATAAGCTGAAAATGATGCATCTGATCGGGATGAAGATGGTCCGTCATTATCCGGTAAGGCTCGCTAAAATCATTTCAAAGGCCCATACGAAAGATAAGTCGGAACGCAAAGAACTCGTCCTTCACATGAACAAGGCGAATCCGGAAGTCTGGTACCATTTTTACAAGCAGTCACTGTGCTATGACGGCATCGAAAAAATGAACCGCTGCAAGGTGCCGATTATGCTGATATACGGGGAGAAATCGGACTGGGTCAATGATCAGCTGGAGTGCTATAAAGACTGTCATCCTAAGAAAGTCTACATCATACCGGGGGCATCCCACCAAATCCCGACCCTGCATCACGATGCACTCAATGCCATCCTGGCCGGGGAAGTGGAAGGGCTGGTTTCTTTTAAATAAAAGAAGGGTAAGGATACAACCCGGAACGATACAAGAGAGAGGAGAATACTATGGGAATTCATCACTATTTTAAAAGCCTGTCCGACCTCGAGACGCTCGTGCGCTGTCCGGGGAGGTTCAAATATCACGAACATAACGTGGCCAGCCACTCCTTCAAGGTGACCAAGATCTCACAATTCCTCGGGACCGTGGAGGAACAGAATGGACAAGAGGTCGACTGGAAGGCCCTTTACGAAAAATCGCTGAACCATGACTATGCCGAGTTATTCACAGGCGACATCAAAACGCCTGTGAAATATGCATCGGCAGAACTCCGCGAACTGTTCAGCCAGGTAGAAGATCAGATGGTCAAGAAATTCATCGACACCGAAATCCCGCCGCGGTTTCAGGATGTATACAGGGAACGGTTTAAGGAAGGAAAGGATGCATCACTCGAAGGCCAGATCCTGTCGGTCGCCGATAAAATCGACCTTCTTTATGAATCATTCGGAGAAATTCAGAAAGGGAATCCAGACCCGTTATTCATGGAGATTTACGAGGGAGCCCTGTCGACCATCATGAAATTCAGGGAGCTCGAGTGCGTCCAATATTTTCTCGACTACATTCTCCCCGACATGCTCTCAGAAAAATTCATCCCCCACAGTGAATTGAAAGAACGGACGGAGCGGCTGATCCAGTCAGCGGACGAATAGCGAGAAAAACCTTTCATATATAGACGTTATTCGTTAAAATATGGTTATTCCCGTCATTTGAGGAGAGTGGACCGTGTCTAAAATCATACTGGGTATCTTTTTGCCGGGATTGCTCGTGATTCTGTTCACCAGAGTCACCTACAATCATTACGTTGGACTCATACTTACCGTAGCCCTGATCGCTGCATCCGTATCAAAAGGATATACCGACTCCTGGGGACTGATCGTCGTCGACGCAGCATCCCTCACCGTCGGATTCTGGTACAGCAATCGAATGATGAACAAAGCGAAACAAAAAACCTGAGCACTGTAGACAAACCAGTGCCCGGGTTTTTCTTTTTGTGGGGATTGTGGATAACTGTTAGAGGGTTGTGAATAACTATGTTAGTTTTAAAGTTATTCACACTATGAATCCGGATTCATACACATTATTCACAGGTTTTTGACTAATATGTGGATAAAAATTGTTGTTTTCCACAATGATTAAGGAGTTATGCACATAGTTATTAACAGGATGTGTGTATTTTTCAAGCACATCTTACATCATACCCCTCCAATTAAAACTGCCAGTGCTGTATTTGGGGGAATGCCGGGAGGGAAAGAGTTTTTTGGATTTTATTTCCATTTGGTGGAATAATCCCGGAAATTAAAAGATTATTTGGCGGAATTCGAAGATTAATGGTCAGTATTGAAAGATAAAGGGGTAAAATTAAAAGATTTCAACCCGAAATTCGAAGATTCCGGATTCAAGGCCATTCATCTTATGCTTTTCGCCTCTGAATGATCCCCCTCCTAATTAATCTGGACTAGCCCCGTAGTAATTGACATTCATCCACTCGCGATGTCCTGAAATCCTGTCATAGACATGAAAAATAGACAAATCAATACCCCAAAGTTTATCCCCAATCCCTCCACACCGCTTCTCACCGTATAAAGAACCTCCTGACTACATAAACGAACTTTTGTTCGCTTTTTGTTGGTTATTTCTGTACGATATGTGGTAGAATGTGTATAGATGAATGGACTGTGTTTATTATGTGAATAAATAGGTAAATAACAAGGTACGGATTCTTTTGTACAGGAGGTTTCACGGTGAAGGAACAATTTCAGTTAAAGTCCAAATACAAGCCGGAGGGCGATCAGCCGAAGGCGATTGACAGATTGGTTCAGGGAGTTAATGAAGGGAAACGTCATCAGACGCTCCTCGGGGCGACAGGTACCGGTAAGACCTTTACCGTTTCCAACGTGATTCAAAAAGTGGAGAAACCGACATTGATTATTGCCCACAATAAAACACTTGCCGGTCAGCTATACAGTGAATTCAAGGATTTTTTCCCTGATAATGCTGTCGAGTATTTCGTCAGCTATTACGATTATTATCAACCTGAGGCGTATGTTCCCCAGACCGATACATTTATAGAAAAAGACGCAAGCATCAATGATGAAATCGATAAGCTCCGCCACTCGGCTACATCCTCTTTATTCGAGCGGAGGGACGTCATCATCATCGCTTCCGTCTCCTGCATATACGGGTTGGGTAACCCGGAAGAATACCGCGAGCTTGTCTTATCCCTCCGTACAGGGATGGAAATCGAGCGGAATCAGCTTCTCCGCAAGCTTGTGGATATCCAATACGAACGAAACGACATCGATTTTCAGCGCGGGACATTCCGAGTACGCGGAGATGTTGTGGAAATCTTCCCCGCATCTCGTGATGAACACTGCATGCGCGTGGAGTTTTTCGGAGATGAGATCGACCGCATCCGCGAAGTCGATGCCCTGACAGGCGAAATTATGGGAGACCGTGATCACGTCGCCATCTTCCCGGCATCCCACTTCGTAACACGTGAAGAAAAGATGCAGGTGGCGATCAAAAATATCGAAAAAGAACTGGAAGAACAGCTGGCGGTCATGAAAGAAGACGGCAAGCTTCTCGAAGCCCAGCGTCTCGAACAGCGGACCCGCTATGACCTTGAAATGATGAGGGAAATGGGCTTCTGTTCAGGAATCGAAAACTATTCCCGTCACCTTACATTGAGGCCGCCGGGTTCCACACCATATACGCTCCTTGATTATTTTCCGGATGATTTCATGATCGTCGTGGATGAGTCACACGTGACTCTGCCTCAGATCAGGGGGATGTTCAACGGGGATCAGGCACGGAAAAAAGTGCTTGTCGACCACGGCTTCCGTCTGCCTTCAGCGATGGATAACAGACCGCTCAGATTCGAGGAATTCGAAGAAAAGGTCCAGCAGCTTCTCTATGTTTCCGCAACGCCGGGCCCTTATGAACTTGAACACAGCCCTGAAATGATCGAGCAGATCATCCGTCCGACAGGTCTGCTTGACCCCGTCATCGAAGTTCGCCCGATCGAAGGACAGATCGATGACCTTCTCGGTGAAATCAATGAGCGGATCGAGAAAAATGAGCGCGTCCTCGTGACGACGCTGACAAAGAAAATGTCAGAGGATCTTTCCGCTTATTTAAAAGAAATCGGCATCAAAGTGCAATACCTGCACTCGGAAATCAAGACGCTCGAGCGGATCGAAATCATCCGCGACCTGCGCCTCGGGAAATTCGATGTTCTCGTCGGGATCAACCTGCTTCGTGAAGGACTCGATATCCCTGAAGTTTCGCTGGTATCGATCCTTGACGCAGATAAGGAAGGATTCCTTCGCTCTGAACGTTCACTCATCCAGACGATCGGACGCGCCGCGCGTAACTCGAACGGTAAAGTCATTATGTACGCCGATAAGATGACGGATTCGATGCAGAAGGCGATCGATGAAACGAAACGCCGCCGTGAAATCCAGATTGAATACAACGAAAAGCATGGCATCACGCCGACGACGATCCAAAAAGAAATCAGGGATGTCATCCGTGCGACCCATGCTGCTGAAGAAGCAGGGGTTTATGAGGGGAAAGAGACAAAAGTATCAAATATGTCCAAACCGGAGAGACAAAAACTTATTGCTAGCTTGGAAGTGGAAATGAAAGAAGCAGCCAAGGCGCTCGACTTTGAACGTGCAGCCCAGCTTCGCGACACCATTCTTGAGCTTAAGGCGGAAGGATGAAACAGGAATGGCCAAAGACCAAATTATCGTACAAGGAGCAAGAGCTCATAATTTAAAAAATATAGATATCAAAATCCCAAGGGATAAGCTGGTCGTCCTGACCGGTTTATCCGGATCCGGGAAGTCCTCCCTTGCATTTGACACCATTTACGCAGAAGGGCAGAGACGTTATGTCGAGTCACTGTCTGCTTATGCACGTCAATTCCTGGGACAGATGGATAAGCCGGATGTCGATTCCATCGAAGGATTATCCCCGGCGATTTCGATCGACCAGAAAACGACAAGCAAAAACCCGAGGTCAACGGTTGGAACGGTCACTGAAATCTATGACTATCTCCGACTGCTGTTTGCCCGTGTCGGGAAACCAATCTGTCCGAATCACGGCATCGAAATCTCCTCCCAGACGATCGAGCAGATGGTCGACCGGATCCTTGAGTATCCCGAACGCACGAAGCTTCAGGTTCTCGCACCTGTGGTGTCCGGGCGGAAAGGGACCCACGTCAAGACGCTTGAAGACATCAAGAAGCAAGGGTTCGTCCGTGTCCGTGTAAACGGAGAGGTTCAGGACCTTGGGGAAGAAATCAAACTTGAAAAGAATAAAAAGCATACCATCGAAGTCATCATTGACCGTATCGTCGTGAAAGACGGCGTTGCAGCACGATTATCAGATTCATTGGAAACGGCCCTGCGCCTTGCGGAAGGACAGGTCGTCATCGATGTGATCGGCGAGGAAGAACTCCTGTTCAGTGAACATCATGCATGCCCTTATTGCGGATTCTCGATCACTGAGCTTGAGCCGAGAATGTTCTCTTTCAACAGTCCATTCGGGGCATGCCCCAGCTGTGACGGCCTTGGAACGAAGCTTGAAGTGGACAAGGACCTCGTCATCCCGAACTGGGACCGCACATTGAACGAGCACGCGATCGCCCCGTGGGAGCCGAGCAGTTCACAATACTATCCATCCCTTTTGAAGGCAGTCTGCGATCACTACAGCATCCCGATGGATGTGCCGGTCAAGGATATCCCGAAAGATAAAATGGATAAAATTCTGAAGGGGTCGGGCAGGGATGAAATCTACTTCCGCTATGAAAACGACTTCGGCCAGGTGCGCGAGAATTATCTCCGCTTTGAAGGAGTCATGAAAAATATCGAGCGGCGCTACCGTGAAACAAGCTCGGACTATATCCGGGAGCAGATGGAGAAATACATGGCGCAGCAGGACTGCCCGACTTGTAACGGGCACCGCCTGAAGGAAGAAAGCCTGGCGGTGAAGGTGGACGCTCTCCATATCGGGGAAGTCACTGCATTCTCGATCGAGGAAGCGGACAACTTCTTTGCACAGCTTGAACTTTCCGAAAAAGACATGAAAATCGCAAGGCTGATCCTTAGGGAAATCCGTGAGCGACTCGGCTTCCTTGTGAATGTAGGTCTTGATTATCTGACATTAAGCCGTGCAGCAGGAACCCTTTCCGGAGGGGAAGCACAGCGGATCCGTCTCGCGACCCAGATCGGATCGCGCCTGACGGGAGTCCTGTATATCCTGGATGAGCCATCCATCGGACTTCATCAGCGGGACAATGACCGATTGATCGATACACTCAAGAATATGCGTGATATCGGAAATACCTTGATCGTTGTAGAGCATGATGAGGATACGATGCTTGCAGCCGATTATCTGATCGATATCGGTCCCGGAGCAGGTGTACACGGTGGAAATGTCATTTCAGCCGGAACACCCCAAGAAGTCATGGATGACAAAAAATCCTTAACAGGACAGTATTTATCCGGAAAGAGATTCATTCCGCTTCCTCAGGAAAGGCGTAAGCCGGATGGAAGATATCTTGAAATTGTCGGCGCCAAGGAAAACAACTTGAACAACGTGAAAGCAAAGTTTCCGCTCGGTGTCTTTACGGCGGTCACAGGGGTTTCCGGTTCAGGAAAGAGTACTCTGATCAATGAGATCCTTCACAAATCCCTGGCGCAAAAGCTTCATAATGCCAAAACCAAACCTGGTGAGCACAAAGAAGTGAAAGGGATCGACCATCTCGAAAAAGTCATCGATATCGATCAGTCACCGATCGGACGTACCCCTAGATCGAATCCGGCAACCTACACAGGCGTATTCGATGATATCCGTGATGTTTTTGCAACCACCAATGAAGCAAAGGTGCGCGGGTATAAAAAAGGACGCTTCAGCTTCAACGTAAAAGGCGGAAGATGCGAAGCCTGCCGCGGTGACGGAATCATCAAAATCGAAATGCACTTCCTGCCGGACGTATATGTCCCATGTGAAGTATGTCATGGTAAACGATACAACCGTGAAACGCTTGAAGTGAAATACAAGGATAAGAATATTGCGGATGTTCTTCAAATGACAGTGGAAGATGCGGTGAAGTTCTTCGAAAACATCCCGAAAATCAAACGGAAGCTTCAAACGATCTTTGATGTCGGGTTAGGCTATATCACACTCGGCCAGCCTGCGACGACCCTTTCAGGAGGAGAAGCGCAGCGTGTAAAACTGGCATCCGAGCTGCACCGCCGTTCAACCGGCCGTTCGCTTTACATCCTGGACGAACCGACAACGGGTCTCCATGTCGATGACATTTCACGTCTGCTCACCGTCCTTCAGCGCCTGGTCGATAACGGCGATACCGTACTCGTCATCGAGCACAACCTCGACGTCATCAAAGCGGCCGACTACATCGTCGACCTCGGACCTGAAGGCGGCGACAAAGGCGGAACCATCATCGCCAGCGGAACCCCGGAAAAAGTCGCGGAAGCCAAAGGATCCTATACCGGTAAGTACTTGAAGCCAATCCTTGAACGTGACCGCGAACGGATGAAAAAGAAAATCCGCGAGAAGGAAGAAGTGACGAGTTAACGATTGATGAAAGAGAGTTAGGAGAAATCCTGCTCTCTTTTTTTGCTGTTGGTTATGAAGGATTTTCTCTTGAATTAGTACACTGAGTGGATTGGAGCGGAAGGCATTTGACTCCGACGGGATTTAGAGGAAATGTCGAGACCTGTCCAGCTCCGGCGGCTAGAGGCTCGAGGTCATAAGTCAAACAAGCCAAAAAGGCAAAGAGCGCCTTTCCGGCTTGTTCGCCTTATGCTTGTCGCCTCTGAACGAGCCGCCTGAGCAATTCTTCCCGCAGGCAAAGCCGAGGAGGCTCGCCTTCCTCCCCGCGGAAAGCAAATGCCTGGAGAGCAAAGGAACGGTCAAAGTTTACACGGAAATCAACTGCGGTGATTAAAATCAAAATTCTTCAAAAACAGGATTGACAAACCAATTAGAATCCTTTACCATTACCCTAATGCTTAAACGCATCATAACTTTAACTTAATAAAGTGATATCTTCTTATCCAGAGAGGTGGAGGGACTGGCCCTGCGAAACCTCGGCAACGGGTTCTTATGAATACCGTGCCAATTCCATCAAGTCATATGACTTGAGAGATGAGAAGAGCGGGACATATACATATTTGTGCCTCTCTTCTTATGAAGGGGGGCACTTTTTATTTTTCATCCATGTCCTTCAAATACCGGCATCAAGAAGAATACACAGTGAAAGGAGCAAGTCCTGTATGATCAGAGTTCAGAATGTTACGAAAGTATTCGAGACGAAAGACGGTCCGTTCACCGCATTGAAGGATGTGTCCTTTGAAGTGAAGAAGGGAGAAATATACGGCGTGATCGGGTTCAGCGGAGCGGGAAAAAGCACGCTTGTCCGCTGTCTCAATTTTTTAGAGAAACCATCATCGGGTGATATTTTCATAGAGGGGCGCAGCCTGAAAGATCAGTCAGCAGTTGATCTGAGGAAAGAGCGTCACCGCATCGGGATGATTTTTCAGCACTTCAATCTATTTCAATCCCGGACGGTGGCAGGAAATATCGCCTATCCTCTGAAACTGGCAAAATGGCCGAAAGAAAAAATCAGCGAGAGGGTAAAGGAATTGCTCGCGTTTGTCGGCCTTGAAGATAAAGCGAAGCATTATCCGGATGAATTGTCCGGAGGGCAGAAGCAAAGGGTGGGTATCGCAAGGGCCCTTGCGACATCCCCTTCGATCCTGCTTTGTGACGAAGCAACATCCGCACTTGATCCACAGACGACGGAATCGATCCTGAACTTATTAAAGAGAATCAACGCGGAATATGGCATTACGATTGTGATGATCACCCACGAAATGGGGGTCATCCGGGAAATCTGCGACAAAGTGGCCGTCATGGAAAACGGGAAAATCGTTGAAGAGGGCAGTGTCTTCGAAATCTTTTCCAACCCGCAGACCTCGACAACGAAAAACTTCGTGAAGAGCGTCATGAATGATCAGCTGCCGGCATCGGTTCTCGATAAATTGAATGACAGCAAAGAAGGGCGCGTCTGCCGCCTCATTTTCAAAGGAGATTCGACAGGCACGCCGATCCTGTCCGAAACGGCAAAGAAATTCAATGCCCACATCAATGTATTATTCGGCCAGATCACAGAACTCCAGGGCAAGCCGTTCGGAAATCTCATCGTACAGATCATCGGCAGCAAGAAAGAAACGGAAGAAATTTTGGATTATTGGAAGAACAGAGTATTTGTAAGCGAGGTGGAGAAGCGTGCAAGTTAATTGGGAATTATTCTGGCCGAGAATCATAGAAGCGACATGGGATACAGTGGCGATGGTGTCATTCTCCCTCCTGTTTGCAACGTTGATCGGGCTTCCGCTCGGCATCATCGTCGTGGTAACGAGGAAGGGACACTTACTTGAAAATAAAGCCGTCTTTTCAGTATTGAGCAGCATCATCAACGTATTCCGTTCAATCCCGTTCATCATCTTGATGGTGGCCATCATCCCCTTTACAAGATTGGTAGTGGGGACATCGATCGGGACGGCGGCAGCAGTGGTACCGCTTGTCGTATTTGCCGCTCCTTATATTGCGAGATTGGTAGAGAGCTCACTCCTTGAAGTGGAACCGGGGGTCATCGAAGCGGCTGAGTCCATGGGGGCCGGGCCGTGGCAGATCATCTTCGGGATCCTCATCCCGGAAGCATTGAGTACGCTGGTGCTGAATATCACGATCGCCACCATCGGGCTTGTCGGGGCTTCGGCCATGGCCGGGGCAGTTGGAGGCGGAGGCCTCGGGGATCTTGCCATTGCGTACGGATATCAGCGATTTGAAACGTCCGTCATGATCGTAACCGTCATTATTTTAGTGGTGATGGTGCAGGGACTGCAGACAGCAGGAAACACATTATCAAAAATCATCAGGAGACGATAGGAGAGAAAAATATGAAAAAATCAATTAGTCTGGCAAGTATAGCTATTTTATTATTCACCCTTATTTTGAGCGGCTGCTCGGGAGACAGTGCATCCGGTTCAGGGGAAAAAGAAACCGTTAAAGTCGGAGTGAATGGATCGGGCGTGCCGATCTGGGAGTATATGAAAGAGAAAGCAGCGAAGGAAGGCATTGAAATCGAGATTGTGGAGTTCGCCGATTACGTGAGACCGAACCAGGCGCTGGCCGATGGGGATATCGACCTCAATGCTTTCCAGACGATTTCGTATTTTGATTCTTTCGTAGAAGAACATAACCTGGACCTTGTGCCGATCGGCTCGACGATCATTGCGCCGATGGGAATTTACTCAGAGAAATATAAATCGGTGGATGATCTGCCGAATGGAAGCAAGGTTGCCCTGCCTCAGGAAGCAACCAACATGGGGCGCGCACTCCTTCTTTTACAGGAAGCAGGTTTGATCCAACTGAAAGAAGGATTTGATCAGTCACAAGGTCTTGATGCAATCAAAGAAAATCCGAAGAATCTTGAGTTCACACCTGTCGTCGCAGCGCAGACTCCAAGGGTGCTGCCGGATGTAGCGGCATCGATCATCAATAATGGTGTGGCTGTCGAAGCGGGCCTCGTACCTGTTGATGACAGCATCTACATCGAAGGGGCGGAATCCAAGCCTTATATCAATATCATCGCTGCCCAGGAAAAAGATAAAGACAATAAGACCTATAAAAAAATCGTCGAGCTGTATCAGGAAGATGACGTAGCGGAACATATCAAGAAAACATATAAAGATTCCCTGATCCCGACATTCGTGCCGGTCAGTGAATTACACTAGGAGGGAGAAGAGATGAGTCAACCAGCAGCAGTTACCGATCGTAAAAACAACATCGTCTCGGCAGTGGATCAATTGGCTGTGAAACTCGTGTCGACCAGCCACCAGATCCATGACCAACCTGAAATCGGAAACGAAGAATTCTTCGCTTCAGAGACCTTGACCACCCTCCTTGCAGCCCACGGGTTCTCCATCGAAAGGGGAGTGGCGGGTCATGAGACTTCCTTTGTGGCACGCAAACATTCAGGTAAAGAAGGACCGGTCATCGGCTACCTGGCTGAATACGATGCCCTGCCCGGCCTGGGTCACGCCTGCGGCCACAATATCATCGGGACGGCAAGCTGCGGAGCGGCCATCGCCCTGTCGTCCGTACTCGATGAAACAGGAGGGGAAGTGGTGGTGTTCGGGACTCCTGCAGAGGAAGGCGGCCCGAATGGAAGTGCGAAGGGCAGTTTTGTAAAAGCAGGCCTGTTCGAAGGAGTGGATGCGTGCATGATGGTCCATCCGTTCAACCGGACGACACCTACAGGCAAAACGCTCGCAGTCGATCCACTTGATTTCGAATTCAAAGGAAGGTCTGCCCATGCGGCAGCCTCCCCCGAAGACGGCATCAATGCACTTGACAGTGTGATTCAGCTGTTCAACGGCATCAACGCCCTCCGTCAGCACGTGACGGATGATGTGCGGATCCACGGCATCATCACCCACGGCGGCGATGCACCCAACATCGTCCCGGACTATGCGAAGGCCCGCTTCTATATCCGCGCTGCAACCAGGGAAGCGTGCAATGAAGTCACGAAGAAAGTGAAAGCGATCGCTGAGGGATCGGCACTTGCCACCGGAACGGAACTGAATATAATCAAAATCCAGAACGAAGTCGACCACTTCCAGCTCAACCGCCGTTTCGATCAAGTATTCCAACAGTCCATCGAGTCACTCGGCGAATACTTTGACGATACGGAACGAAAAGGCCTCGGCTCCTCCGATGCCGGCAACGTCAGCCGGGTGGTCCCGACCATCCACCCCTACATCAAAATCGGCCCCGAATCCCTCGTCGTCCATACGAACGAATTCAGGGAAGCGGCCAAATCCACCGAGGGGGACCGTGCACTTGTGATCGGGGCAAAGGCATTGGCGCTGACGGGGTATGAACTGTTGACGAATCAAGTGCTTTTAGAGGAGATTTGGAAAGAGTTCGGTTCAAGTAAATAAACATAAAAAGACAGCCAAATCCGGGCTGTCTTTTTGTGTTATGGAATGTCCGGTGCCTTATGGAGAATATTCCAATGTTTAGCAAAACCACTCAAAGGATAATGAATAAATGAGAGAACGTATCGCAGCAACCAAAGAAAGGAGAATAGTATGAAAAAACTAATGATAGCAGGAAATCTTATTTTCGCACTCTCGATACTGGGGGCATGCGGTTCAGAAGATGCCGAACCGGAAGAAAATGCCTCAAGCGACACTGCAGAGATGAATGATCAGCAGGAATCCCAGGAAATGGACGAGCCGGCGGCCGATCTGCTCGGCAGTGAGAAGCTGCAGGAGCGGATTCAGAAGGGGATGGATCTTGATGCCTATTCTGCTGAATTGACAGCGATGGAAGAGAAAGGCAAAACCACCGTCCTCAAAAAATACAACTTGTCCGGGAATGAAGAAATCAAAGCACAAGTTCTCCAATCCTCAGACGGATTTGTCGCAGTCGAAACCGACGGACTTGAAGTATCGGATGTTTCAAACTTCAAATCAATGAAAGAAGTCGAGGATCATTTGAAAGAAAAGGACATGGAAGAAGACAAGAGCGAATAAATGTTTCTCACCACAAAAGAGAGCAATAGATATCTTTCTTAAGCAAAAACCGAACTAATTTGGAATCAGGGAGTCAAATTAGTTCGGTTTTTTTAGTGTATCTATTTTAACTTGTTCAAGCGGTTGATTGGAGTACAGGACGCAGACTCCTCATTTCCTTACTGATGATAATTGTCCAGTTGCAGGGCTTAGAGGCACATGTCATAAGCCAAACCGGTCAAGAAGGCAAAGTACGCCTTCGTGACCGATTCGTCTTATGTCACCTGCCTCTCTTCAAAGCCCTTCCGCTTTTCTGATGGAAAGTGGAGTCTTCCACGGAAGTCAATAGCGGAATTCAAAGTTGCATATATAAAATCCCTCAAAAATACCTCCAGATACCCACCTAATCTCAGACCTAAGATGGAGCCGTAAAAAGAATGTCCCATGAGAAAATGATCATAAGAGGAATTCCACAAGAATGAAACCTTTTTGAAAACGTATCGTAGATAATAGTAAAGGAGATGATGAAAGTGGAGACCAACAAGATTTTATCAGCGCTTTGCTATTTCAGTATATTTTTTGCAGGATTTATATTTCCGATCATCGTCTATTTCGTAACAGACAACCCGCATGTGAAAAGAGATGCCAAGTCGGCCTTGATTTCTCATATCATACCGATCATCGCGATACCCCTGTTATTTGCAGGATTGTTTTTAGACATAGGCATTTTTGCCACAGGCTCCGGAATTCCGGTCTTTTTCTTATTGATGATCGGCCTGTTCATCATCGTCAATATCGTCATCGTCATTTGGAATGTGTACAAAGGAATCAAAGTGCTCTTGTAATAACTCAATGATAAGGGGATGAAGAAACATGAATGAAGAACGCAAACGGATTCTCGATATGGTGGAAAAAGGGACACTCACGGCACAGGAAGCATTGACCCTGTTAGAAGCGCTCGACAAAAAGACAGAACCGGCACAGGAAAAAGAAAAGGACTTCCTGGATGAGTTCGTATCCATCTTTGATGATAAAAAGAGTGACGGCAGCGGCTACAAAACGGATAAAACAAAGGACAAAATCCTCGATTTCATGAACACCGCCTTCTCTAAAATCAAAAACTTCGACTTCGATTTCCAGTGGAATCAGTCGGTCGAAGTGTCCCACGTCTTCCAGCAGCCGGACATATCATTCAAGAAAGTTGATGTGGATGTCGCGAACGGAAAAGTGGAACTGATCCCATGGGACGGGGAAGAAGTGCGCGTCGAGTGCCAGGCGAAGGTGTACCGCACCGAAGACCGCGAAGAAGCGCGCAGGCAGTTCATGGAGAATACCTCATTTGCCGTCGACAGGGATACGCTCTACTTTGCCACCCAGACGAAATGGATGAAAGTAGACTCGAAGCTTTATATACCGAAGCATCAGTATGAAAAAGTATCCGTGAGACTGTTCAACGGCGGACTAAAAGCTGAACATATCGAGGCAGAGGATTTCCGCGCCAAATCGGCAAATGGAAAAATCAATATTGACCATCTGACAAGTAAAAAAGCAGAAGTCGAAACGTCGAACGGGGCCATTACGATCCTCAACGCGAAAGCGGAAAAGGTCGAAGCGGAATCGATCAACGGCAAGGTTCAGGTCGAAGGGGATATCCACTATACTGATGCCCAGTCCCTGAACGGCAACATCATCTGCGCCATAACTGGTGCAAAAGCAGATACCGTCCACGCCAAAACCGTGACTGGAAATGTCGATCTTTATGTACCGGGATCCATCAACATCTCCGGCGAAGCAAAATCCAATCTTGGAAGTTTCAAGATTGAGCTCGAAGGAATCGATGTCGTCGAAGAGAAAAATGATGTCGTCCAGAAGCAAATCAAATTCAACCGCAAAACGGATTCGGAAGATAAGCTTCACCTCTTTGCAGAAACAAAGACAGGTTCTGTCTTTATTAAAAAGGCAGAAGACAGGAAAGCGGACAACATCTGATCAAGGACCCATCCACCTGTTTTAAGCTCCCGCTCGAAGGGAATAAAGGTAGTATTGAAATCAAACATCATCCATTGCGCAAAAACATACCATTCTCCCCTCATAAAAAAGGACGCGGAGAAGAATGTTAAGAAGGACAACGCATAAGATGAGAAGGAAGTGTTCTGTATGAAAAAACAATTAGCACGCTCAAGGTCCAATCGCAAGTTCGCCGGCGTAATCGGCGGCTTATCCAGATTCACAGGAATCGATGCGACGATCCTTCGGGTGATTTTCATTATTTTATTGATTCCGACGGGTTTCTTCCCGCTGGTCGTCGTGTACGGTTTATTGGCCTTTGTGCTGCCGAATGAGGAGGAAGCCATCAGAGAATGAGATGGATAGTTGGTATTTTGATCAACGCAGTTATTTTTATCGCATTGGCAGGATTTTTTGACGGGTTCAATGTATCAGGTTTCGGGTCGGCGGTGATCGCAAGCATCGTCTTATCGATCCTGAACGTTTTGATCCGCCCGCTCCTGATCCTCCTGACACTGCCGGTGACCATCCTGACGCTCGGGTTGTTCCTGTTCGTCATCAACGCGGTCACCCTGCTGCTGACAGACGGGATCATGGGGGATGCATTCGAGTTATCAGGATTCGGAATGGCCTTCCTGGCATCGATCATCCTTTCCCTTGCCAATTTAGTCATTCAAAAAGCTGTGTTTGAACCTAAAAAGTAGAAAAGGACTCCGACCGGTCACGGCTGGGGTTTTTTCTTATGGGAGAAAAGAGGATTTTCCCTTCGATTACTAGAAATAGTTGGAAAGAAGAGGGGGAATCTGCATGAACGTAACATCATCAAGTATAAAAGGGATGAAAGTCGAAGTCCCATATCGATTATTAAGCAATTCGGACAACCCAAAAGGCCTTGCCATTTTCTTTCCGGGAATGGGATACACCGTCATGGGTCCGCTCCTGCACTACCCGACAGGAATGTTCCTGAATGAAGGATGGGACGTGCTTCAAATAAATTATGAATACAAGTCGGAGGAAGTGAAGGATTTGACTGAAGAGGAATTTGATAAGATGGTGGCAAATGATTGTAATAAAGTCATCGATACCGTGATAGAGACCAGCGGCTACGGTTCCTATTTCCTGGTGGCAAAATCAATCGGAACCATCCCCATGAGCGCCGAACTCCAGCGCCCTGCCTTCAAAGACGCCCGGGCCATCTGGCTCACACCGCTCCTGAACGAACAAACCGTCCACGAGTCCATGATCAAAAGCCGCCAAAAAGCCATCTGCTTCATCGGAGACCAAGACCACCACTACAACCAGCAACGCTTCAACGAACTAACCAAAAACCCAAACCTCCAGCTCCACCTAATCCCAGGAGCCAACCACAGCCTAGAACAAGACTTCCGGGTCCTGGAATCCATAAAGACACACAAAGAAATAATGGAAACAATACAATCCTTCATACAAAAAGCATAGCCCCCGGCTGTGTTTTTTTCTTTGCAACTCCTCCAGCTGCGCGTCATTGTTATGAGAATGGCCAAATCCTCAATATAGGCACAATCCAGCTTTTGATTGTAGTGGGAGACGAAGACTCCTGCGGGAAGAGTAGCTAATGTGAGACCCCGCAGGAACGAAGTGACGAGGAGGCTCACGAGCTACCCGCGGAAAGCGAAGTCTCCCACGGAAATCAAAAGCGGTATTCAAAGGGCTATGCTATGTTATTGCGAGCCATTCCCACAACAACCGACGCGCTTGCGCTTTTCCTCATAATTGCTAAAATAGGAAAGAGCACAAAAAAGATTCGAAGAACGAACAATTGACATAGAGAATCAAAGGAGGAGCTTGCTTTGGCAAAAGTTCGAACAAAAGATATAGTAGAAAAATTCAACCTGGAACTCGTAGGCGGAGAAGATGGATTACATAGACCGATCACCACAAGCGATATCTCGCGCCCCGGGCTCGAAATGGCCGGCTACTTCAACTACTACCCCGCAGAGCGGATCCAGCTGCTCGGAAAAACCGAGCTTTCATTTCTCGAACTGCTCGACGAAACAGAGCGCAAGCGGCGCATGGAGGCGCTGTGCACGGATATCACGCCGGGCATCATCATCTCCCGCGATCTTGAAATCCCGGATGAACTGGTGGAAGCGGCAAACCGCACGGCCGTCCCGGTGATGCGATCGGACATGAAGACGACCCGTTTTTCCTCCAGATTGACCAACTACCTGGAAAGCAAGCTCGCTCCGACTACCGCTGTGCACGGCGTCCTTGTGGACATTTACGGAGTAGGCGTTCTGATCACGGGTAAGAGCGGCGTCGGTAAAAGTGAAACCGCCCTCGAACTTGTTAAACGCGGACACCGCCTTGTCGCAGACGACTGCGTCGAGATCCGACAGGAAGACACCGACACCCTGATCGGGACTTCCCCTGACTTGATTGAGCACCTTCTAGAAATCCGCGGTCTCGGGATCATCAACGTCATGACCCTCTTCGGTGCAGGTGCCGTGCGCAATTACAAGCGCATCACCCTCTGTATCAACCTTGAGCTGTGGGACCAGAAGAAACAGTATGACCGCCTCGGCCTCGAGGAAGAGAAGATGAAGATCATCGACACCGACATCACGAAATATACGGTCCCTGTCCGTCCCGGGCGGAACCTGGCAGTCATCATCGAAGTCGCTGCGATGAACTTCCGCCTGAAGCGGATGGGCGTGAACGCAGCCGAACAATTCACGAACCGCCTCTCCGAAGTCATTGAAGATGGCGAAAACGAAGACATTTAATTTTAACAGAAGGCTGTTTTTTAAAAGATTCTGCAATTCGAACAACATATAGAAATTTAATGAAGTAAGTACACGTGCTCTTTTCGAAAATGCTTGGTTTAAATCACGAAAATACCCAAGTACCGGAATTTTTTCATATCTAATGCAGAAAAGTCTGCGAAAGAGCCTAATTAAAGGAGCGAAATCATGGACCAAACGATCACACCCATCGATCCGATTGCCTTCCAGCTCGGACCCTTGCAGGTACACTGGTACGGCGTCATCATCGGGCTTGGAATAGCTTTAGGACTATATCTGGCAATATCAGAAAGCAAGCGGCTCGGACTCCATCCCGATACGTTCGTCGACCTGCTCGTCTGGGCGATCCCGATCGCGATCCTGTCGGCAAGGGCCTATTACGTCGCATTTGAATGGGACTATTATTCCCAGAATCCCGGCGACATCATCAAAGTCTGGAACGGCGGCATCGCGATTCATGGAGCGCTCATCGGTTCCGTAATCACAGCCCTCGTTTTTGCAAAAATAAAAGGCATCTCTTTCTGGAAACTAACTGATATCGCAGCACCGAGCATCATCCTCGGGCAGGCGATCGGACGCTGGGGTAACTTCATGAATCAGGAAGCCCACGGCGGCGAAGTCACCCGGTCATTCCTTGAGAACCTGCACCTGCCTCAGTTCATCATCGATCAGATGTACATAAACGGGACCTACTATCACCCGACGTTCCTCTATGAATCACTCTGGAACATCGCAGGCTTCATCCTTCTCCTGATTTTAAGGAGAAAAGCGAACCTCCGCCGCGGGGAATTGTTCCTCTCCTATGTCATCTGGTACTCGATCGGCCGTTTCTTCGTGGAAGGAATGAGGACGGACAGCCTGATGCTGACGGAATACCTGCGGATCGCACAGGTCATCTCGCTCGTTCTGATCGTCGTTGCTGCCGCCCTGATCATCTTTAGAAGAAAATCAGGTCTCGCGCGCCATGCCTATAATGATAAAAGCAATGAAGAAGTGAATATGTAATCAAAAAAAGTAAAAAGGCAAATAGATAAGGGGAGAAGAGAGAATGTGGATGTCATCGATTAAGCAGGGCGGTCAGACTGGATTAAAGACAACATGGTCATTGGGAAAAGTCATTTTCCCCATCACGCTGATTGTATTTGTGCTGCAGTATACGCCTGTGCTGCCATGGGTGATGGAAAAAATATCGCCGTTCATGAAGCTGCTTGGCCTGTCGGGTGACGCGGCCATTCCTCTTGTTCTCGGGAACTTCCTGAACCTGTACGCAGGAATTGCAGGGATCCTGTCACTGGACCTGACCGTAAAGGAAGTCTTCATCGTGGCCGTCATGCTGTCGTTTTCACATAACCTGCTGATCGAGTCGACGGTTGCCGCCAAAGTCGGCGTCAAGATCTGGCTGATCGTCGCGGTGCGGATCGGACTCGCGCTCATCTCGGCGGTCGTCATCAACCTGTTATGGAAAGGCGGATCCGAATTGGCCCAGTACGGCATGATGCCGCCGCAGCAGGTAGAGCCAAACGGCTGGGGAGAAATCCTTCTCCTTGGACTTGAAAAAGCAGGGTACGGCGTGCTTCAGCTCGCACTGATCGTCATTCCGCTGATGATCATCATCCAGATCATGAAAGACCTCGGATGGATGGAAGTCTTTTCACGCTGGCTTGCACCTGCAACCCGCGCACTCGGCATGAACGCAAATACATCGACTACGATGGTTGCGGGGCTCGTTATCGGGCTCGCTTACGGCGCAGGCGTCATGATCCAGGCGGTGAAAGAAGACGGCGTGAGCAAGAAGGACGTCACGATCGCCTTCATCTTCCTCGTCTCCTGTCACGCAGTCGTCGAGGATACGCTGATCTTCATCCCGCTCGGCATACCGGTCCTTCCGCTTCTGATCATCCGTCTTGTGACGGCTATTGTCCTGACCATGATTGTCGCGTACTTCTGGAACCGAGCCGATGCAAAAAAAGAAAGGAAGAATCACTATGAGCAGAATTACAACAGTATTATTTGACTTGGACGGAACACTGATCAACACAAATGATCTGATTATTTCTTCCTTCCTTCACACCTTGAACCATTATTATCCGGGCCAGTACGCCGAACCTGACGTTCTCCCGTTCATGGGTCCGCCGCTCGAGGAATCCTTCGGCGGCCTGGATCCCGAAAAAACAGAAGAAATGTGCGCACACTACCGTGCGTACAATCACGAACACCATGACGAGCTTGTAACTGAGTTCGAAGGTGTGTACGAAACCGTTGAAGCCCTGCACAAGCAAGGATACAAACTTGCCATCGTCTCGACAAAAGTGCGCGACGTTGTCCTTAAAGGTCTCGACTTGATGAATCTGCGTCAATTTTTCGACGTGGTGATCACCCTGGATGAAGTGGAAAACGCCAAGCCTCACCCGGAACCGATCCAGAAAGCCCTCCTCGATCTGGGCTCATCCCCTGAGGAAGCAGTCATGGTCGGCGATAACCACCATGACATCCTGGCCGGTAAAAATGCAGGCTGTCTATCCGCAGGAGTCGCATGGAGCGCGAAAGGCCGAGATCATCTCATGCAGTATGAACCGGATTTCATGCTCGATACGATGACTGACCTGTTGAAGGTGGTCGGGGTACCGACCGCATGAGACGGACGACCCGCTATCCGGTGACGGGAGCCAATTCCCTGTGGCATGTCTACAAAACCGTGCCGTTCTTTAAAGTCGTCAAGAACTTCATCGTCATCCAGGCGGCGCGCTACACCCCGTTTCTCGGGTTGAAAAACTGGCTATACAAGACGTTCCTGAAAATGAATATAGGCGACCAGACATCATTCGCCCTCATGGTCATGCTGGACGTCATGTTCCCGGAAAAAATCTCAGTCGGCAGGAACACGGTCATCGGTTACAACACCACGATCCTAGCCCACGAGTACCTGATCAAAGAATACCGCCTAGGCGAAGTGCAAATCGGCTCCGAAGTCATGATCGGGGCGAACACCACAATCCTGCCAGGCATAAAAATCGGCGACGGCGCCATCGTCTCCGCCGGCACCCTCGTCCACAAAGACGTCCCGCCCGGCGCCTTCGTCGGCGGCAACCCCATGCGAGTCATCTACACCAAAGACCAGCTCGCCGAACGCTGGCAGGATGATGAAATCTATGGTGTGAAAACGGAAGAATAGATTTAAGGCAAAGACAAATCCACCGGATTCTGTCTTTGCCTTTTTATTTGCATAAGAAAATAAAACAGATCTTCGGCGAAATTAGCTGGATCCAGCGGTTGATTGGAGTGCAAGACGAAGACTCCTGCGGGAAAAGCGAGTTAGGTGAGACTTGTCCAGCTCCAGGGCTTAGAGGCACATGTCATAAGCCAACTCGCCCAAGAAGGCAAAAGAACGCCTTCGTGGTCGATTCGCCTTATGCCACCCGCCTCTGACCAAAGCCCTCCCGCTTTTCTAACCCGCAGGAGCATCGCGACGAGGAGGCTCACCAATCGCCCGCGGAAAGCGAAGTCTTGCACGGAAATCAATAGCGTTGTTTAACAGTCCTGAACATAAATTAGCTATTCCCCCTCCCATCAATCTGTTATAAAGTAAGAACAGAGACTAACTGGGGGGCATGGACATGAATTGGAATGATTGCATCGAAAGAACAAACACGCACTCGGTCAAATGGTCGTTTCCTGAAGAAGAAGACGTCATCCCGATGTGCATCGCCGACATGGACTTTCAGGTGGCACCGGCCATCGCGGACGCACTTAACCAGAAAGCCAGGCATGGAATATACGGTTACACGACTTTCAGCGACCGGTATTTCGAATCGATCATCTCATGGTGGAAAAAACGGTTCGACATGCCGATCGATAAAGATTGGATCTGCTTCAGCCCTGGGATCATTCCCGGTATCAACATACTCTTGTCTGTGCTGACGGAACCTGGGGACGGGGTGATCATCCAGGATCCAGTCTACTATCCTTTTTACAGCACGATAGAAAACCATGGCTGCAGCGTGCTGAAAAACACACTGCTTTACAGCGACGGGGCATATTCGATCGACTTTGACGATCTTGAAGAAAAGGCAAGCGAGCCCCGTACCAAGCTTCTGATCCTCTGCAGCCCGCACAACCCGGTGGGGAGAGTGTGGACCCCAGAGGAATTAAACAGAATCGGAGACATCGCCAAGCGCCACAATCTGTGGATCATTTCGGATGAAATGCATGGGGACCTTGTCTATAGCGGCCACGAACACAAACCACTTTTTAAAGCGGACGAAAGCATCATAGAGAACAGCATTCTATGTGCTGCACCCAGTAAAACATTCAACATAGCAGGCCTCCAGACATCGATCCTCCTGATCCCGAACGATGAGCTAAGGGAAAAGTACAATGCAAAACTCACAGGGTTCGGCCTGATGAGACCGAATGTATTCGGGATCGAAGGGACGATCGCAGCTTATGAAGAAGGCGAGCCTTGGCTGAATGAACTTCTCTTGGTACTCGAAGACAACAAGCAGTACGTCTTCAATTATCTGGAGCAGCATCTGCCTGAAATGAAGGCAATCACACCGCAGGCTACCCACCTGATCTGGATCGACTGCAGCGGGCTGGGTATCGAGGGTGAAGAGCTCTGTACATTTTTCCTCGAAAAAGCCAAGGTGAAATTCGACGAGGGCTTCAAATTCGGTGAATGCAGCGGCTCCTTCGTCCGCATGAATATCGCCTGCCCGAAAGAACGGATCGACATGGCACTGAGAAGGATGAACCATGCCGTCCTTGAGCACCGTAAGAACAGGCAGGCTTTGAAATAACAAGGATTGAAAATGAAAGAATAAGGGAAAAGGCAAAAGTGGATTAGCGACAATCCATTTTTGCCTTTCTTATGTTTGTTCTATGAAAAAACCTATGTTTATTGCTCCACCGGCCCTTAATCCGAAGCGCTTCCGCATGAGAATTTGCCGAAATCAACATAATTGTGCCGATTTCCCAGTAATTATGCCACTTGTTGAATTTTCTCGGTCACCCATCAGCACGAACTCTATCCACATCGACAAAATCCTCTATTAACGGTTGACGAATAAAACAAGAAAGGCTAAACTAACTAATAACTTTATTTTATTAGCACATTAGCGAACTAAAGGATTTCCGAATAATCAACTATTAGTAATCCCCATTGCATAGGGGAAAATAAATCAATATTCAATTTGCCGAAGGTGGTTCTTATGACGAAGCTATTCATGTTTGAAAAGCCGTTGGGAATGAGGGACACATTCCCTGACTTATATGAAATAAAAGACCGCACGAAAAAGAGAATGGAAGGTGCGATGAAGCGATGGGGCTACAAATTCATCGAGACGCCGTCGCTTGAATACTACGAAACGGTGGGGGAGGCGTCTGCCATCCTCGATCAGCAGCTGTTCAAACTGCTTGATCAACAGGGCCACACGCTTGTCCTCAGACCTGATATGACGGCTCCGATTGCCAGAATCGCAGCATCGAAACTCCTCAAGGACCAGGCACCGCTAAGGCTCGCCTATTCGAACAGCGTCTTCCGCGCCCAGCAGCGAGAAGGCGGACGGCCGGCGGAATTCGAACAAGTCGGCATCGAATGCATCGGGGATGACTCCGTCAGCGCGGACGCCGAAGTCATTGCCCTGATGGTATCCGTATTGAAGGAAGCGGGGCTCGACAATTTCAAGATTTCGATCGGCCATATCGGCTTTGTACAGGAACTCTTCACACAGATCGTCGGGACAGAGGAAAGGGCCGAGACGCTGAGAAGATTCCTTTATGAAAAAAATTATGTGGGATACCGCAAGCATGTCAATGAGCTGACGTTATCCTCCATCGACAAGCAGCGGTTGTTCAGCTTCCTGAAACTGAGGGGATCGGACAATGTATTCGCCGAGGCCCATTCCCTTTTGGAAGGTGAAAAAGGACTTCAGGCCCTCGAACAGTTGAAGGAGTTATGGAGCATTTTAAAAGACTACGGCGTGGAACAGTACATCAAATTCGACCTCAGCCTCGTCAGCCATATGAGCTACTACTCCGGCATCCTGTTCGAAGTGTACGGAGAGCATGTCGGATTTGCGATCGGCAACGGGGGCAGATACGACAAGCTTCTTGAAAAATTCGGCAAAACATCCGGTGCGACCGGATTCGGCCTGCGACTCGACTATGTACTGGAAGCGATGAAGGTCGAATTGACGTCCTCCGAGCAGGAGTGCGTTCTGTTCAGCGACGAACGCAGGAAAGAA
Organism: Rossellomorea oryzaecorticis; assembly: GCF_045897515.1. NCBI lineage: Bacteria > Bacillati > Bacillota > Bacilli > Caryophanales > Bacillaceae > Rossellomorea > Rossellomorea oryzaecorticis. The sequence goes on along the minus strand of NZ_JBJOSA010000003.1, from coordinate 194,358 downwards.
GCGATCACGCTCGCATCAGAGCTGAGGGGTGAAGGTAAGGAAGTCGTCCTGCAGAACTGGAAAGGCGTCGGGGACGTCGATGAATTTACGAAAGGCTTCAGCAATGTCCATTTTGTGGTGGGCCGTGACTCGAACGGAAATGGCGGTGAGAAACGATGAGCAGTTTGACGATTGCCATGCCTAAAGGCAGGATTTTTGAAGAAGCAGTCGAACTTTTACGAAAAGCGGACTACGACCTGCCGCCGGAATTCGATGACTCCAGAAAACTGATCATCGAAGTGCCGCAGGAAGATCTTCGTTTCATCCTCGCAAAGCCGATGGATGTCCCGACATACGTCGAGCACGGTGTCGCAGATCTCGGCATCGCAGGGAAAGACGTCATGCTTGAAGAAGAGCGGGACGTGTACGAACTGCTTGATCTTAAAATCAGCGGCTGCTACCTCGCCGTTGCCGGGCTTCCCGGTACGAAGATGAGCGATGTGGCGCCAAAGATCGCGACCAAGTATCCGAACGTTGCCTCTTCCTACTTCCGGGAGCAAGGTGAGCAGGTGGAAATCATCAAACTCAACGGGTCGATCGAACTGGCCCCGCTCATCGGACTCGCCGACCGGATCGTCGATATCGTGTCGACCGGCAGGACGCTGAAGGAAAACGGGCTCGTTGAATACGAAACGATCGTTGATATCACATCTCGCCTGATCGTGAACCCGGTCAGCTACCGTATGAAGGATGAGAAAATAGAAGATTTGGTGGCAAGGCTGACACGAATCATCGAAGGTTGATGGAGAACGTTTTTAATCAAGGCTCTTTTAGCATACACTGTTGGTTTGCACACAAGAAAATACCGGAACTTGGGTATTTTCGGTTTGTCCGTCCTTTTGTTGTTTGAACTGGAGTTCGAAAAGAGCACGTCCACAAGCTATATTCAGGCTGCAAGCCGCTATACGAAAAGCAGCATTCTTTTAGAAAACAGCATTACTCAAAAAGGCTGGTGGAATACATGAAGATTATCAAAGAGGTCGAAGAAGCGTCGATTAAGCGCTCGGTCGACAGCGGAACCGAAGAACAGCGAAAAGCCGTGAAAGAAATCATCGCCTCCGTCCGTGAGAAAGGGGACGATTCCCTTAAAGAATACACGGGAAAATTTGACGGAGTTTTAATAGAAGAACTCAAGGTATCCGAAGTGGAAATCGCAGATGCGTTTGCCGAAATGGACACCGGGATGATCAAGGTGATCCAGGAAGCGGCGGACAATATCCGCGACTTCCACGAAAAGCAGAAGCAGTCCTCCTGGTTCACCACCAGGCCGGACGGTACGATGCTCGGCCAGAAGCTGACGCCGCTTGATTCAGTCGGGGTCTATGTGCCCGGCGGGACGGCCGCTTATCCGTCATCGGTGCTCATGAACGTGCTGCCGGCAAAAGTCGCCGGGGTCGGGCGGATCACGATGGTCTCGCCACCGGGAAAAGACGGCAAATTGTCAGCAGGCGTCCTCGTCGCGGCAAAAATCGCCGGAGTCGAAGAGATTTACAAAGTCGGCGGGGCGCAAGCGGTAGCTGCTCTCGCATACGGGACGGAATCGATTTCTCCGGTTGATAAAATAACAGGTCCCGGTAACATCTTCGTCGCGCTTGCCAAACGGGAAGTGTTCGGCGACGTCGATATCGATATGATCGCAGGACCGAGCGAAATCGTCGTGCTCGCGGACGGCAGTCAGCATGCGGATGAAATCGCGGCGGATCTGTTGTCGCAGGCGGAGCATGATGCACTCGCATCGGCGGTCCTCGTGACGACAAGTGAAGAACTGGCTGAAGAGGTATCGGGGGAAGTCGAGCGTCAATTATCGACGCTGCCGAGGGAAGAAATCGCCCGCCGATCAATCAACGACTACGGTGCCATCTATGTCACTGAGGATTTGGAGAAGGCCGTGGATCTCGTCAACAATCTGGCACCGGAGCATCTTGAGATCCTGACGGCGGATCCATTCGAAACAATGGCGGGCATCCGCCACGCAGGTGCGATATTCCTGGGCCGCTACAGCTCGGAGCCGGTCGGAGATTATTTTGCAGGGCCGAATCACGTCCTGCCGACGAACGGGACGGCACGATTCTCAAGTCCCCTGAACGTGGATGAATTCATGAAAAAATCAAGCATCATCTCCTACAGCGAAAAAGCGCTGAGGGAGAATGGAGATAAAATAGCGGCATTTGCAAGGCTCGAAGGACTCGAAGCCCACGCACGTGCAGTCGAGATACGATTCAATAAGAGGGGCTGACGCTTTAGTACGTTAAACGCCCGTCCCTCTGTACATTAAAGGAGTGAAGCAGCGATGGAAAGAAGAGCGGAGATTGTGAGGAAGACGAATGAAACGGATATTCGTTTGAGTTTCGGGATTGACGGGGAAGGAAATTCGGAGATTGAGACGGGTGTTCCGTTCATGAGTCATATGCTCGACCTGTTCACAAAGCATGGACAGTTCGACTGTAAAATCGATGCGAAAGGCGACACGGAGGTGGATGACCACCATACGACCGAGGATATCGGAATCTGCCTTGGACAGGCACTCGTGAAGGCACTTGGCGACAAAAAAGGCATCAAGCGATACGGTTCTGCGATGGTGCCGATGGATGAGGCGCTCGCAACCGTCGTCGTCGACCTCAGCAACCGTCCGCATCTTGAATTCAGGGCAGAGCTTCCGAGCCAGAAGGTCGGGACATTCGATACGGAAAACGTCCACGAATTCCTCTGGAAGCTGGCGCTTGAAGCAAGGATGAACCTGCACGTCATCGTTCACTACGGACACAACACGCACCACATCATCGAGGCAATCTTCAAGGCACTCGGCCGTGCACTCGATGAAGCGACCACCATCGATCCGCGGGTCAAAGGGATTCCTTCCACGAAGGGGATGTTGTAGATCATGATCGGCATCGCAGATTACGGAATGGGAAATCTGTTTTCAGTCAGCAAAGCGCTCGAGCGGCTGAACGTCCCTTATTTTATCAGCGACGACCGCGAGAAGCTGCTGGCGGCGGACGGTCTGATCCTGCCGGGGGTCGGCGCATATAAGGATGCGATGAATCTCCTTGAGTCGACGCATCTGAAAGAAACGATCCTGTCCTTTGCCGTAAGCGGAAAGCCACTGCTCGGCATCTGCCTCGGCATGCAGCTTCTTTTTGAAAAAAGTGAAGAGAACGGCAGCACACCGGGGCTCGCACTGCTTCCCGGGGAAGTCGTCCATATCCCGAAAAAGGACTCGGAAGGGAACGAATACAAGGTCCCCCATATGGGCTGGAATCATCTATCGTTTAAAAAAGACTCTGCCCTTCTTCAAGGCTTGGAGGAAGGCTACGTTTACTTTGTCCATTCCTATTATGTAGAGGGTTCCGACGAGGTCCTGACAGCGACGGCGGACTATGCAGGGGTTGAAATCCCGGCGGTGGTCAGCAGGGCAAACATATACGGCATGCAGTTCCATCCTGAGAAAAGCGGGCAGCTTGGCATGCAGCTGCTGGAAAACTTCACACGGAAAGTGAAAGAATCGGAGGCAGTATCATGAGTTTTACAATCTATCCCGCGATCGATATGCGCGGCGGAAAATGTGTACGGTTGATCCAGGGCGATTACAATCAGGAGACGGTATACGGCGATTCTCCTTTCGATATGGCAAAAAAATTCGCGGATGAAGGTGCGGAGTGGATCCACATGGTCGACCTCGACGGAGCCAAGCAAGGTTCCCGCATCAATGATGAATACGTCCTCTCTGTGGCCGAAAAGCTTGACGCGAAAGTTCAGATCGGCGGCGGGATCCGTTCCGCGAAAGACATCGAACATTATCTGGACCGCGGCGTGGACCGCGTGATCATCGGCAGCATTGCCGTGTCGAACACAGGGCTTGTGAAGGAATGGCTTGCTAAGTACGGCGGCGAAAAGATCGTCATCGGACTGGACGCCAAAGATGGCTATGTCGCGACGCACGGCTGGATCGAAACGTCTTCCCTTAAAGCGGTCGACCTCGGAAAAGAACTGGCTGAAGCCGGTGCGGAGACATTCATTTTCACCGACATCGCAACGGACGGCATGCTTTCCGGACCGAACATCGAAGCGGTAGCCGAACTCGCCAGGGAAACGGGCAAATCGGTAATCGCATCCGGCGGCGTGAGTTCGTTGGAAGATCTCGCTGCCCTGAAAAAATACTGTGATCAGGGAGTGTCCGGTGCGATTTGCGGCAAGTCCCTTTATACCGGAAAGTTCACCGTTACCGAGGCGCTGGAAGAGGTGAAGGGATCATGCTGACAAAACGGATCATCCCCTGCCTCGATGTAAAAGACGGCCGCGTCGTAAAAGGTGTTCAATTTGTTGAACTTAGAGATGCCGGAGATCCCGTCGAACTGGCAAAAGTGTACGATGAACAAGGCGCGGACGAGCTTGTTTTTTTAGATATATCAGCCTCCCATGAAGGCCGGAAAACGATGGTCGAGGTCGTGCGCCATGTAGCGGCGGAACTCGCCATCCCGTTCACGGTCGGCGGCGGGATCAATGCCGTCGAAGATATGAAAGCCATCCTAAGAGCCGGGGCCGACAAGGTTTCCCTGAACACGGCAGCCGTCCTGCGTCCCGAACTTGTGCGCGAAGGCGCGCAGTATTTCGGCTCACAGTGCATCGTTGTTGCGATTGACGCGAAGTACGATGAAGAAAGCGGCGGCTGGAAGGTCTACACACACGGCGGCCGGAAGCTCCGAGACCTCGATGCAGTCGAATGGGCCAAGCAGGTTGAAGAACTGGGAGCAGGCGAGATCCTGCTGACATCGATGGACAGCGACGGTGAGAAAAAAGGCTTCAATGTTGCGTTGACCCGCGCGGTAAGCGAAGCTGTCTCGATACCGGTGATTGCTTCTGGCGGAGCCGGCAACGCAGAACATTTTAAAGAAGTATTCATCGATGGAAAAGCAGATGCCGCCCTCGCAGCGTCAATTTTCCACTATAAAGAAACAAGTGTCGAAGAAGTAAAGAGCTATTTGAAAGAGCAGGAGGTGCATGTACGATGACGAACAACGATTGGATAAGTGACGTGAAATACGACGAAAAAGGACTCGTGCCGGCAATCGTACAGGATGCTGAAACGAAGGAAGTCCTGACCCTTGCCTACATGAACGAAACATCCCTGGCGCGTACCCTTGAAACGGGGGAAACCTGGTTCTACTCACGCTCCCGCCAGGAACTCTGGCATAAAGGCGGGACAAGCGGTAACACGCAGACGGTGAAAAGCATCGTGTGGGACTGCGACAAAGACGCGCTGCTTGTCCTTGTCGATAAAAAAGGACCGGCGTGCCATAAGGGGGAGGAGAGCTGTTTTCATGAGAAGGTGTTCGGCGAGGAGCCGGGTGCAAGTACGGATCATGCGTCCCCTTCAAAGGAAAACATCCTCCTGACCCTGGAAAAGCTGATCGCCGACCGCGAGAAACAGCGTCCGAAAGGCGCCTATACGACTTATCTTTTTGAAGAGGGAGTCGACAAAATCCTTAAAAAAGTCGGCGAAGAAGCGTCCGAAGTCATCATCGCCGCAAAAAACAGAGATGCCGAAGAACTGAAATGGGAAGTCGCCGACCTGTTCTACCACGTACTCGTACTGCTGCGCGAACAGGAACTGCCGCTTGAGGAAGTCCTCGGTGTGCTGGTGGAGCGTCATAATAAGTGATGTTGATAGATGGAGAGACGGGCCTTTAGTTGGTTAAAGGCCCGTCCCTTTTTGTTTGTTTTTTAAAAAAAGACAAGATTTCGGTTTGGAAATCAGGCTGGGCTGGATCCTTTCGTGAAGAGTGCGTATCAATAGATTGAGTTAATGATTGGGGTATGGCCACAATTAAATAATTGCGCCGGAATCCAGATAATCGCGCAACTTTCCAAATTATTGCGCCTGTTTCATCATAATTGCGCCACTTTCACAATTATTGCGCCAGAATCGCAGTAATTGCGCAAACCCCCACTGGCAGCAGGCATGATTCCCGTGTCAACTTACTATCTTATTTACTAATTCTGCCCTTCATCCAAACAATTCTACCCTTCCCTAAAACAATTACACCCTTCCGCGGCCCGATTCTGCCCTTCAACCAATTAATTCACCCTCTCATAAAAAAAATTGCGCCCTTCATGTCGAAAAATCTCCACCCGGAGCGCATCCGGACAAACCTCAATCCACACCGCCACCCCCATACCAAACTCCCATCCCCTCAAAATATGGTAGTTTAGTCCAACTTTGTTGTGTGTTATACTATCTTAGTTATAGGATTAATACTTTAAATAATCGTGCTCTATCCGCAAAGGTACTACTAAGCGGCCCCAGCAAACGAACGGAACTCCCAGCCGGCCGGCCCCGCTGAAAGTCTTGCAGGAAAGAGCCTGGATATACTATGAACGTTTCGGAGGACTTTGATGAGAAAAGGGTCAAAACTAATAAGTGAGCAAGCCAAGGTATTGTCTTTTGTCCCTACTGGTGAGTATTACTACAACAAGGGAATGAAAGCTTATCAGCGCCGCGAGCTAAAGCGGTCGTTAAAATATTTTAATAGAGCGTTTCAACTGGAACCGCTTGAACCGATGATTGCGTGTCAATTGTCGATTGTGTATACAGAGCTTGGAGAGTTCAAGCGTGCGAATGAATTGCTGCATGAGATCCTGAAGAACCTGGATCCATATATGGTGGAGTGTCATTACTTCCTCGCCAACAACTACGCGCATCTCGGTTTGTTCAAGGAAGCGTATGATCATGTGAGCATCTACATGGATAAAGCGGAGCACGGCGAATTCGTTGAGGATGCCGAAGATCTTCTCGAACTGCTCGAGCTTGATTCGGATCTTACGGTGGAAGATCTTTACGAGCACGATGATCTGATCGTCCAGCAGGAGAAGGCGAAGGACCTGCTTGAGTCCGGCCATTTCCAGAAGGCTGTTGATACATTGAAAAAAGTGATCGAAGAATACCCGGAATTCTGGTCAGCCTACAACAATCTGGCCCTGGCCTATTTTTATCTCGGTGAGGTGGAAGAAGCTTCTGCCACGCTTGAAGAGGTGCTGGAGAAGAATCCGGGGAATCTGCATGCACTCTGCAACACGGCTGTGTTTTATTACTATCAAAAGAGACAGGATGAACTGGATGAGCTGATTACGGGTCTTGAAAAAGTCCGCCCGCTCCTTCATGAGCACAGATTCAAGCTTGGGGCTACGTTCGCACTGATCGGACATTCCGAAAAAGCCTTTGAATGGCTGAAGTCGCTGCAGAAGATTGGTTTTGAAGGGGATGCGAGCTATTATTACTGGCTTGCCCATTCGGCTTATGAAACCGGCCGCATTCAGACGGCGCGCAATGCGTGGAAGAAAGTCGTCGAGATCAATCCTGAAAAAGAGGGCAGCGAGCCTTGGAATGAAGATCGTCCGGCGGGCTTCGAGAATCACGTGACGTCTATTCTGAAGAAGCTGCAAAGTGAGTATACAGAAGAGAAGCTGTTCGGCTTGTTCCTCACATCCGTTTCGGAGCACCAGAAATCCGTGCTGACACATGCCGATTTCTGCGACGTCGAGGAGCTGTCGATTGTGGAAAAGGTATACCTCGCCCACGTATTGAACAGAAATGTCAACAGCTCGATAAAAGTGAATCAGGAAATCAAGAATATGCATGAGGTCGCGCTGCACCTCTATGAATCCAACCACCCGATTTCGAGTGTGGATTCTGGCCTGTTCCTTACGTGGTTCACGGTTGCCTACCGCGGTCTTAAAGAGCGCGAGACATTCAAGAATACAAAAGCGTTCGCGGCGGCTGCCTATTATGTGTGGAACCGCCTCAGAAATGAGAAGGTGACGAAGAAGCAGGTGTGCGACAGCTACAGTGTTTCTGTGAGTACGCTGACTAAATACATCACCGTCGTGGAAAACTACCTTCCATGAGCATATTTTTGGACGATACAACCCTGATTTTTATAGGATAATGATAGCAAGTAAATACTATATGGGGAATACGATAAAGCATGCTTACAAGAACGTTTGCGGAAGGAGAATATCAGTATGTCTGAAGAAAAAATTTATGATGTGATCATAGCCGGTGCCGGTCCTGCCGGTATGACAGCGGCTGTTTATACATCCCGTGCAAGCCTTTCAACGCTTATGCTTGAAAGAGGCGTGCCGGGCGGCCAGATGGCCAACACGGAAGAAGTGGAAAACTATCCTGGTTTCGACCATATCCTTGGTCCGGACCTGTCGAATAAAATGTTTGATCACGCGAAGAAATTCGGTGCGGAATACGCATACGGAGACATCAAGGAAATCGTCGACGAGGGCGATTACAAGCTTGTCAAAGCGGGATCGAAGGAATACAAAGCACGTGCCATCATCCTTTCGACCGGTGCCGAATACAAGAAGATCGGCGTCCCTGGCGAAAAAGAACTCGGCGGACGCGGTGTATCCTACTGTGCCGTATGTGACGGTGCTTTCTTCAAAGGAAAAGATCTAGTCGTCGTAGGCGGCGGGGATTCTGCCGTTGAAGAAGGCGTCTACCTTACCCGTTTCGCGAACAAGGTGACGATCGTTCACCGCCGCGGCGAGCTGCGCGCACAGAAGATCCTTCAGCAGCGTGCATTCGATAATGAAAAAGTCGACTTCATCTGGAATCACACGGTCAAGGAAATTAACGAAAAAGACGGTAAAGTCGGCAGCGTGACGCTCGTTTCGACTGACAACGGCGAAGAAACAGAATTCCAGGCGGATGGTGTCTTCATTTACATCGGAATGATTCCTCTGACGAAGCCGTTCCAAAACCTTGGAATCACAAACGACATGGGCTACATCGTGACCAACGAACAAATGGAAACGAAGGTCCCTGGCATCTTTGCAGCGGGCGACGTACGTGAAAAAGAACTGCGCCAAATCGTTACGGCTACCGGTGATGGAAGCATCGCTGCACAGGCGGCTCAGCATTATGTAGAAGAATTGAAAGAAAAAGTCAAAAACGGTTAATGGATGAAGCCCCGGGACTCGGATCCCAGGGCTTTTTTTGCAAGGTTGTTTTCTAAAAAATTGCTGCTTTTCGTAAATTGGCTAGTAGCCTGAATGTTACTTTGGGACGTGCTCTTTTCGAATTCAAGTTTAAGCGGCAGGTGGACAGATATCAGAAAATACCCAATTTCCGGTATTTTCTTGTATGACAAGAAACAAAGTATGCGAAAAGAGCTTTTCGCAAAAAATCGGCTTCAGCAGGAAATGGCTCAAGCCATGCAACTGCCGGCTTTCCCTGCTCCAATCAAGATTTCCTAAGATATTTATCATACAAAGCCACAAGTTCAGTGAGCGTCCATTTTTCTACATCCGGTCCTTCTGCAATCCCATTCTTCACCAGAAGACGAATAAAATGCTCGCGCTGCTTTTGGACGGCTTCTCTTAAAAATGGCATGACATTCACTCCTTTTGATTGTATTGTAAAGCCTTCCGCGCCGGGGTTCCGCAACTTTGTCAGGTTTCCTGCCAACGGAAGAAAACTTTGTCAGACTTTCTGACATATATGTCGGGGTCCGCCGCCCGCCCATGTATAATAGGGGTAAGAGGGGGAGGGTAGTGTGGGACAGGAATCTTCCTATAAGGACAAAAAAGTGATTTCAATCGGTGTCGTCAGTGAATTGACAGGCCTGACAGAGAGAAAGATCAGGTATTACGAGGAAAAGAATCTCATCTACCCGGAACGGACCAACCGGGGTTACCGGAAATACTCTTTCAACGACGTAGAGCGATTGATGGAAATTGCGGACCATAGAGAAGAAGGTGTCACGACCAAGGAAATCAAGTACGAGCTGACTAAAAAAGAGAGAAAAGAAGCGAAGCAGAAAATGATCAAGGGCCAGATAAACGCACGGTTCGGTATCCAGAAAAACTGATCGGCCTTCTAAAAAGACAGACTCAAATGGGGGAGAGTTTGTCTTTTTTGTTGTGTGAAAAAAGAACGACCATCTCCTGAACTTGGCGATACCAAAAATATACAGGTTACTTCCCACTGTAATCGGGAATAACTTCATCATGTAAAAGCAGCCAAGATCAGGAAGGTAGGATTATCAATGTCAAAATGGAAAATCATCATACCCATTATCGTAATTGCACTAGTTCCAATTATTTATTTCAGTTATTTTGCCGATGAAAGCAAATCGGAATCGAAGAAACGAGTCATTGCCCTCGGTGATTCCCTGACGTACGGTTACGGGGATGACAAAGATACAGGCTATATCGGCCGCCTCGAAGAAAAAGTGAATGAGAAGGAGACGGACGAACTTTACACATTCCAGAACCTCGGGATTCCCGGTCAGAAGTCATCCGGCCTTCAAAAGCAGATGATGAAACCGAGCGTGAGCGAAGACCTGACGGAAGCGGATGTCTTCATCGTCAACATCGGGACGAATGATCTCATCAAAAGCAACGGAGGCAAACTGGTCCCGCTGCATCATGATAAGATCATGGAAGCGAAGAAAGAATATGTGGATAACTTGAATTTCATTCTTGATACGCTTGAAAAAACGAATGAAGATGCAGAGATCCTTGTAATCGGGCTCTATAACCCATACCCGGACAGGGACAGTGATAAAATCGAAGCATATGTGGATGAGTGGAACCAGACAATCGTGAAAGAAGTGAAGAATCATGGTAAAGTGAAATATGTTTCTTCAAATCCTTTATTCAAGGGTAAAAATAAGAAGAAATACTTCCATGATTCCCTCCATCCAAATGGAAAAGGATATGAACTCATGGCAGATCAAATCATGAAGAAGTATGACTTCTAAGAATAAACATCCAGAAAAATGAATGTTCATTCATCAAAAGTTATACAAATTCTCACAAAAATCGACGCTTGTTTAATAAAAATTCGTCAAAATTAACAATTCCGTAATACCGTTTTAAATCTGTTGTAACATGAATGAAACAATTATCGGGTATTATAGAAAGTAAGAAATTGACCCCCTTTTTAAGTAATAAATCCCTTTGACGACACAGGACTCGCCTGTGTCTATTTTTTTTGCCGTTTTTTCCTGTTATAGTGGTTCAACTATAGCTGTATCACTCGAAATTTGCGGAAGCTTGTCCCTATATTTTTATAAAGAAATCGACATTTTTTCCTGAATGAGCCTCCAAATGGAACTTCCTTTCCTCCAACACAGGCTGAGACATTGTAGCCTGTCCGCAATCATAGTATAATAAAAGGAATGAAAAAGGACGGAAAATGTCCAAATGAACCAGACTAGAGGTGAAGGATGTGCAGCGTGTCACAAATTGCTTATATCTGGATGGAGACAAAGTACTCCTTCTCCAAAAACCCCGCCGCAATTGGTGGGTGGCACCCGGAGGCAAAATGGAGCCGGGCGAGTCGATCCGCGATGCCGTCATACGCGAGTACCGCGAAGAGACAGGGATCTATTTAAAAAATCCGGATTTGAAAGGTGTGTTCACCTTTATCATCAAAGACGGCGAAAAAGTCGTCTCAGAATGGATGATGTTTTCCTTTTTTGCAACCGAAGCAGACGGCGTGAACCTTCAGGAATCAGAGGAAGGCAAGATCAAATGGCATAAGTTCGAAGACATCAAGGACCTGCCGATGGCCGAAGGGGATTACCATATCCTCGACTACCTGCTGCACGGAAAGAAAACCATCTACGGAACGTTCACGTACACACCGGATTTCAAGCTGCTTTCATACCGCTTGGATCCGAGTTGATAAAATAAAAGAATATGTACATGTGATTTGATCTTGGGCGGTTCCAGCAGTTGATTGGAGTGGAAGATGAAGACTCCTATCAGAAAAGCGGAAGGGCTTTGCCCAGAGGCGTGTGGCATAAGACGAATCGACCTGGAAGGCGTTCTTTGCCTTCTCGGTCGGTTTGGCTTATGACATGTGCCTCTAAGCCCTGCAGCTAGACAATAGACTCTCCTAACAGGAGGCTCACGGGCTACCCGCGGAAAGCGAAGTCTTCCACGGAAATCAACTGCGGTATTTAGAAGCGAAACACAAATTTTAAAATAAAGCGGGGGAAGAGTATGAGTACAGGTTCTACGAATGACGTACAATTAGTGATCATCACCGGGATGAGCGGAGCCGGTAAAACGGTCGCCATCCAAAGCTTCGAAGATTTAGGTTTTTTCTGCGTAGATAATTTGCCGCCGACTCTTCTGCCTAAGTTCCTCGAACTCATGAAAGAGTCCGGTAATAAAATGAATAAGGTCGCACTTGTGATGGATCTTCGCGGACGCGAATTTTTCGACCATCTCTTCAAGGCGCTGGATGAGCTGGCGGAAACCTCCTGGGTGACGCCGCAGATCCTGTATCTGGATGCGGATGATTCAGCCCTCGTGAGACGTTACAAGGAAACTCGCCGCTCCCATCCGCTTGCCCCGTCAGGTCTACCCCTTGAAGGGATCAAGCAGGAACGCGAGCTGCTCGAAGAATTAAAAGGCCGTGCACAGCTGATTTATACGACGTCGAAAATGAAGCCGAGGGAATTGCGCGAGAAGATCCTGACCGAGTTTTCGGTGAACAAGAAATCGATTTTCACGGTCAACGTGATTTCATTCGGCTTCAAGCACGGACTTCCGATTGATGCCGATCTTGTATTCGATGTGAGATTCCTGCCGAATCCGCACTATATCGACCACATGCGTCCGAAAACCGGGCTGGATCAAGAGGTTTCAACCTATGTGCTGAAATGGAATGAAACCCACAAGTTCCTTGATAAAGTAACCGATTTGCTTTCCTTCATGCTTCCTCACTACAAACGAGAAGGGAAGAGCCAGCTTGTCGTGGCGATCGGCTGCACGGGCGGCCAGCATCGTTCCGTGGCACTCGCGGAATACATCGGGCATCATTTCGAAGAGGATTATCATACGAAAATCTCTCATCGAGATATCGAAAAAAGAAAGGCTGTTCAGACACCATGACCACATTGCCAAAGGTTGTCGTCATCGGAGGGGGGACGGGTCTCCCCGTGCTCCTGCGCGGACTGAAACGCCACCCGCTCGATCTCTCTGCGATTGTGACCGTGGCGGATGACGGCGGCAGTTCGGGAAGGCTGCGGGATTCACTTGACATCCCTCCGCCGGGCGACATCCGGAATGTGCTTGCGGCACTTTCAGAGGTCGAACCCCTCGTGGAGCAGATGTTCCAGCATCGATTTGAAACAGAGAATGAGCTCTCGGGGCATGCCCTTGGAAACCTGATCATTGCCGCACTGGCTTCGATCACGGGTGATTTTGTCCACGCCATCCAGGAGATGAGCAGGGTCCTGAATGTAAAAGGCAAAGTGCTGCCTTCCGCCAATCAAAGCGTCATCCTGAATGCCGAGATGGAAGACGGCACCATCGTGACGGGTGAATCGGCGATCCCGAAGGCGGGCAAAAAGATCAAGCGCGTCTTTTTAAAACCTGACAACATCAAGCCGCTTGCTGAAACGCTGAGGGTCATCGCGGAAGCGGATCTGATCGTCATGGGACCGGGCAGTCTTTATACAAGCATCATACCGAATCTGCTCGTGCCGGGGATCGGCGAAGCAGTCTGCCGCTCAAAAGCCAAGAAGCTGTATATATGCAACATCATGACCCAGATGGGTGAAACATTGGGATACACGGCAAGCGATCATGTAGAAGCTCTTTCAAAGCATTTGGACTCTTCATGCATCGATGCGATCCTCGTTAATAACAAACAGGTGCCGGGTGAAGTCCAGGCACGCTATGACAAGGAGCAGGCGAGTCCCGTCCATTTCGATATCGAACGGTTGAACTCGATGGGGATGGAGGTTCTTGCACAGGACATCCTGTCATATAATAATGGACTGGTACGCCACAATACAGAATCAGTAGCGAAAATCATTCATTCCTATATGGAATCCAAATAATGACAGAAGAAAATTTCTGTTACAGTAGCTTGTGCAAGCGTTTGCTAGGAGGTGATGGGGATGTCGTTTGCGTCAGAAACAAAGAAAGAATTAACTAACATCGAGGTCAAGGACTGCTGTGCCAATGCTGAATTATCCGCTCTCATCCGGATGAACGGCTCACTTTCCTTCTCGAATCAGACGCTGGTCGTCAATATCCAGACTGAGAACGCCGCAATCGCCAGAAGGATCTACACATTGATAAAAAAGGGATACGACACCCCGGTGGAACTTCTGGTGCGGAAGAAGATGCGTCTCAAGAAGAACAACGTCTACATCGTCCGGATCAAAGAAGATACTAAGAAAATCCTTGAAGACCTGAAAATACTCGGCGAAGGATTTACATTCATTCATAATATCTCGGAAGATCTGATCAAGAAGAAATGCTGCAGGAGATCTTATTTAAGAGGGGCATTCCTGGCAGGGGGATCGGTGAACAACCCCGAAACATCCTCCTACCATCTTGAAATCTTTTCTCTTTATTCAGAACACAACGAAGCGTTGTCAGAACTGATGAATACCTTCGGACTGAACAGCAAGACGCTCGAACGAAAAAAAGGATTCATCACCTACTTGAAAGAGGCGGAAAAAATCACCGAATTCCTCAACATCGTCGGGGCGCACAACTCCCTTCTGCGATTTGAGGATGTACGGATCGTACGAGATATGCGTAATTCGGTGAACCGCCTTGTCAACTGCGAGACGGCCAATCTGAACAAAACGATCGGTGCCGCATTGAGGCAGGTAGAGAACATTAAATTCATTGAAAAGCATGTCGGCCTGGGGGTCCTTCCTGACAAACTGCGTGAAATCGCGGAACTGAGGGTAACCTATCAGGACGTGACATTGAAAGAACTGGGGGAAATGGTATCAGGCGGTACCATCAGCAAATCCGGAATCAACCACCGCTTACGGAAGATCGATCAAATTGCCGAGAAAATCAGAGCGGGTGAGAAAATAAGCAAGTAATCCGAACAAAGGGGAGAAATGATCATGGTAGAAAAACAAGTCGAAGTCAAACTGAAAACGGGTCTTCAAGCACGCCCGGCAGCACTATTTGTCCAGGAAGCAAACCGCTTCTCATCCGAAATTTTCTTGGAGAAAGACGGGAAAAAAGTGAACGCCAAAAGCATCATGGGCCTCATGAGCCTCGCGATCAGCACCGGCTCCGAGATTACACTGGCAGCGGACGGAAGCGACGAAGAAGAAGCCATCGCGGCGCTTGAGAAGTTTGTTGGAAAAGAAGGATAGGGTCGGCTTCACATGAGATAAGCCGGCAGCCCAATAGGGGCTGCCGGCTTTTTCTGTGCTTACTTTTCAACTGGGACCCAGGTCTCCTTGTCCCGAGACAAGGGAGAAGATTGGATATATTGATTCATCAATCTGACATTTTTAGGGGGAAAAGATCATGGAAGTGTATGGTATTTTTTGTTACATTAAGGTTTTAGGGGAATTCGCACATGACTGAAAACCAGTTGGCTTACCCCTACTGCACAAACCTTCAATAAAACTATTAAACAATTAAAGACGGCAGTATACTAGTAAAAACTTGTGAACTGACCACCACCCGAAAGTACTCCAATAAAAAGGCAGAAGATGAGATATGGAAAAATACCAGAAGCATTTTTTAAATAACTTCAGAAAGAAATTAGAGAAATGGGAAGCGGAGCCGGAAGTTTCCCATACGGAACTTTATCGGTTTGTCCATTCCCTGGCAGGAACAGCTTCAACCCTCGGCCTCGATCACATCGGAGGTCTTGCCAGGAAACTGATGGACACGATGGATGAAAGAGATGACCGGATGCTGGCCATCGCTGAATGGAGAACCATGCTGTTTGACATCATTGAGGCGTATTACCACCTGGAGGAAGGGGAGGCAGATGCACGCCTTGGAATGCGAGAAAAAGACGGGGATAAGCCAGTCCTCCTTTTGGTCGATGATGATACCTCTTTTCTAATGTATATGAAAGAAGAGCTTGAAAACATCGGATGGTATGTAGTGCCGATCGCCAACCCGCAAAAAGCCGTGATGTCCTTTTATGATGTAAGGCCGGATTGTGCCATCATCGATATTTATATGGATGAAACGGATGGGTTCGAGGTGCTTGACTTCTTTAAACAAAAACTGAAGCAGCAGTTCATACCAACTGTCATGGTCAGTGTGGAAGACCGGAAGGAAACCAGGATGAAATGTTATGAACTGGGAGCGGATGATTTCATCCCAAAACCCTTTGATATCGATGAATTCATCGTTCGGGTAAAAAGGCAGATCGAGCGGAAGAAACAGATCGAAGAACTGGTATTAATCGATGAATTGACCCATGTGTACAATCGTAAATACCTGACGCAGGCGTATGACCAGGTCAAGAGCATCTGGCAGCGGAGAAAAGAAACCTCTTCCATTGCGGTGCTTGATATCGATCATTTCAAGCAGGTGAATGATCAATATGGCCACTTGGCCGGAGATAAAGTGTTAACGGAATTTGCTTCATTTTTAATGAAGAACACCAGGGGACAGGATGTCATCGTCCGATATGGAGGCGAGGAATTTGTCGTCCTTTGCCTGAGCACCACTGGTCAAGATGCCTATACCTTCCTTGATCGGTGCCGCCAGGAATTCAGCAGGCACATTTTTAATGAACCTGACGCATTCACTTGCACGTTTTCTGCAGGCATCGCTGAAATCACCGATCCGTCCAAGCCGATGGATGAATGGCTCAGATTAGCCGATCAAGCTCTTTATGAAGTGAAAGAAAACGGAAGGAATAGTGTGAAACTCGATTCGGAATCCACCGATATACAACATATGAAGACGATCAAGGTTGCGATCGTCGATGATGATCCGATCATCCGGACGGTTATGAGGGATATCGTTTCCAAACTGCCGTCAGAGCAGGATGTTCAGTATGATATCCAAAGCTTCAATGACGGAGCTTCTTTTATGGAATCTGATTGGCACCTTGAATCCCTTTGTCTCGTGATCCTGGACGGGGTGATGCCCAAAATGGATGGACTTGAAGTCCTGGAGAGGCTCCGCAGCCGGAATGATGCCGATCGCTATAAAGTTCTTATGCTGACCTCTCGCAGCAGCGAAAAAGATATATCAAGATCTCTCCAATTGGGAGCGGATGATTATATGACAAAGCCATTTAAACTGCTTGAGCTGGAAGCGCGCCTGAGGCAAATCTTGAAAAGGATGGGGTAAAGAACGTGTTTGCTAACGAGATTTTTTATTTCTCTATCGTGCTGGTCAGCTCACTGATCATTTTATTTCTATTGTTCGGCTACCTGGTCATAACGAAGGTACTCGAGAATGACAGACGGACAAAGGTGGAGCAGTACAAGGAAGAGTACCGTCTGCCCCTTTTCCAGTATCTCAACAATGAAGCCGGTGAAGAGGCACTGAGCCTTCAATCACCGCTCGAGGTAAAAGCATTCATAGAATTGACGGCCGGCTTTGCCAAGGTACTTGGCGGTGACGAGATCGGTGAGCGGATCAGGGGGTTTGCAGAGACCCATTTCGGAACCTATATCCGATCGCGCTTGACTCATAGGCGCTGGAGCATGAGAATGAATGCCCTCTACTGGATCGAGGAATTCAACATGAAAAATATGTTCATAGAGTTGGATCGATTATATGATTCAAGAAAATTGACCAAGAGTGAAGAGGTTCAGCTCCTTAAGATTTATATTCTGAATGAGGATGAAACGGTCATGGGGAAAATGACCAGACCCAAACATCCGTTGACGGAATTTGATTACAGCCTGCTCTTTACATCCTTCACCGGGGAACAGCTCGATCGATTCATCGCGATGTTTAATCAGTTACCCGCAGAGATGGCCTATGCGCTGGTCGATTCAATCGGCGTCAGGGGCAGGCAGGGGGACAGCCTGTTCCTCGAAAATCTCCTGGATGATCCAGCGGAGGAAATCCGTATCCGCGCCTTGAAAGCAATGGTGGAAATGGAGTATTTCCTTGCGCCTTCAGCTCTGATAAAACATCTTCTGTCGCCTTCCTGGCAGGAGCGCCTGATGGCCATTAAAGCGTGCGAGTATATCAGAAGCCATGAACTCCTCCCGTATCTTGAAGACCTTATGTCCGACCATTCCTTTTACGTCCGGTCACAGGCAGCTAAAAGCTTATTAAGGCTGGAAGCAGGCAAAGAGGTACTAAGACAGGTCGCTGCCTCCAATCAAGATCACTACGCAAGGAATATGGCTGAACAATGGCTCGAAAGGGGATCGGTATGATGGAGCTGACATTACAATGGGGCGGGGTCCTGATGGCCATCGGATGGATGGTCCTCGGCTATATGGTCCTCGTCATATCCTTTTATTCTCTTTTACTCTTGATCTCCTTCGTCCAATTAAGGAAGACCTATCAGCTGGATGAAAGGGAACCTTATGAGGAACTGCTGCATCTGCATCAGACCAAACCGGTTTCAATCCTGGTTCCTGCCTATAATGAATCAGTCGGGATCATGGCCACTGTCCGGTCCCTGCTCAGTATTGAATACCCGGAATATGAAATCATCATAGTCAATGACGGGTCGACCGATGATTCCCTTGAGAAGCTCATCGAGTCTTTTCAACTGGTGAAAATAAAATGGGTCATCCGTCGTCAGTTGGATACAAAGCAGGTGAAGGCTGTCTATCAATCCAGGATTTATAAAAATCTCCTCGTCGTCGATAAGGAAAATGGCGGGAAGGCAGATGCCTTGAATGCCGGCATCAACGTCTCCAACTATCCTTATTTCTGTTCGATCGACGGAGACTCGGTCCTCGAAAGAACGGCATTCCTGAAGGTGATGAAGCCGATCATCGAATCAGACGGCGAAGTCATTGCTTCAGGCGGCAGCATACGAATCGCCAATGGCTGTGAGATCGAAAGCGGTGAAATCGTCAAGGTCGGGTTGTCACGGTCACCGATTGTCGTCATGCAGGTGATCGAGTATTTGCGGGCCTTCCTGATGGGAAGGATCGGCCTGAGCCGTCATAACCTCCTTCTCATCGTTTCCGGGGCGTTCGGCGTCTTCTCGAAGCGCTGGGTCGTGGAAGCCGGGGGATACTCTCATACAGTCGGCGAGGATATGGAGCTTGTCGTGCGGCTGCACCGGTATGTGAAAGAGCAGAAAGCTGATAAGAAAATCGTGTATGTGCCGGATCCTGTCAGCTGGACGGAAGCACCGGAATCGCTGAAATATCTGCGCAGACAGCGGAGGAGATGGCACAGGGGGCTGTTTGAAAGCCTCTGGATCCACCGCCGGCTCATTTTCAATCCGAAATACGGATCCATCGGAATGGTGTCGATTCCTTACTTTCTCATTATTGAATTCCTGGGACCCGTGGTGGAGCTGATGGGGTATTTGGTGATGCTCCTGTCCATTTTCTTCGGAGGGGTCTACCTCGAATTTGCGATTCTATTATTCCTGCTGTCGGTCCTCTATGGTTCCATCCTTTCGATGGCTTCCGTGCTCCTCGAGGAGTGGACCATCCGGAAGTATCCGAAGGCGTCCGATATCATCCGCCTGTTCTTCTATTCTTTGACGGAAACACTCTGGTACCGCCCATTGACTGTCCTCTGGCGCTGTGAAGGGATCCTTGACGTGCTGCGCAGAAAGACAGGCTGGGGAGAGATGGCCAGAAAAGGAGTATCAAAATGACAAAACTAAAACTCTATGGATTCCTGCTGTTCATTTTCGGAATCGTGCTCGTTATCTCCTCACCATTCTGGCTCTGGCAGTTGAAGGAGGATCGGGAGCTTGAGGTCCTGATCATCGATAAGACCGTGCCGGACGCGACGTACCGGGAACATAAGGGATTGATGTGGATTCTGAATCAGCAGAAATATACGAAGACGGACGGAAATCCTTATAAGCTTGAAGAGGATTACGCTGGCTTCGTTCCTGGTGCGGGAGGAGGCTCGGTGAAAGAACTGCCTTCTACTCTTGAAGACTATGACGCTGTCTATGTGACGGATACGTACGGTGTGTACGAGGAAGACCTCGATAACGAAAATGTATCGGGGGAGCGTTCGTCCAAAGTATACGGAGGTATGACCGATGAAGACGTGGATGCACTGAAGCAAATGGCGGTGAAGGACGGCAAAACGCTCATTGCAGAATTCAACTCGATGGCACATCCGACGACGGAAGAAACCCGGCAGTCCTTTTATTCACTGTTCAACCTGCAATGGTCCGGCTGGATCGGCCGCTACTTCCCAGAATTGGACGGCAGTGAGGTCCCTGAGTGGGTCCGTGGAAACTATAAGGAACAGTACGGGGAATCCTATACCTTCAGCGGACCGGGATATGTCCTTGTCGGCAAAGACGACAAGCTGGTCATCCTTGATCAGGGTGACATCGGGAAAGAAGGCGTCGTCTTTTCCACGACTTCAGAAGGTGAGAAACAGCTCGGGGGAAAATTGAAGGTGCCTTACTCCTACTGGTTCGATATCGTCAATCCGGTCGAAGGGGCATATGTGCTGGCCAATTACACATTATCCCTATCAGAAACCGGAAAGGAAACGCTGAGGGCCCTTAGTTTGCCCGAAACATTCCCGGCAGTCGTTCACAGTGAAAATAAACTCTACGACACTTATTATTTCAGCGGCGATTACGCCGACCATCCGGATGTTCCCGATCTCTATCAAACGGCCGGACTTCAAAAGTGGAGAAAGTGGACCGAAGCGTCAAACCCGGATAACTTGTCTGCTTTTTACTGGAAGGCGTATGTCCCTATGATGACAAGCATCCTTGATCGCATCGAGAACGGAAAAGACCGGGTGAAGCCGAAAAAACCGGAAATCAAATCTGAAAACGGTATAAAAATGGCTGGAAAATCAGGTTTCGATTACATCCAGGTCAATAAAGACGGGAAGTGGGAAGACCTTATCATTAAAGGAGTGAACATGGGTATTGCAAAGCCCGGTTCATTCCCTGGTGAGACGGCTATCACGAAAGAAGAATATTTGAGGTGGTTCAAGCAGATCGGCGCCATGAATGCCAATGCACTGCGAGTCTACACGATTCATCCGCCTGCTTTCTATGAAGCTTTTTACGAATATAACCAAATGGCGGAAGAACCCCTTTATCTGTTCCATGGTGTGTGGGTGAACGAGGAAATCTTCCTGGAAACGAATGATGCCTTTGCAAGGGAGAATACGGACGAATTCCGCGAAGAAATCAAGCGTACGATCGATCTCGTTCACGGGAATGCAGAGCTACCGGAAAGAAAAGGGCACGCATCCGGTGTGTACGTGTGTACGACAAGGATATCTCACCTTATGTGCTTGGCTGGATCTTCGGTGTGGAGTGGGATCCGGGTGTTGTCCTTGCCACGAACGAAAAGCATAAGGGTCTTGAAGATTTCAAAGGGGAATATTTGACGACGGAAAAAGCGGAGCCGTTCGAAATATGGCTGGCCGGCATGATGGACGAAGGGGTCGGCTATGAAACGGAGATGTATAAGTGGCAGCGCCCGGTCAGCTTCACGAACTGGGTGACGACAGACTTGCTTCACCATCCAAGCGAACCATCCGAAACGGAAGACATGGTGTCGGTGGATCCGAACGTGATGAAGGGGACCGGCAGCTTGCACACAGGCTTATTTGCCTCTTATCATATTTACCCTTACTATCCGGACTTCCTGAATTATGAGCCCGAATACGTGAACTACGTGGATCACCGCGGTGAGAAGAATAACTACGCCGGCTATCTGAATGATATGAAAAAGGCCCATTCGATGCCGCTTTTGGTGGCAGAATTCGGGGTGCCGGGTTCAAGGGGACTCACGCACCGCAATGTCCAGGGACTGGACCAGGGCCATCATTCTGAAAAGGAACAGGGAGAGATCAACAGCCGCCTGTTCGACGATATCGTCGAAGAAGGAGCGGCCGGCGGACTCGTCTTTGCATGGCAGGATGAATGGTTCAAGCGGACGTGGAACACGATGGACTACGACAACCCCGACAGGCGTCCTTACTGGTCGAATGCCCAGACGAACGAGCAGCAGTTCGGGCTCCTGAGTTTCGATCCCGGACCGGACAGGGCTTCGATGATCAAAGTGGACGGCCGTCCCGAGGACTGGGAGCTGAAGGGGATTCAGCCTGCCTTTTCAACCGGCAGCCGTGCGATGTATGTAACCAGTGATGAACGCTACCTCTATGTGAGGGTTGATACGGAGCGTATCACGGACGAAACAGACACCTACGTTCTATTTGATACCCTGGACGGACAGGGACAGTCTTCCCTTCCTGGGGTGTCGGGGGTGAACACTTCCGGCGTGGATTTTGCCCTGCATATCGAAGGCGGGAAAAAAGCCCGCCTGCTTGTGGACAGCTATTATGATACGTTTCATTACCATTACGGTGAAGTCCTCGGCATGATCCCGCGCGAAAAATATGCGGATCAGAAGGATAATGGAACGTATCACGGGATCAGACTTACGCTGAACAAGGAACTGAACATAGGCGGAAAGGTGCTTCCGTTTGACTCCTATGAAACGGGTGAACTGGCATTCGGGACGGCCAATCCTGAAGATCCGGACTATGACTCTCTTACTGATATCAGTGTCAGCCCTTCAAAGGACCGTTATGAAATCAGGATTCCATGGCAGCTCTTGAATATAAAGGATCCGAGCCAGAAAGAAGCGATGGGGGATGTCTGGGAAAATGGTCTGGAGGCAGGACAAGCGATTGACGGCATCAACATAGGGCTGTATGAATCGGATAGAGGATCTGAATTTTCTTATCCGGAAGTAAAATCAAACAATTTGGAACCTGCCGGATTTTATCATTACTCTTGGGAAACATGGAACGAGCCTTCTTATCATGAGAGGCTGAAAGAGTCCTATTTTGAAATGAAGAAAGCTTTCGAAAAAGGGGAGGAATAAAAGGTGGCCAAAATTTTAGTGGCGGAAGATGAAGAAGTACTTAGAATGCTGGTGGTTGATACCCTGGAGGATGAGGGTCACGAACTTCATGAAGCGGCGGACGGCAGGGAAGCCGTCTCAAGCATTATGGAACATGACTATGACCTGATCCTCCTCGATTATATGATGCCTTTATTTACAGGGCTTGAAGTCATCGAAAAGGTAAGGAACACACCGGAGAAACAAGACGTGAAAATCATGATGGTTTCGGCCAAAAGCCAGCAGGCGGATAAGGAACGGGTGCTGAAATCAGGTGCCGACTACTTCATTGCGAAACCATACAGCCCAATGGAACTTGTCCAGCGGATCGAGGAAATCTTGAATGAAGAGAATTAGGGGGTTTTTCCAAACAAGCCTGCGCAATCAATTCATCGGTGTGATGACCAGCTTCATCTTTATTTTCCTGATCGGGGCTGCCTGTTTGTTTCTCTACAATCAATACATTACGGATGAATATCAAGCGGAACGAGAAAAGCTCAATGAGAAAGAAGCAGTGGCTGAACAGCTGAACAGGGCATTCAGCAAAGCCTTCTTTGATGCCAGGGGCTACGTTGCATTTGGAAGGCTGGAGCTGAAGGAAAGCATTTACCGTCAGGAAATCGTGATCGAAAATACCATCGAGAAATTCAGGATGCTTGCGATCGAACCAGAGGATCAATCGTTCATCAAGGATGTAGAAGAATTTTCTGCATACTATTTTAACCAAATCGTCGCGAATGCCATTACAAATTACGACAACGGAGACTTCGAAGCGGTAAAAAAAGCATCTGCAGACGGAGGAACTGCCACTGTTGACACTTTTCAAAATCAGATGAACGACTATAAGGATTCAATCGAGCAAAAGAGTGATGAGGCATATGAAGAGGTGAAACGTAAGCAATCCCTCAGCCAGGGGGCCTTTGTCCTGTTCATTTTCCTTATGCTCCTGGTGTTGATGAGAATCATGAGAATGCTGGCAAAACAAATCGGCAGCCCGCTCAATCAGGTCGCAACCGCAGCCGAGCAGATTGCCGAAGATGAAACGTATCAGAGCTGGTCTTTTGAAAACAATCGGAAAGATGAAATCGGGAAGGTGTCTCGGGCATTTGAAAAAATGATCCACCGGATTCAATTGAAGGAAGAGGATTTGCTCGCCCAGAATGAGGAGCTT
Organism: Rossellomorea oryzaecorticis; assembly: GCF_045897515.1. Classification (NCBI taxonomy): domain Bacteria; kingdom Bacillati; phylum Bacillota; class Bacilli; order Caryophanales; family Bacillaceae; genus Rossellomorea; species Rossellomorea oryzaecorticis. Next base: position 170,328 of record NZ_JBJOSA010000003.1, on the reverse strand, counting down.
GTCGCCCAGCAGGATGAACTTGAATCACAGCAGTCGAAGCTTGAGCATCTGCTTACGGTTGCCAAACTTCGCGAACAGCAGCTCGAGCGGCGCAATGAATTCATCAACGGGATTTCTTATTCCCTCAACAAACAGGAAGTGCTGGATAGCATCGTAGACACGATGTGCGGGGTCATGGACGCCTCGCGCGGAATGATTGTCCTCCTTGATGAGAAGAAGTCGCGTGCATCATGCGGGATTTCCGAAAAGGGAGTGGAGCAGTTCATCAACTATATGGATAACGGACTTCATCAGCGTTTAGTTCAACAGAAGAAAGCTTTTTCGGTTAAACGTGGGCTTGTGGAGGCGGAGAAGAGCTATCATCTTGAAACGATGTATTCTTATGATCTTTTCATCCCGATATTATCGCTGAGCAAAGAGGTGGAAGCCATCATGGTCTTCAGCCGCTTCGGCCAGGATTTCAATCCGGAGGAACTGAAAGAATACAAGAGTCTCAGCAAGCAGATTTCCATCTCCCTTCAAAAGATCAACCTGTTTGAAGAGTCGGAAAAAGACCGCCATATGAACCAGGATATACTGAATAACATCCAGGAAGGCATCCAGCTGGTCGATAACGACGGGAACAGCATGCTGATGAATACGAAACTGGCGAAAATCATCCAAGGGGAGCTGTGTGCCCTGCAGCAGGCACCTTATCAAGAATGGAAACAGGCGCTTGCAAGCCGGGTTGAAGATCCTAAAATGCTTAACCGGTATTATGAGATGGTCATAGAATCGGAAAAAGCCGGCAGGCATCTCCATACGTACCATCTCGAAGACGGCAGAACCGTCTATCAGGTGTACTCGGAGTCTCTCTACCGTGGTGATGAGAAAGTGGGCACGATCTTCGTCCACCGGGACATCACAAAGGAATTCGAAGTCGATCAGATGAAATCGGAATTCGTCTCGACGGTCAGCCATGAACTGCGAACTCCGCTTTCGAGTGTACTCGGCTTCACCGAATTGATGCTGACGAAAGACTTGAAGCCGGAAAGAACGAAGAAGTATCTGACCACCATTTATCAGGAAGCCAAACGATTGACGTCGCTGATCAATGATTTTCTTGATGTCCAGCGGATGGAGTCCGGCAGGCAGACCTTTGATAAACGGTACGAGGACATCGTCCCGATCATCCAGCATGTCATCAACACCCAGAAAGTCAATGCGCCCCATCATACATTCACCATTGAGAAAGACACGGATTGTACGATGGTCCTCGGCGATAAAGATAAATTATCACAGGCGTTCACGAACCTGATCAGCAATGCCATCAAATATTCACCCGACGGCGGAACCATCACCACCCGGGTTTATGAAAAACAGGATATGGTGTTCATCAATATCATAGATGAAGGACTCGGCATCCCGGATGATGCCTTCCCTAAGCTGTTCACGAAATTCTATCGGGTCGACAATTCAGACCGCAGAAGGATCGGCGGCACAGGGCTGGGTCTTACAATCGTAAAGGAAATCATCGAGAATCATGACGGCAGTATCAGGGTAGCTTCTGAAATAGGGAAGGGAAGTACGTTCACGGTCTGCCTCCCGATGGTGACACTCCAGACCTTCAAGGAGGAAGAATCAAGCGGCGATGGCATGTCGATCACGGTCATAGAGGATGACATCAACCTCGCATCGCTGCTCACGGCAGAGTTATCCGGAAGCGGATTCCAGGTGCAGCATGCGAAATCCGGAGAAGCCGCGATTGAAAAAATAACTGAGTTCAAACCGGATGCTGTCGTCCTCGATATCATGCTCGAAGGAACCATGTCGGGCTGGGACGTTCTCGAAGCCCTGAAAGCAAATGAAGAGCTGTGCGACATCCCGATCATCATCTCATCCGCACTCGATGAAAAAGAAAAAGGCATCACACTCGGGGCAGTTGATTACCTTGTGAAACCCTATCACCCAAGTGAACTGTCCAAAACCATTCTTCATCTGCTCCTGAAAAGCGGGAGGAATGGGGAAGTGCTGATACCTTTTAAAGAGGAATAAAGTGAAGGCCCGTCCCTGAGCGCGTTAACGTATTAACGTATCGAGGGGCGGGCCGATTTTTATTTCATGGGAAGATTGTAAAGAGCTTTTTTAAAGTTATAGTAGTGGTTTTTTTGAGGATTTTATCGCTATTTAAGGTGAGTGATTGTTCAAAGTACCGGCTTTCGTTTTGAGATAATGATCCTGGGAGAAAAATAGAGAGGATATGTTATGGGCAGAACTGTTTAAGAGCGGAATTTTTCATATAAGTGCGAAATTCCGGATATAAGTGCGGAATATTGATTATATGTGCGAGCTGACGATTTTTCGACATAAGCAGACAAAATCCGGTGCCCGCCCGTCCCAAATCTCATACCCTCTCCCAATCCAAAACAAAAACCCCGGCGGTCAAAGCCGTCGGGGGAGACTCTCAAAAAAGAGTATTATTTATTGTTCATATCGTTGCGAGTGATGATGCGGTCGATTAAACCGTATTCCTTCGCGCGCTCGGCAGTCATGAAGTTGTCGCGGTCAGTATCTTTCGCGATGACTTCTAGCGGCTGGCCAGTGCGGTCTGCGAGGATCTGGTTCAGTTTTTCACGAAGGAATAGAATGCGCTTCGCAGCGATTTCGATTTCCGTCGCCTGACCTTGTGCTCCTCCAAGCGGCTGATGGATCATGACTTCTGCATTCGGAAGGGCAAGTCGCTTGCCTTCAGCACCTGCTGCAAGAAGGAATGCACCCATTGAAGCGGCCATACCGATACAGATTGTTTGTACATCAGGCTTGATGTATTGGATCGTATCATAGATCGCCATACCTGCCGTGATGCTTCCGCCAGGTGAGTTGATATAGATGGAGATATCTTTCTCCGGATTTTCAGACTCCAGGAATAGAAGTTGTGCTACAATGGAGTTCGCCACATTATCATCGATGGCGCTTCCAAGCATGATGACACGGTCTTTCAAAAGACGGGAATAAATGTCATATGCACGTTCGCCGCGGTTCGTTTGTTCAATAACTGTAGGAATTAAGTTCATCCTTCGTTCCTCCTTAAAGTACACTTTTTTATTTGTATTTAATACATATTCACTTTGTACTGTAATCATACACTGTTGGTCAATAAAGGTCAAACCTGACGCATCAGTGATTCTTACACTATGTAATCCTTTCTACATCATACCCATCCATTCCTTTTTTAAACAGAGAAAACGTATTGCATTCCTGAAAAAAGTACATTATAATATACTTTCGGACGATAGTTTTGCAAGTCCACATACATGCCCTCGTGGTGCAACGGATAGCACGTAAGATTCCGGTTCTTAAAATGGGGGTTCGATTCCCTCCGAGGGCGTACGAAGACCTTGTGTTTGTTGAGTTTATCAGCGGACATGAGGTCTTTTTTTGTTTACCTTGTTTGGGTGCTTTTCAATTGTTTATACCACGCAACGAATAACACGCAATGGGAGGAATAAACATGGCAGAAAGAAAAGCAGAGGTTAGCATCAAAGTATTAAATAGGTTAGTTCCTGAAAGAGTCTAATAGGCAGTGGAAAATAAAAAGACTTTTATTTTACGTATTTAACCGTTAATAGACTTGTCTTTGTTACATTTAAATGAAGTGCTCAAATATTAATAAATTTCTTTTGTAATGGATTGTGCAATTTCAATAAATTCCTTCGGGTTTGTTATAAACCACTCTTTTCCACCACCAGAATTATTATCTTTTTGATTTCTGTAAGTTAGTATATAATGAATAGTTTTTTCTAATAGGAGAGGATTGTCTGACCTTATTTCAACAGGAATAATTGGCTTCTCAGGTAAACGTGTTGCTTCAGAAAAAATCCGATCTTTTGTCCGCCCTTTGGTTTTTCCGATTTTACATTTCCATTTCTCAAGGGAATCTTTTTTATATTCAGGGAAATAAAATAAGTATACAGATCCAGAACCAGCCCCCAGTACTATTGTATCTTCATTACTATTAATATTTTCTTTTTCTAAGTTATTCTGATTTTTATGTTGTTGTGTTGTTTTGGTATTTTCTTTTGGATAAATGATCCAATAGGAGTAAGAAGGATGTTTAGTGGCGAGTTGTTTTTTTCTCAAATTCTCTAAAGCTTTTTTTATTGTCCGCGGTACATCGATAGCCTCTGATTCAAGACCGCCTCTTAGTAAGTGCATTTGAGTTACTTCTTTGACAATTGCGTTTCTAGTCACTTTTCTTCCTGCAAAACATTCAGTTATCAACGGTTCACAGATAGCGGGGGTCAAGGGTTGATTTTTAAATGTGAATTCTAAGTTTTTTTGCATATTAATCTCTCCTTCCATTTCTTGTACTGAATCAATTTTTCTATTATTTAATTTATGGTCGCATTTAAGAGGAAATATACTTATACTACCTTAAAGGAAAAATGAGAAAATAAGATAAAGGTTTAATTAGTGAATTGATAAATATATCCTTTTTTATTTTGTCCCCCCTATTACCAAACAATTCCCATTAACGAAACCCCCGATTTCATGTAAAATGAGGGGAGGAGGTTAGAAGGATGAATTTGAACACAGGATTATGGCAGAAACAGCAACTAAAGCTTCAGATGACCCAAGAGCTAAAGCAGGCCATCACCATCCTCCAGTATTCCACGTTGGAACTGAATGCTTTCCTCGAAACAAAGGCATTGGAGAATCCCCTCATACAAATAGAAGACCCCATCACAGACATTCCCGTCCGGGGAGAGTCTTATTATAATAATGAAAAAAACAAGACCGATTTCACTGAGTTTCTATCAGTCTCCAAGAAAACACTTGAAGAGCATCTTTTTCTTCAATTGGATTTGAAATCGTTTACATCGATTGAACTAAAAATCATGAAAGACCTGTTTTACAGCCTGGATGAGAACGGATATCTGCATATTGAAACGGAAGATTTCCTCTCCAGGCATGATCTGAAATCCGGCGAGCTCCAGTACTATATTGACAGACTGCAAGAATTGGAGCCTGCCGGCATAGGGGCCCGTTCCCTGCAGGAGTGCATTTCCCTCCAGTTAAAGCGAAGAGAGGCCGCAGAGCTTGCCCGAACGATCGTCGAAGAACATTTCGATGATTTTGCCGCGAAAAAATGGAAGGGGATTGCGAAGGATTTGGATGTCGACCTGAAGGACATCCAGAAGGCCGCAGATCTCATCCGGGAGTGCAATCCACGTCCCGGAGCACTATACAGCGACGGACCTTCTCATTACATCGCCCCTGAATTGGTCGTGAAAACATCGGGTGGGAATGAAGTCTCTGTTTCCCTTTTTGACGGGACGACTGTCAAGGTGATCTATAATGAGGAATACAAGGATTTCCTCGAGCATCACCCCGATAAGGAAACCGTACGTTACCTGAGGGAGAAGGACCAGGAATTCCAATGGCTACTTCAAAACCTGCAGCAGAGGAAACAGACGATTCTAAAAGTGGGTAAATTGATTGTCGAAAAGCAGAAATCATTCTTCCTCGAAGGGCCGTCCGGTCTGCAGCCGCTGACACTGAAGGAAGTGGCCGATGAAGCGGGAGTCCATGAATCGACGGTAAGCCGCGCGGTCAAGGGTAAGTATATGCAGACCCCCTATGGAATCTATGAAATGAAGTACTTCTTCAGTGCCGCCATTAGAACACTGAGCCCAGAAGACTCCGGAGCGGCTTCTTCCACTGCCATCAAAAATGAATTACAGCGCCTGGTGGACGAAGAAGATAAGAAAAAACCGCTGTCCGATCAGAAAATCGTCAATATGCTCATCGACAAAGGCTTTGATGTCTCGCGCCGGACGATCGCCAAATACCGTGACCAGCTGGGGATTTCTTCGTCTACGATGAGGAAGCGGTATGAATAGAATGAAATGAACCTTGCGGATGGACATAGTCGTAATAGGCTGGTGAATTTTGTTGGAATTCGGACAGTATGATGAAAACGGACAATTTTTTGAGGATACGGACAAAAAGTTTAAAATACGGACATTTTTTCTTAAATACGGACAAAAAATTAAATTTGCCGACAATTTTACAAAAAACGACAAAATCCGTCGGCTTGGCCAACCGCCCAAACCATTTGGACCGAACCTTCATATATAGTAATATCAGTTGTACCAGGTATAATGAACATGTTTTGTAACTGGTACAACTGACCAACAAAAGTACCACCCCTTAAATCATTCGCAAATCACTAAACGGAGGACCAAACCAATGAACCCAGTCATCTTCTACACCAGAAACCAATGCCATCTCTGCACCGACGCGAAACTGAACCTGAAACTCGTCCAGGACGACCTGAAATTCGAGATCATCGAGAAGGATATCGACGAGAGTGACGAGCTGACGGAGCGTTTCGGACTCATGATTCCTGTGGTGGAATATGACGGAGAAATCATTCAGTACGGGCAAATTGACTATTTTACACTGAGTAACCGTTTACATGAAAAAACCCAGTAGTTTCTAGTTGAAATGCGATATCCATACTGATAGAATTGACGTTGAAAGCAGGGATGAATTTTTTTTGGAGTCAGTGGGACACAATATGTCTATGCGGGACTTTTAGAGTCCAACCAGGCATAAGCCGCATTTTCATCAACAACAATGTGAGGCAGTGTTTATTGCATATCCATTGTGGAATTACTATAAAGTGGCAGTCACTCACTCCATGTAAGGAGCTTTTACCGATGGAATCCATTATAGATATACAAAAGCGATTATTACCCGACCTGCTTGAAGTTATGCAAAAGAGGCATCAGATTCTCCGTTCGATTCAATTCTTACAGCCGGTCGGCCGCAGGAGCTTAGCGCAGAACCTCGGGCTGACGGAACGGGTGTTGAGAAGTGAAGTGGAATTCCTGAAGAATCAGGATCTCATCTCGATCAAGACATCCGGGATGATCATGACCGAAGACGGCATGAAGCTCCTCGACAGGATTGAAAACATGATGAGAGAGATTTCAGGGATCAATGAAATGGAGAAAAGATTACAGTCTTTACTCAATCTTAATGAAATTGTCATCGTTCCTGGGAATAGTGATGAGTCTCCCTGGGTAAAAGAAGAATTGGGGCGTGCGTCTGCTTTTAGTATGAAACAGCGCCTTGAGGGGAATAATATCATCGCTGTGACCGGCGGTTCTACCATGGCGGCTGTCGCAGAAATGCTGACACCCGACTTTTCCGGATCCGACACGCTGTTTGTTCCTGCGCGCGGCGGAATCGGGGAAGATGTAAAGAACCAGGCCAACACGATTTGTGCAAAGATGGCAGAGCATACAGGGATGCGCCACCGCGTATTGTATGTTCCCGATCAGGTGAGTAAAGAAGTCTACAAATCCTTTTTGAAGGAACCGATGATCAAAGAGGTCTTGAATTTAATCAAGTCGGCGAACATGGTTCTTCATGGAATTGGAGATGCTATTACAATGGCTGAAAGACGCAAGACGTCACCGGATGATTTTGAAAAAATCACGGTGGGTCACGCTGTTGGTGAAGCGTTCGGCTACTATTTCGATGAGTCGGGGGAAGTGGTACATAAAGTGCCGACCATCGGACTCCAGCTTGAAGACCTGAAGCATATCAATCATGTGTTTGCGGTTGCCGGCGGCAGCTCGAAAGCGAAAGCGATCCGGGCATATTTAAAGAGTGCTCCCTCTTCAACCATCCTGATCACGGATGAAGGAGCAGCGAAAGAGCTTTTAAAAGGCTGAAGCCTTTTGAAATATAAAAATCATCCTTACACACACTAAAGGAGGAAATAATATTATGGCAACTAAAATTGGTATTAACGGATTTGGACGTATCGGACGTAACGTATTCCGTGCAGCACTTAAAAACGATAACGTAGAGGTAGTGGCAGTCAACGACTTGACTGATGCAAACATGCTTGCTCACCTTTTACAATATGATACAGTTCACGGAACTCTTGAAGAGAAAGTAACTGTTGACGGTGACACTCTTGTTATCGGCGATAAAAAAGTAAAAGTACTTGCTGAGCGCGACCCTGCTCAACTTGGCTGGGGCGACCTCGGTGTAGAAGTGGTCGTTGAATCTACTGGCCGTTTCACAAAGCGTGCAGACGCTGCGAAACACCTTGAAGCTGGTGCGAAGAAAGTCATCATCTCTGCTCCTGCAACAGATGAAGACATCACAGTTGTTATGGGTGTTAACGAAGACAAGTACGATGCAGAGAACCACAACGTGATCTCTAACGTATCTTGTACAACTAACTGCCTTGCTCCATTCGCGAAAGTCCTTAACGACAAGTTCGGAATCAAGCGTGGTATGATGACTACAATCCACTCTTACACAAACGATCAGCAAATCCTTGATCTTCCGCATAAAGACTACCGTCGTGCGCGTGCGGCAGCTGAGAACATCATCCCTACAACTACGGGTGCTGCGAAGGCTGTATCACTAGTTCTTCCTGAACTAAAAGGCAAATTGAACGGTGGAGCAGTACGTGTACCGACTCCAAACGTTTCTCTTGTTGACCTTGTTGCTGAACTAGACAAGAACGTTACTGCTGAAGATGTAAACGCAGCATTCAAAGAAGCTGCTGAAGGCGACCTTAAAGGAGTTCTTGCTTACAGCGAAGAGCCACTAGTATCAACTGACTACAACGGAAGCCCTGCTTCATCAACAATCGATGCATTATCTACTATGGTAATGGAAGACAACATGGTGAAAGTCATCTCTTGGTATGACAACGAGAGCGGATACTCTAACCGCGTAGTTGACCTTGTTGATTACATCGCTTCTAAAGGTCTTTAATCCGACATTAATGTAAATTGACATTATCAGCACGGTGAGGATGGATAAATTCTGTCCCACCCTCTATAATGGAAAGGGATGAAGGGGAGCGGGGAAGATTCCCCACTCCCTTTTTCTTGTTCCTATACTGAATTTTCTTTTCATTTTGAAAAGAAACACAAAAGGAGGCCTTTTACGATGAATAAAAAATCAATCAAAGATGTTGATGTAAAAGGGAAACGCGTATTTTGCCGTGTCGACTTCAACGTACCGATGTCAGAAGGCAAAATCACGGATGAAACCCGTATCCAGGCTGCACTTCCAACAATCAAGTATCTTGTGGAAGGCGGAGCGAAAGTCATCCTGGCGAGTCACTTGGGCCGTCCTAAGGGTGAAGTGGTAGAAGAACTTCGTTTGACTCCGGTAGCGGAAAGACTTTCAGAGCTGCTTGGAAAGAACGTAGCTAAAGCGGACGAAGCATACGGAGAAAACGTACAAGCCAAAATCAGCGAAATGGCTGATGGTGATGTACTCGTTCTCGAAAACGTGCGTTTCTATGCCGGCGAAACAAAGAATGACCCTGAACTTGCAAAAGAATTCGCGGAGCTTGCAGATCTTTATGTGAACGATGCATTCGGTGCAGCCCACCGCGCGCACGCTTCAACTGAAGGTGTGGCAAAGCATCTTCCGGCTGTCGCAGGATTATTGATGGAAAAAGAGCTTGAAGTACTAGGCAAAGCACTTTCAACTCCTGAGCGTCCATTCACTGCGATCATCGGCGGAGCGAAAGTCAAAGACAAAATCGGTGTCATCGATAACCTGTTAGATAAAGTGGACAACCTGATCATCGGAGGCGGACTTGCTTACACATTCGTGAAAGCACAGGGGCACGAAGTAGGAAAATCCCTTTTAGAAGAAGATAAAATCGACCTTGCAAAGCAATTCATGAAAAAAGCTGAAGAAAAAGGCGTTAAATTCCTTATGCCTGTCGATGTAGTCGTTGCTGATGACTTCTCAAACGACGCAAATACAAAAGAAGTGGATATCGATTCGATCCCGTCTGATTGGGAAGCACTTGATATCGGTCCTAAGACAAGGGAATTATTCCAAGCGACAATCAAGGATAGTAAGCTTGTCATCTGGAACGGACCTATGGGTGTATTCGAACTCGATGCATTTGCAAACGGAACAAAAGCCGTAGCTGAGGCGTTGGCCGATGCGACAGATACATACTCTGTCATCGGTGGCGGTGACTCTGCAGCAGCTGTCGAAAAATTCGGCTATGCTGACAAGATGAGTCATATCTCTACAGGCGGAGGCGCATCACTTGAGTTCATGGAAGGCAAAGAACTTCCAGGTGTTACAGCCCTTAACGATAAATAATTCAGCAAAAACATTATGATAGCCAAGAAAGGATGAGCACTATGCGTAAGCCGATCATTGCAGGAAACTGGAAAATGAACAAAACGGCATCAGAAGCAAAGACTTTCACTGAAGAAGTAAAAGGATTGGTTCCTGATACAGATAAAGTCGACTCTGTCATCTGTGCACCAGCTCTATTTTTAGAAAACCTGGTTGAACAGACAAAAGACAGCAAGGTGGCAATCGGTGCACAAACCATGCACTTCGAAGAAAACGGAGCTTTCACTGGCGAAGTGAGCCCTGTGGCTCTAGCAGACATCGGTGTTGAATATGTGATCATCGGCCACTCAGAGCGCCGTGAAATGTTCAATGAAACAGACGAGTCCGTAAACAAGAAAACTCTTGCTGCATTCAAACACAACCTGACTCCGATCGTGTGTGTCGGTGAAACATTGGAACAGCGTGAGAACAATGAAACGAAGGATCTTGTCGGGTCCCAGGTGAAAAAGGCGCTTTCCGGTCTTACTGAAGATCAAGTCAAGAAGACAGTCATCGCTTACGAACCAATCTGGGCAATCGGAACTGGCAAATCTTCTACTTCAGAAGATGCCAACGAAGTATGCGCCCATATCCGTCAAGTTGTTGCAAGTGAATTCTCACAAGCTGCAGCAGATTCTGTACGCGTACAGTACGGCGGAAGCGTAAAGCCGAACAACATTAAAGAATATATGGCTCAATCCGACATCGATGGGGCTCTGGTAGGCGGCGCAAGCCTGGAACCTCAATCGTTCCTTCAGCTACTGGAGGCAGGTTCTCATGAGTAAGTCACCAACAGCTTTAATCATCTTAGACGGCTTCGCATGCCGTGACACGAACGAAGGAAATGCTGTTGCACAGGCAAAGAAACCGAACTTCGACCGCTTGTGGAAAAAGTACCCGCATAACCAGTTGACGGCTTCCGGTGAAGCGGTCGGTCTCCCTGAAGGACAGATGGGTAACTCCGAAGTCGGCCACCTGAACATCGGTGCAGGCCGCATCGTCTATCAAAGTCTGACACGCGTGAACCTGGCGATCCGTGAAGGGGAATTCGAAACGAATGCAACCTTCCTTGATGCCATCAACCACGTGAAAGAAAAAGGGACAGCCCTTCATATCTTCGGTCTTCTGTCAGACGGCGGCGTACACAGCCACATCGAACACTTATACGCACTCCTTGGCTTAGCGGCACAGGAAGGCGTAGAGAAAGTCTATGTGCATGCGTTCCTTGACGGACGCGACGTCGGTCCGCAGACAGCACCGAAATACATCGAAGAGGCAGAAGCGAAAATGAAGGAAATCGGCGTCGGCGAATTCGCCACGATTTCCGGACGCTATTACTCAATGGACCGTGACAAACGCTGGGAGCGTGTAGAAAAGTCCTACCGTGCGATGGTGTACGGTGAAGGACCTGATTACACAGATCCGATGCAGTTGATCAACGACTCATATGAAAAAGGAATCTACGATGAATTCGTTCTTCCTTCTGTCATTACAAAAGAAAATGGAGAGCCGGTTGCAACAATCAAGGACGAAGATGCAGTCATCTTCTACAACTTCCGTCCGGACCGTGCCATCCAGATTTCAAATACATTCACGAACGAAGATTTCCGCTACTTCGTACGCGGCGATAAGCATCCTAAGAATCTTCACTTCGTATGCCTGACAAAATTCAGTGAAACGGTGGACGGCTTCGTTGCCTTCAAACCGACGAATCTGGATAACACGCTGGGTGAAGTTCTGTCTCAAAACGGTTTGAAACAGCTTCGCATCGCCGAAACGGAAAAATATCCTCACGTCACGTTCTTCATGAGCGGCGGCCGTGAGAATGAATTCCCGGGCGAAAAGCGGATCCTGATCGATTCACCGAAAGTGGCAACCTATGACCTTCAGCCAGAGATGAGCGCCTATGAAGTGACAGATGCTCTGCTTGCCGAAATCGAAGCAGACAATCACGATGCGATCATCCTGAACTTTGCAAACCCTGACATGGTCGGCCACTCCGGAATGCTTGAACCGACGATCAAGGCAGTCGAAACAGTCGATGAATGCCTCGGCAAAATCATCGACCTGATCGAGAAAAAAGGCGGAACGGCCATCATCACAGCCGATCACGGTAACGCCGACGAAGTCCTTACCGAAGAAGGCAAGCCGATGACCGCCCACACAACCAACCCGGTTCCTGTCATCGTCACCAAAGAAGGAATCGAACTCCGCGACGGCGGAATCCTTGGAGATCTTGCTCCGACGATGCTTGATCTGCTGAAAGTGGATCTGCCGAAGGAAATGACGGGGAAATCATTGATTAAAAAATAAATTGTAGAAACAGTACTTTGCAGGGGCCAGCGGGTTCATACCCAGAGTTGATTGGAGCGGAAGGCACTCGACTCCTGCGGGATATGCGGGACAGGTGAGACGTGTCCAGCTCTAGGGCTTAGAGGCACATGTCATAAGTCAACTCGTCCAAGAAGGCAAAGAACGCCTTCGTGGCCGATTCGCCTTATGCCACCCGCCTCTGTGCAAAGCCCTTCCGCTTTTCTTCCCGCAGGCGAAGCCAAGGAGGCTCACCGCCCGCCCCGCGGAAAGCGAGTGCCTGCAGCGGAAATCAACGGCCCTTATTACAAGAGTATGATAAAAACCTAACTATAAAGGAGAGTTATTTTTATGCCATTCATTACAGACGTATACGCACGTGAAGTACTAGATTCACGCGGTAACCCAACAATCGAAGTAGAAGTTTACACTCAATCAGGCGCTTTCGGACGCGCACTTGTTCCATCCGGAGCATCTACTGGTGAATACGAAGCAGTAGAACTTCGCGACGGCGACAAAGGCCGCTACCTTGGTAAAGGTGTTCAAAAAGCAGTCGACAACGTAAACAACGAAATCGCTGAAGAAATCATCGGTTACGACGTAACTGAACAAGTGGCGATCGACCAAGCGATGATCGCGCTTGACGGTACAGAAAACAAAGGTAAACTGGGTGCGAACGCAATCCTTGGTGTTTCCATGGCTGTTGCACGCGCAGCTGCTGACTTCTTCGGTGTGGAACTTTACCAATACCTTGGAGGATTCAACTCTAAGCAGCTTCCAGTTCCAATGATGAACATTGTCAACGGCGGAGAGCACGCTGACAACAACGTTGACATCCAGGAATTCATGATCATGCCTGTAGGAGCTCCTACTTTCAAAGAAGGACTTCGCATGGGTGCTGAAATCTTCCACAGCCTGAAGTCAGTTCTTAAATCTAAAGGCTACAACACGGCTGTAGGTGACGAAGGCGGATTCGCTCCTAACCTTAAGTCCAACGAAGAAGCACTTTCTACAATCATCGAAGCAATCGAAAATGCAGGCTACAAGCCAGGCGAAGAAGTTCTTCTTGCAATGGACGTAGCAGCTTCTGAAATCTACAACAAAGAAGACGGTAAATACCATCTTTCTGGTGAAGGCGTTGTTCGTACGTCTGCTGAAATGGTTGACTGGTATGCTGAAATGTGCGACAAATACCCAATCATCTCAATCGAAGACGGTCTTGACGAAAACGACTGGGAAGGTTTCAAACTTCTTACTGACCGCATCGGAAACAAAGTTCAGCTTGTTGGAGACGACTTGTTCGTAACAAACACAACGAAGCTTGAGCAAGGTATCGAGCAGGGTATCGGTAACTCCATCCTGATCAAAGTGAACCAAATCGGTACACTTACTGAAACATTCGATGCAATCGAAATGGCGAAGCGCGCAGGCTACACTGCAGTTATCTCCCACCGTTCTGGTGAAACAGAAGACAGCACAATCGCTGACATTGCAGTTGCGACAAATGCCGGCCAAATCAAAACAGGTGCACCATCACGTACAGACCGTGTAGCGAAATACAACCAATTGCTTCGTATCGAAGACCAATTGGCACACACTGCACAATACCTTGGTGTGAAAACTTTTTATAACGTTAAGCGCTAATTGAAGTTTTAATTAGTGAGGGCAGCCCCGTTGGTGACGGGGCTGTTTTTTTCTGTTATGGGGTGTCGCGTGGTGTGTGCTGCCGGACTGAGCGCTCGGTCGGGCAGGGGGGAGACTGATCAGCGGCTGTAGAAGCAGTTTATCTTCTGAATGCGTTCGTTTTACCTGTTTTTTATTAAAAATAGACAAATTAGTCTTTAAAAGAGTTGCCAAGGTGCAATACAGAGGTCATATATTTGATGGAATCTCCTTCTGCAACGGATTTCATGCAACTTATCCAACTTTGCATTCCACATTTTGAATTTACGTGCAACTTTTACAAAATACGTTCCAGTTTTCTAAAATACGTGCAACTTTTCATTTTTATGCACCACTTAGAATCATTCTAATCTGCCAGCGAAGTACCATACCCGAAATGTCCAAAACCTTTATTTGTCTGTTTTTAACTGTCCCGATTCTAACAGATATATGTTTCATTCCGGCCCGAAAAAAATCCCACTCCTCCCAAACCCAACACTTTCCACAATTATGCGAATATTACCTTGTCCGTACCATGTCCCTATGGTAAACTAAGAATGTTGTAATGTTCGTATCAGGAGGTGGGACTCATGCACGCTTTATTAGTCACTTTGCTTATCATTGATTCAATTGCCCTTATCGCTTTGGTTTTACTTCAATCAGGTAAGAGTGCTGGACTTTCAGGGGCCATCTCTGGTGGTGCAGAACAGCTTTTCGGAAAACAGAAAGCACGCGGTATCGACTTGGTATTACACCGGATCACCATCGTGCTGGCGGTATTATTCTTTATTTTAACAACTGCAATCGTTGCGATATAATACAAAACCTGATCTCTAATAGGGTCAGGTTTTTTTATTTTTATCCCTATAATGCCGCTATTGATTTCCGTGCAAGACTTCGCTTTCCGCGGGTAGCCCGTGAGCCTCCTCACTCATTCCCATGGTTTAACTGTCTAGCTGCAGGGCTTAGAGGCACATGTCATAAGCCAAACCGACCAAGAAGGCAAAGAACGCCTTCCAGGCCGATTCGTCTTATGCCACACGCCTCTGAGCAAAGCCCTTCCGCTTTTCTGATAGGAGTCTTCGTCTTGCACTCCAATCAACCGCTGATAACGCGCTAAAATAAAAAGCGAAATATTGGATTGTAACCACAATCTTTGCTAAAAATAAAGAGTAAACCATTTAAACGATCGTTTAACTCATTGAACCCATACGCATCAAGGGTTCGCCAATCTTAATCAAACGTTTGTTTAAAAAAACAAACCGAAATCCCATTACATAAACAAATCTTTTAAACAATCGTTTAAACCGTTGTAGCCCGCCTCATCAACACTGGATGGAGTTAATCAAACGTTTGTTTAAATTCAGAGAAAAGGAGTCACACTATATGAAGACCGTTTTACCAAAGCCATTTACATTCGAAGCCGGCCCGAGAGCCGTTTTGCTGCTGCACGGATTCACCGGCAACTCGGCAGATGTGAGGATGCTCGGCCGCTATCTTGAAAAGAAAGGATACTCTTCACACGCACCTCATTATAAAGGACATGGTGTACCGCCTGAAGAGCTGGTTCATACAGGCCCTGAAGACTGGTGGCAGGATGTCATGAACGGATATCAGCATCTGAAGGATAAAGGCTACGAAGAAATCGCCGTTGCCGGACTGTCATTGGGTGGGGTATTTTCCTTGAAATTAGGTTACACTGTACCTGTAAAGGGTATTGTACCAATGTGTGCGCCTATGTATATAAAAAGTGAAGAAGTCATGTATAAAGGGGTCGTGGAATACGCCCGCGAATTTAAAAAATTTGAAGGAAAACAGGAAGATCAAATTGAAAAGGAAATAGAAGAGTTCAAGAAGACACCGATGAACACGCTGAAAGCTCTTCAGGAACTGATTGCCGATGTGCGCGGGAATGTCGATATGATCTATTCACCGACATTTGTCGTACAGGCAAGACATGATCATATGATTAATACCGATTCTGCCAACATTATTTATGATAACGTTGAATCGGACGAAAAGGACTTAAAATGGTACGAAGAATCGGGTCATGTCATTACACTGGATAAGGAAAAAGAGCAGCTTCATGAAGATGTGTACAATTTCCTTGAAAAATTGGATTGGACTGTTTAATGAATAGCAAGAGCAGGAGGGAATGTCATGGACGAAAATATTAAAGAGCATGTGGATAAACTCCTTTCCTACATGAGAGATGAGGCCTATAAGCCGCTGACGGTACAGGAGTTGGAGGAAGCATTCGGAATCGAGGGCTCCACCAATTTCAAGGATTTTGTAAAGGCGCTTGTCGTGATGGAAGAGAAGGGTCTTGTGGTGCGTACCCGCAGCAACCGGTATGGGCTGCCGGAAAAAATGAATCTGGTAAGAGGAAAGGTTTCCGCCCATGCGAAAGGATTCGCTTTCGTCATACCTGAGGAATCGGGCATGGATGATATCTTCATCCCTCCGAATGAAACAAACAACGCGATGCACGGGGACATCGTCCTTGTACGTGTGTCATCGAACTCGTCGGGTTCAAGACGGGAAGGGACCATCGTCCGGATCGTGGAACGTGGTGTCGATCAGATGGTCGGTACGTTCACTCAAAGCAAACACTTTGGATTCGTCATCCCTGATGATAAGAAGTTTGCAAGCGACGTCTTTATCCCTAAGTCCGCCCAAAAGGGAGCTATCGAGGGACATAAGGTTGTCGTGAAGCTAACGGCTTATCCTGAAGGCCGGAAGAGTGCAGAAGGGGAAGTAGTTGAAATCCTCGGTCATAAAAATGATCCCGGCGTCGATATCCTGTCGATCATTCATAAACACGGCATCACGGTCGAGTTTCCTGAAGAAGTGATGGAACAGGCAAATAATGTACCCGATACGATCGACGAATCCGAGATTCCGAATAGAAGGGACCTGCGTGACCAGACGATCGTTACGATTGACGGAGCGGATGCAAAGGACCTTGATGATGCGGTCACGGTGACAAAGCTCGACAACGGCAACTACAAGCTTGGAGTACATATCGCCGATGTCACCTACTATGTAAAAGAAAGCTCTCCTATCGATCAGGAAGCATTTGACCGCGGAACGAGTGTATACCTGGTAGACCGGGTCATCCCGATGATCCCGCACCGACTCTCAAACGGAATCTGTTCATTGAATCCGCAGGTGGACCGTTTGACACTTTCCTGTGACATGGAAATCTCACCGGATGGGGATGTCGTCAAACACGAAATCTTCCAGAGTGTCATCAAGACAACGGAAAGAATGACGTACTCTGATGTAAATAAAATTCTTGTCGACAAAGACGAAGAGCTCCGCACGCATTATGAGCCGCTGGTGCCGATGTTCGAGCAAATGGAAGACCTTGCCCAGATCCTGCGTACAAAACGGATGAAACGCGGCGCCATCGACTTTGATTTCAAAGAAGCAAAAGTCCTTGTCGATGATGAAGGGGAACCGACGGATGTCGTCCTGCGTGAACGTTCCGTTGCAGAAAAACTGATAGAAGAATTCATGCTCGTTGCCAACGAAACGGTGGCGGAACATTTCCACTGGATGGAAGTACCGTTCATTTACCGTATCCACGAAGATCCGAAAGAAGACAAGCTGCAGCGCTTCTTCGAGTTCATCACGAACTTCGGATTGATTGTAAAAGGCACAGCCAACTCCGTACACCCGCGCGCCCTTCAGGAAATCATTGAAGACGTACAGGGTAAATCGGAGGAAATGGTTGTCTCTACGATGATGCTCCGTTCGATGCAGCAGGCGAAATATGATCCTGAAAGCCTCGGTCACTTTGGACTGGCGACAGAGTTCTACACTCATTTCACATCGCCGATCCGCCGTTACCCTGACCTGATCGTCCACCGTCTGATCAGAACGTACCTGATTGAAGGGAAAATCGATCAAGCGACGCGCGATAAATGGGGAGCGCAGATGGGCAATATCGCGCAGCATACATCAAGCCGCGAGCGCCGTGCTGTCGACGCAGAACGTGAAACGGATGAACTGAAAAAAGCAGAGTACATGGAAGACAAAGTAGGGGAAGAGTACGACGGGATCATCTCTTCCGTCACGAACTTCGGTATGTTCGTCGAACTGCCTAACACGATTGAAGGTCTTGTCCATGTCAGCTACATGACAGACGATTACTACCGTTTCGACGAGCGGCACCTCGCCATGATCGGCGAGCGGACAGGCAACGTCTTCCGCATCGGTGATGAAATCACGATACGCGTCGTCAGCGTCAACAAAGACGAACGCGCCATCGACTTCGAAATCGTCGGCATGAAAAACAACCGAAGGGAAAGGCCGTCCGAATCCCGCACTTTCCGCTCAGACAGCGGAAAAGGAAAATCCCCGTCACGTAAAAAAGAAGACGGAGAATGGTCAACCCGCCCGCCCAAAAACAACAAAAAGAAAAAGAAAAACAAAAAACACTACGAAAACGCCCCAAGAAGCAAACGTAAAAAGAAAAAGTAGGCTTTTTGTTAGATGATAGATAAGGGTAAATATATTTGAAAATTTATGGTGTAAGAGGATTGTGTTGTGTATCTGGTCATTCCAGCTTTTGATTGGAGTGCAGGACGAAGACTCCTGCGGGAGAAGCGAGTTAGGTGAGACCCCGCAGGAGCGCAGCGACGAGGAGGCTCACCAACCGCCCGCGGAAAGCGAAGTCCTGCACGGAAATCAAAAGCGGTATAAAGAACCGAATATATATAACTTGTGAGCAAAGCTAATCCTTTGCTTCTTTCCTTTTCATACAAATCTTCACCAAAATATGAGATAATAAAAAGCACGACAGAAAGAGAAAAGAGGGGATCCACATGCCAAAGGGAGAAGGCAAACTCATTGCCCAAAACAAAAAAGCACGCCATGATTTCACAGTCGAAGAAACATACGAAGCGGGACTCGTCCTCCAGGGGACCGAAATCAAAGCCATCCGTGCAGGCCGCGTGAACTTGAAAGATTCATTCGCACGCATCAGAAACGGCGAAGTCTTCGTTCACAACATGCACATCAGCCCGTATGAACAGGGGAACCGCTACAACCACGAACCGCTGAGGACGCGAAAGCTCCTGCTGCACAAGAAACAGATCAGCAAGCTGATCGGTGAAACGAAGGAAGCAGGCTACTCGCTCGTACCATTGAAGCTCTATATTAAAAATGGTGTCGCAAAACTTCTCATCGGCCTTGCCAAAGGTAAGAAGAAGTATGATAAGCGTGAAGATCTGAAACGCAAAGAAGCAAATCGTTCAATCCAGCGTGAACTAGCGCAGAGACAAAAGGGAACGTACTGATTTCCGGAATCTTACAATTGCATTCTGCTGTAGATTTGTTATAATAATAGATGTCGCAAGGTAATCAAGCGGCAGTAAGAACAATTGAATAAGTGACCAGATTGAACTTATTCTTCCCGTTCTTCCCTTTATATTATGGGGACGTTACGGATTCGACAGGGATAGTTCGAGCTTGGGTCGCGAGCCGTAGGGATCGTCTACGTTAAAACGTCAAAGCCAATAATAACTGGCAAATCAAACAATAACCTAGCTTTAGCAGCGTAATAGCGCTTTAGCTGTTCCTCCCTCCATCGCCTATGTGGTAGGGTAAGGGACTCACTCTTAGTAGGCTACGCCGGATTCCACCGTCTGAGGATGAAGGAAGAGATTAATCAGACTAGCTGCATGGACGCCCGTCGATAGGCAGAAATTGCAGTGAACTCGCGAATATATCGACTACGCTCGTAGACGCCTAAGTGCCGATGTTTCTGGACGTGGGTTCGATTAGTAATTAGTCGCCTTATGTGGCAACACATAAGTGAAAATTTGGCTTTATCGGTGAAACCTAAGTCACACACAGTGTGATATGGCAATGCCGAGCGGTATGTGGAGCAATCCAACAGCCGTGTATCGACTTATAGGCTGCCGTCCTGGCAGTACTAGGATGCGGAATCCTGTCTGACATCAGATAAATCTATATTCCGCATAATACGCCAAAGGACCTCTGCTACACAGGTTCAAGATATAGTCAGTGCCATGACGAAAGCATGGAATTGCACGTCCCACCGTCTCCACCAAATACATATTTGGTGGTTTTTATTTTGTGATTGAAAATTCTAACCAGCCTCTCTCTTGAGGCTGGTTTTTGATTTTAAACAAACACTTATAAATTGAAAAATCCTTCTTCAAAATCCATTTTGCGTTTTAAACACTCCTTACTATACTTTCCATTTCGCTTTGTAACTTTGTTATAGTGCTCAAGAATCCAGGCTGCCCGCTTTTTCTTTTTTTCTACCCTTAAATAGGGAGTCACTTCTTTTAAGACTTTTAGGACAGCATTTTTATTCTTTATTGTAAATGAATATGAGTTTAAATGTCTGGAGGGGTTATAATTTTTCTTTTTGGAGATATGACCGGTGGATAATTCCTTGATGTATTCAAGAAGTTCTAAATCTGTGGAAGCAATGGATATACATGGTCTTCTATGTTCATTTTCATGGATGCGGGTGAGTGTTATTGATCCTTCTCCATCGATTATTCCTGCTAAATAGGCAGCTTCCCAATCCTTCAAAATTTTCATCCCCTGTCTTCTCCACTTACATCACTTTTCCCTAAAATAGAAGATAGTGAATTTATTTAGATTTGAGGTTTTTAGTATATGGTTATTCAATTAAAGCCCCCTTTACTTGAACAAGCTCTGCCACCATATTCCGCAAACTCCATACTGCGGTACGTGTTCAGTAGCCACATTCCACCACCCGAAAAATGTTTTTCCATTTTACATATCAATCGAATAAAAGGGGAAAAGTAGGATTACGTTTGGAGGTGAAAAAGGTGAAAAGGTTTGTGAGTTTTTTTATGGTCCTCTCTCTATTTGTTGCTTTATCAATTCCTTCGGTGGCTCAACAGTTTGAGTATCCTGATAACAAAAATAAATCTTTTATTAATGCAAACCAGTTCTACGAACAATTGAAAAAAAATGAATTTAAGGAATATAAAAATGCAACTTTTAGTATGAGACAAAAAATATCTTATAAAGAGGTGCCTGATGTAATTATGACCTTCGAGAAGAAAACAGGAAGTTACTCTTGTCAACCTCAACCCAAAGAAAATCTATCAGCTTCTATACATCCAGAACGTCAAGTGTATTTCTTTGCTTCTTTTGTACAGACAAAAGATAAAGAGTATTGGAAGCATACCATCATAGACGCTGAGACCAAAAGAAAAATTGGTGGCGGCAACGCTTATCACAACTATGAAAATCCTTACAGGTAAACTCTTTATAGCCGCCAATAATACATTGGTGGCTAATTCTTGGTTAGACTTAATCACTTCTCTGTAAGGTTGTTGAAAACTGGGAACCGCCTAAAGTTAGGTAAACGCCCACTTTAATGGAATAAGAGAATTAGTTAACGATTCCTTCTTCTTTTCTTTAACCATACAAATAAGTATATAAGACTAATAACGATTACTATTAATGGAATGAATACTATTAGAGCTGCTTCTGTAGGACCAATCATAATTAACACCTCCAGGAATACCCAAAATAAAGATACTCCCCTTTATTGAATTAGACGAAAGCCCAATTTATTAAATTTGGGTTATTACATTAACCTGCCTCGTTAGCCAAAGATGTTCAAATCTCCGTATCTCTTTTACGCCCTTCCCTTGAACCCCAATCTTTTAGTGTTAACGCAAATACTCCGCCTCCCAGAAAGGAAAAAGCGAAATCAAGATTTTCTTTTGAACCAACAAAACCTAACACTAAAAATATAAAACTCATAGTGGACAAAATGGCTATCACTTTCCTTGTACTCATTGCAGCACCCCTTATACTACATTAAATTCTTCCTATTTATTAGACGAATGTTAATTTTATTGAGTTTCGGTTTATGCCATTAAACTGCTGCCCTTTACTTGAATAAAGGAGAAAATGCACACTTTTGCTGGGATCCTAACTCCAACAAATGGCTGTCATAGAGTCTAAGCTAATGTATTCTTAGCTAATGTATTTGTTGGTTTTTCTCAATTTTGTTTGCTTTTGCTACTCACGTGTTTCTATTTAAAACATCTTGTATGAGTAATTTAGACATGTAAGATCTAATTCCATTGTCAATATTTCTAGCGTTAATGAATTTATTTGCATGTTCTGTAAGAAAATCAATTGCGTTTTTCTTTTTTATTAAAGCCTGCTGTTCTTCATCCCATAACGATAGATTTTTTTCATACTTTATTCTTATTAACTTTAATTTATCTTCTTGAGATAAATCTCCAAAAGAAATAAATCCATCAAACCTTGAAAAGATAGGACTGCCTAATTGCTTTTTAATCTCTTCAAGTGAACCGTAGTTTGTGGTGCAGATAATGATAGAATTCTTTAAATTGACCTTATAGTTTCTATCCACAAATAACCCTTCATCAAAAAATTGATAAAAAGCACTAAAAAAACCCGGAGGACATTTATCGAATTCATCTAAAAGTATTACATTGGTTTCCCGCCCAATTAATCCCTTAGCAAATGAATTTTCATTAATACTACCTCCAAATAAATAGGATGCAAAAGCCTCAGTTTGATACATTGAAATTTGTTCCCTTAATAACTTTCCATTGTATAAAACTTTACTCAATAATTTAGCGGTCTCAGTTTTCCCTACGCCAGCTGGTCCATAAAACAATAAGACAACAGGGTTACTATACTTTGCGGTTAAAGGATAAATCGTTGATACTAATTCTAAGATTGGTTGTTCTTGGCCTATTATTTCTTTGTTTAATTCTTCATACAAATTAGTAATATCTTGTGTTGTTATTTTATTAAATTCGAAGGTGTTTTCCTTTACTAAAATATACTCATCATTCTCAAATAATCGTATTATTCCCTCTTTTAATAACAAAGGCGGATTATGAATATAACATTCAATAATGCATTCTTTTTCCACCAATAGGGGTATCGTCAGGAAAATGCGGATTTACAACGTTAAGCAAATTACAACATAGAAAAAAAGAGAGGTGCTTTTGAGTTCGGTCTCTTCTGAAAAATACTCAGATTCACTTGGTATAAAAACCAATTTTATTTGCCAAATACTTATGACAAGTATTGATGGAGAGGCCGCAATAATACTGTACCTAACTGGAATAATATCACCTGTAAAACCAATCAATAATATGAAGATCACCTGGAGAAAACTCTGAAAAATACCATATATACTCGAAATCCTACCCATCATCTTAATTGGGACTTTACTCTGGTAAAAAGTCATAAACCCAGTACTAGAAAATGAATTAAAAAACCTAAAACCATAAATCCAATAGCTACTGACCAAAATGAAAAAGTATAGACCAGATAGCCAACTGAAACCATAAAATAACCAACGGATATTAGGACTCTTACTGAGAACCTTTTTGCCACCATCGAAACAATGGTTGCCCCTAAAATAGAACCCACTCCTGTTAAACTTATGAGTAACCCATATTCTGTCTCAGATAAATTTTATTGTAATTTGTGTAGTATAGTTTTAAGATTAGAATAATATGTAATATTAAATATGAAGGGGAAAAATGCATGAAAAAAATCATGGGGTTAGCTTTGGTTTTGCTAATAATTTTGATTGGGTGTTCAAGTAAAACAGATAATCAAAAGAATCAACAAAGTTCTGTTGAGTGGGTTGATGTTGTAAAATGGCAAGACAAAAAATACTATTATAATGAAAAACAAACTAATACTATTACAAAAGATGACATTGGGAAGGAAATTGGAGAAATCACTTTCACAGTGGTGGGAAGTGAAGAAGAAAAAAACCCAAATTATGAATTAAAAAATACTGAAGCTACTTTTATTGGGAAGGGAACAAAAATCTATAAAATAAATAATGACGAAAATGTAGACATGATTTATATACAAAACAAGGTATATACTATAAAATAAGCCTTTCTCCACTCTATTAAAGAGTGGTTTTTTTGGTGTGCCAGGCATGGCAATTATCTAGGTGGTGAAAGTCCACTGTGGGGGTACACATCGACCAACCACTAAGGAAGCGCAAGGTACTTATCGTGAGGTAAGGGCTGGAGGAAGCGTGGAATAAAATCTTGGCTCGACGAACAGAAATCTGATACAAAGGCCTTGCATAGGGATAAGACTCCCAAACAAGTCAAAGTCCAAAAGATGTGCGTAACTTTGTAAGGTAAATCAGGCGAGTAAAAGAGGAAAGATAATTGTCTTACCCTGGGAGATCTTGTGGATGTACAGCAGTACAGTCGAAAAAGGTTAGCCGCAAGAAGTCAGCAGAAGCCATAGTAGTGAAGTGAATTCATGAAGGGCGGAACAATTTATAGTGTTTCGAGTACCAGGAATGCGTAAGTGACCTACTCCGAATGTGTTAATGGTGAAAGTATGAGCGTATCTCAGAGGATAACCAAAATGGGAGATATCACTTACTACGTGAGAGGGAAGGAGAAACGAGTGTGGAACTTTTAGAACAAATCCTTAGTAATCAAAATATGAATGAAGCCTACTTGCGTGTTTACAAAAATAAAGGCGCTAGTGGGATAGATGGGGTAACAGTCGATGAACTGAAACAATATCTGAAAGAGAACAAGGACGAATTACGGAGGCGCATCAGAACAAGAAAATATCATCCACAAGCTGCCTTAAGAGTGGAGATCCCAAAAGAAAACGGGAAGGTGCGCAAATTGGGAATACCAACAGTAGTGGATAGAGTTGTTCAACAAGCAATTCATCAAGTTCTCAGTCCGATATTTGAAGAGCAGTTCAGCGAATTTAGTTTCGGATTCAGACCAAAAAGAAGTTGTGAGATGGCAATTATTAAAAGCTTGGAATTTCTGAATGAAGGACATGACTGGGTTATTGATATCGATCTTGAAAGATTCTTCGACACAGTCCACCATGATAAACTGATGCGCATCATATCTCAGACAGTTGATGATGGAGGTGTCATTTCATTAATTAGAAAGTACTTAGTTAGTGGAGTCATGGTAAATGGAAAGTATGAAGAGACACCTGTCGGTACTCCGCAAGGAGGAAACCTCAGTCCACTACTGAGTAATATCATGTTGAACGAACTAGATACAGAACTTGAAAATAGAGGATTAAGATTCGTAAGGTACGCTGATGACTCACTTATTTTTGTAAAAAGCGAAAAAGCAGCGGACCGAGTAATGAAATCAATTGTGAGATTCATTGAGAAGAAATTAGGACTTATAGTCAACGCAGAGAAAAGCAGAATTGCCCGTCCCAAAGAACTGAAGTTTCTAGGATACGGGTACTATTACGACTATAAGAACAAGAAATATCAAGTGAAACCTCATCTAAGTTCAATACGGAAATTTCAAAGAAAACTTCGCCAGCTCACAAAACGAAATTGGAGTGTTCCACTAGACTTTCGAATTTTGAAACTGAAACAAGTCATTTTTGGATGGGTAAACTACTTCAGGATTGCCAATATGAAAAAAGTGACCAAACAAATAGACCAGAAGCTCCGCTCTAGAATTAGGGTCATCATCTGGAAACAATGGAAAGTTCCGAGTAAACAAATCAAATCGCTTATTCAACTAGGGATTCCGAAGGAAGAAGCGAAAGGACTAACCTACTGCAGAAAAGGTTATCGGTTTATAGGACTTTCTAAAGTGGTCCATAGAGCAATTTCAAATAAAAGACTAAAACAGAGGGGACTCCCCTCTGTTTTAACCCATTATCTAAAAGTACACACAGTAATATAAGTTGAAGCGCCGTATACGAGACCCGTATGTACGGTGTTGTGAGAGGGGCGAAAATAAAATACATTTATTTTCCCTCTACTCGATTAAGAAATTGAAAAATGTTAGTATACAAAAATTTCAGAATATTGTATAATTTCATATAATATAGGAGGAGATGGTAAATGTTGAAAAAAATTCCATTGTTGTTCGTTTTATTATTAGGATTAATTTCTTCTTTGTCTTTCGGTACCCCAGCTAGTGCAGATATTGGGGTTGAGTTGCGTAACGCCGATGCATTCTCAGGTAAGAATTATTACTACAGTAGCACTGGATATTATAATAACGCTTCGTATTCCTCACATCGTTCAGCTTTCTCAAATGCAGCTAGCAAAATGAACGCAGTTGCCAACACGAGTATTAGCTTACACACTACATCCGGTTCAAAAAGTGATCCAATTGAAATAAACATGTATTCCGTTAATTCGTCTTCATATGATTGGTATGGTTATGCGAACTACGATACAGGATATGCAACTCTAAGAATTAATGAGTATGTATGTAAGAATGATGGTTTTTCACAATCAAACTATAATAAAGTCGCACTTCATGAATTAGGTCATGCATATTATGCAGTCCATCAACATTCCAGTGTATCCAGTGTAATGAAGCAAGGTAAATACTCTTATACTGATTACACTACTTTAGATAAATCAAATTTCGCATATAAATATTAATTATCGGGGGCTTAAAATGAAAAAAATACTCACTGTACCTATAGCATTTTCTATTATACTGGCCGGTTGTAACAATGTGGCCAGTGATAAGTTTGCAGTTAAAAAGCAAGGTGAAAATGAGGGGGAAATGGTTAATTATATCAATGAAGAGACTAAAATAAGTAATACTGTAAGTATTGCAGACTACCATGTACCAACTGATCTTACTAATCTCGAAGAAAGAGCAGAATTTATTGTAAATGTAAGAGCCATTCAGGATTTAGGCGATGATGTTGTCAATGGAGAAACGTTAGGATCGAGGAAAGAAGTAGAGGTTCTAAAGGGCTACAAAAATTCTTTAAAGAAAGGAGATAAAATAGTTATCGTTGAGCCGGCATTCGTTAAAGATAACGAATACTACTCGGTTGAATCATATTTGAAAATGGACGATGGAAAAGACTATACCCTCTTCTTACAAAAAGGAGATGATGAAAACGAATATGGTGTTGTGTCTTTAGCATACGGTAAGTATTCAAAAAATGAGAAAAAGTTTAATGGTAAGTTGAGTAGTTTCAGTCTATTAAAAGAAGCTGAACCTTATAATTTCATTTCTGATCATACAGATGAAATCGAATTATATGAACATATAGAAGATGAAGTGAATAATAAATATAATTAACTTTATTTTTGTAATTGTTTTTTGTTTTAGAGGAAAGGTAACAAATTGTTACCTTTCCTCTAATTTTATTATGCAAACAAATACTCATACCAATTGTTTTAAATTAAATTACTTAAACAATCTTAATTCCGTTAAATGGCCCTTTAATTGAATAAATAAAGTCCTAAAGTGAATGGTGCATAGGATTTTTTAGTAAATTATAGACTAAGTTATTAATTCGATTGGATTGGTTACATGTTCTGTTCTGTAGATTCAGAAGAGAACTCTTGGCGATTTTATCCTTTACATTTATATTCTTGGCGATGATATGATTAATTACAGTGTGTAATTAAAAATTTTATTTAGTTTTTTGAAGTTTTTTGGCAGGTATTTGCTTTATATATTGGCGATTTTACTCTTAAAGTTACATTTTGTGTGCAGGATATGACTGTTGAACTAATCTTGTGCTCGAATGCATTCATCTGCGTTTGTTGTGGGCATTAAAGTAGGCAGGAAGGGAATTATCGTCTATAAGTCATGTCACAGAAAAGATAAAATCACTTGTGGAGGACAACAATGAGAAAATCACAGGATAAGCATATCGGGTTCAATTAACCTCTCTCATTGAACTCTTACACTTAGTAAGGAAAAGGATTCTATGAATGCCTGCAAAATGTTTTGTATTTAGTTTCCTAACTAAATAATTTTAGAGTGTGGACAGGAATCGAAGTATCAGGAATAAGGACACAAACTGTTCATTTTACTGCACATCTTATAAAGCTTAGCTTTCAAAAAAGGGAGGACTGATGATGAAATTCAATAAAGGGATTTTATTCATTTTAATAGGGGCAGCATGCTTTGGCTTTACACCTGTTTTTGCAAAATTGGGTTTTAGCCATGGCTACTCCCTAGGCCAGATAAATATAGTACAAATGATGATCTCCTTTCTGATTCTATGGTCATTTACCCTTATAAAACGCTCCAGTTTTAAGGGTCTTACTAAAAAGAATGTTCTCCAGATTATGATTACTGGTTGTTTTGTCGGGTTGACCAGTATTTTTTATTATGGAGCGATGCAATATCTTCCTGCATCTTTAGCCATTATATTGATGTTTCAATTTGTTTGGATAGGGATACTATTAGAGTGGGTTTTGGTCAAAATAAAACCTAAGCCAATTACAATCTTGTCTATTGTTTTAATTTTAATTGGAGTCTTTTTTGCCTCGAATATCTTAAATGGAGACATTAACGGCCTCCCTGTTAAAGGTTATGTTTTTGGTGTTTTATCCGCGTTTACTTATGCGGGATTTATCTTTTTTAGCGGAAAAGTTGCAGTGAATGTGGATGTGTGGACGCGTACCTCTTTAATGGTGACAGGGTCAACCTTTTTAGTGCTGATCCTGTTCATTCGTGAGATTCCAAGTGTGATGCCGCTGCAGGGAGATTTACTGGGTACTGCCCTAGGGGTATCTTTATTTGGAGCCGTTCTTCCTCCATTATTTTTTGCGGCTGGTGCTCCCTTGGTTTCAGGCGGGGTTGCCAATATATTAACTTCGATTGAACTGCCCATCGCTATTCTTTCGGCCAGCCTCATCCTGTCGGAGTCTGTGACACCGGAGCAGTGGATAGGCACAGCGATTATACTGGCTGCAATCGCATTGAATGAACTGGGCACCAATTTATTACCGAAGAGAAAGTATAGGAATGGTGAGGGATAATAAGCTTTTGTTTTGATCGGATTGAATACAGTGAGGCCAGGGAAACAAAAAAATATAAGAAAGAAGCTGTTTATGATGATTGATCAATTAGTGAAAATGCTCGAAGAACGGGAGGATGAAATGATTGTCATCCGCCGTTACTTGCATGAACACCCTGAACTTTCTTTTGAAGAGAAAAAGACTGCAGCCTATATAGCTGATTTTTACAAAGGTAAAGGCGTTGATGTATCACAGGAAGTTGGAAATGGACATGGTATTGTTGTAACGATTAAAGGAGGGAGACCGGGTAAAACGGTCGGGCTGCGGGCTGATTTTGATGCACTGCCAATCAAAGAAGAACTGGATATACCGTTCAAATCAAAAAATGAAGGCGTCATGCATGCCTGCGGTCATGATGCTCATACAGCTTACCTGCTTGTATTGGCTGACTGTCTGATTGAACTGAAAGAAAAGATTCAGGGAACCATAAAAATCATTCATCAACATGCAGAGGAAGTCCCGCCTGGCGGGGCAAAAAGTATCATCCAATCGGGAATCATGGACGATGTTGATGCGATCTTTGGTGTCCATGTTTTACCGGTTGCGCCCGCTGGAACGGTTGGGATTCATAGTGGTTATTCCTTTAATGGAAGGGCTTATTTTAAACTTGAGTTACAGGCGAGCGGCGGCCACGGTTCTTCTCCTCATAAAGCAAACGATCCAATTGTGGCGGGTGCCTATTTTGTAACAGCTGTTCAAACAATTGTCAGCCGCAGGGTGGATCCGCTTCAGACCGGGGTAGTGACAATCGGTTCATTTGACGGTAAAGGCAGTTTTAATGTTATCAAGGAAGGTATTGAAATAGAAGGGGACATCCGCTATTCGGATGATCAAACAAAGGAAGTAATAGAAAAAGAACTGCATCGGATAGTGAATGGTATCGAAGCATTATTTGGTGTAAAGGGTGGCCTGGAATTTGTCCCCGACTACCCTCCGCTGTTCAATGATCCAGAGTTGACGATATTTGTCGCCGACACTTTGAAAGATGTTAACGATAAAGATATTACCTCAGTGGAAGAGTTTCCGAAAATGGCGCCATCAGACGATTTTGCGTACTACCTTGAGAAGATTCCCGGCTGTTATTTTTATATCGGCTGCACTCCAAAAGGAACAGAGAATCCTTACTTCAACCACCATCCTAAATTTGATATAGATGAGGATGCATTGCTTGTGGCTGCGAAATCGGTGGGATATGTGGTTTGCAATTACCTGAACAACTAGAAATACTCAAAAAAGCTCACGTTCAAGTGAGCTTTTTAACATAAAACAAAGATCTTATATCTATTCTTCTTTTTGTTTTTGAATGGATCTGGTAGGCAAGCTCCAGCTGAATCGATGTGAAATATGCCTTAAAATGAATGTAATGATAAATAGAATATAGAATTGATAGGATTTTGACAAAAAGTCCAAGCCTATTATAAAACCGGCAAAAACGGCCCATAAAAGATATACATCCTGACGCAGGACAATTGGCCTTTTTTGGGCCAGCACATCACGGATGATCCCCCCGCCAGCACCTGTAATTGCGGCTGAAAACACAACCGCAAATAGCGGTAAGTCAATCGAGTGTGCATACATGGCTCCCTGAACAGAAAATGCTGATAATCCAATTGAGTCGAAAATACTCCATTTTGTCAGTAAAGCAACTGAATTATTGGGCAATAAAATCACGATACTTATTGTGATGAAAGCAACGATAAAAAGACTGCTTTGCTGCCATAAATCAATGATGGGAATTCCAGTGAAAAGGTTCCTGATCGCACCGCCGCCAAATGCAGTAATCAATCCCAGAACATAGGCGCCGATTATATCGTATTTCACTTCCAAAGCTACGACGGCCCCGCTCATCGCAAAGGCAATGGTCCCAATTACGTTCAATACATCCCACGCCATCCAACCATCCTCCTTATCCATAATTTTGGGTATTGATGATATATTGCATATTTCAATAAAGTCTTTTTTCCTGTATAATTTTTCATACCAAATGAATTTCCAGAAAGGCTGATTTCTATGCCCATACCAACAAACCATTCAAAACCTGTCCGCCAATCTGCCAAGGAAAATGCGTTCAACCAGATCCAGGAGTGGATCATTGATGGAACTTTGAGTCCTGGCGAAAAATTGAATGATACTGAACTTGCAAATGCATTAGGAAGCAGCAGGACACCGATACGTGAATCGCTGCAGCTTCTGGAAGTGCAGGGGTTTGTCAAAATGTACCCTGGTAAGAGTACGGAAGTCACAGAAATCGAACGTGAAGCGATTAAGGATCTGCTCCCTCCACTCGCAGCCTTGCAGTCTTTGTCCGCTGAGCTGGCAATTGGTCAGATAACAGAGGAGCAGCTGAAACAGCTCGAAGATATCAATGAACATTTCGCAAAGTTAATCCATTCAAATAATGCCTACGCTGCCTTGAAAGTGGATGAAGAGTTTCACCAGGTCATTATTGAAATAACCAAAAATACATATATCAAAAACATGGTAAAATCCTTGCAGGCACATGTTCGAAGGCATTTTTTCCATAATTCCATTATTTTAACCGAAAGATCCATCGAGGAACATAAAGCCATTATTACCGCCATGAAAAATGGTGAAAAGGATAAGGCAGCAGCCATCATGAAAGATAACTGGCTGGGTACACTGGACGATTTTCAACCATAGACAAATGAAAAGCCGGCCCCGCACATGTGGAGGCCGGCTTTTTCCTATGTTCATTAAGCATGAACCGGGGCTTTTCTTTGGAAGTGACTGATGAAACCGGTAACGATAATGACGGCAATAGCCGGCAATAGCCACCCAAGCCCTTGGTTGTACAGTGGCAATGTCTGTTCATAGAAAACGACAATTGGCTGCATCCAGCTGAAATACTCGATTCCAACTGAGTCGCAGAACGACTTGAGACCATCAAAGATACTGATTAAAAATGTAACCGCGATGGTTGAACTATACACAATCGTTGCATGATTAAACAATGGAGACAGAAATGTCAGGATGATCAGCACAATCGCCAGTGGATATAAGAACATCAGGACCGGTATAGAGTAGGAGATGATGTTTGACAATCCAAAGTTCGCAATCACGAAGGTGATTGTGGCAAAAAAGACAACAAGTTTCTGATAACTGATCTTCGGGAACAACGTATGAAAATATTCGGCATTGGCTACCGTCAATCCAATCGCTGTTGTAAGACATGCCAATATAATGGCTATCGCAAGCATAACAGAACCAAATATGCCGAAGTAGTGGGAGGCAGCGTTACTCAAAATAGGTCCTCCGGTTTCAAAGGTTCCATAAACTTGTGTGCTTGTTGCCCCTAGATAAGCAATTCCGACATAAATCACAGCGAGCAGCAAAATGGCAATACTTCCTGCTTTGACAGTTGCTCTGAGAATATCGGTATTCGAAGTTACGCCCATTGCACGGATCGCGTTAATCACGATAATACCAAATACCAACGAGGCAAGGGCATCCATTGTATTATAACCTTCCAGAAAACCAGTGATAAATGAGCCATTCGTATAAGCTTCCTGCGGCGCTTCCATGCCTCCCATCGGATTGGCTATTGCAGCCGTGAGAAGAACGGCTAGCATGACCACCAGCCCGGGTGCCAAAAACTTGCCGATATTATCAACAAGTTTGGCAGGTTTCAGTGAGAAAAAGAGAACCACAGCGAAAAATAGCAAGGTGAAAATAAAGAGGCCCATTTGCTGTGAAGACTCATTTATAAAAGGTGCTATCCCCACCTCGTACGCAACGGTACCCGTGCGGGGAGAGGCGAAGAATGGCCCGATGGTCAGATAAAGCAGGGAAGTGAAACCCACCGCATAAACCGGGTGTACACGGCTTGAAAGTTCCTGAAGGTTACGGCTCCCGGAGAAACTCATTGCGATGATTCCTAGCAGCGGAAGTCCCACTCCTGTAATTAAAAACCCAGTGATGGATGGCCAGAGATTGGTTCCGGCGTTCTGACCCAGCTGTGCCGGGAAGATTAGGTTTCCAGCGCCGAAAAATAATGCGAAAAGCATGACACCGATGGTTGCGTATGATGAAAAAGTCAATTTCCCTTTCATGAAGTTTGCCTCCTATGATGAAAAATATTTAAGAATAATAATTTCGATATGCAATATATCACTGGAATCTATCATACTCCCCTGATATGTATAATGCAATATATTTCAGAAAATTTTCATATGTAAAATAAAAACGTTTAGCACACTCGCCATTGATATGCATGAAACATAGTATGCAGCCGCTGCCGAAATCCATGTTCCCTTACTTGTATATGGTAAGTGATAATCATTATCCAGCTAATATCATCTAATTAAGAAACTTCCACGTTCCTGTCACTCATTGACTCCCCTTCTAAAAAGGCAGTGAAGAACTTGACATGCTCTTATAGGTTGGCGGTATGGTTATTTTATTGGTGATGATTTCCCTTAAAGTACCTAGTCCCTGTAGGCATTCGGTTAATGGATGTTATACAATGTTTAAAGTGAAGAGAGACGAACTTCTCTTTGATTTTTGGGATATAAGGGGGTAACCGTATGGAACAATTATATTTAGATCCGATTATGCATGATGATTTTATTGTGGTGCCCGGGGCTGGCCAATATACTGACGAGCAGTGCAGTCATCATCTAGTATTTATGAATTGCAACGAAACGATATATTACTTAAACAGAGATGAGTACACTGCTTTGGGAAGCGGTACCATCAATCAAAACGCCTGGAGAAAAACGCTGAGTCACCAGGCGGGGACCCCCTTTTATATCCGAAAAGGTCCAGATTCATATGACGTGATTGTTGTAAAAGATAGCAATCAGAAGATTGTGGGGTATGTAACACTCAGGGACCTCTTACAAGAAGCGTTAAATGAGTATGATAAACTGAAAGCCTTTTTCCATACGATTGTCGATACCATAGATAATTCCGTGTCCGTGGTTGACAGGGATGGGAGAACAATGGTGTGGACGAAGGGGGCTGAAACGATCTTTTCGATACAAAAAGAGGATATATTGGGAAAAGATATGAAGCATTTCTTTCCGAAAGAAATGCTGTTGAATGAAGAAACGATGGTAACAGGAAATTCTTTCAGACACCATCTCCATAAACCGCGGGAAGACCTTTTTGTGCTCATCAACACGAATCCTGTTCATTTAAACGGTGAGATTATAGGAGCGGTTGCCGCGGAAACAGATGTAACCAGTCACGTGTGGATGAATCAGGAGTTACTGCATGCATCCTCAAAGATCCATGAGCTCCAGAATGAGATTTCTGAATTGAAGGAAGCGGTTGATCCCTTCCAGCAAATAAGGGGATCCAGTTTGAAGATTAAGAAAGCGATCTCTCTGGCCAAGAAAATGAGCAAGACGAGTGCGAATGTGCTGCTGCTCGGTGAGACCGGGGTGGGGAAGGAAGTCTTTGCAAAAGCGATCCATGATGAGAACCGGGCCGATAAGCCACTTGTTGCATTGAACTGCGGGGCGTTATCTCCCTCACTTTTTGAAAGTGAGTTGTTTGGATATTCAAAAGGGGCATTCTCAGGGGCTGACCCCAATGGAAAGATCGGAAAGATTGAACTTGCTGGTGATGGTACACTATTTTTGGATGAAGTAGGCGAGCTTCCTTTAGACCTGCAGGTTAAGCTTTTGCGTGTGCTGGAGAATAGAGTGTACTATTCTGTCGGCGGGTTGAAGGTGAAGTCAGTTAATTGCAGAGTGATCGCAGCGACCAACAAGAATCTGGAGGCACTGGTTCAAAAGGGAGAATTTAGAGAAGACCTCTATTACAGGCTGAATACGCTGACGATAGAGATTCCTCCTTTGAGGGAGCGGAAGCAGGATATCCTTGAGCTGTTCCATTTGTTTCTTTATAAAGCTTCAAAGAAATATAATTGTGATATTCAGTATATTGCTCCCCTTATTAATCAGTCCTTACTTGAATACGAGTGGCATGGTAACGTCAGGGAGTTAAAGAATATGATAGAGCGGATGGTTTTGCTTTCAGAGAATGGATATTTAACCGCTGACTTGCTTCCGGAAAAAATGGCAGGCAAAAATACCATGCATTCTCCTGATTCAAAAGAGTTGGAGAGGGAAGTTAAGCAGTATGAAAAGCTGAAAATCCTTGAGACGTTAGAGAGTAAGAAAGGCAATAAGACAGAGGCTGCAAAAAGGCTGGGAATTACAAGGGCGACTTTATATAACAAGATGAGAAAGTTGAATATAACAGGTTTTAACTAAGGGAAGGTGCATGTGCCTTCTCTTTTTTTGTTGAAAAATAAAGGTGTCAATCTTTTTATACACCTTTTTTCATTTTGTATAGAAACTTTGACACCTCTTTCTGAGGGAAGCATAGTTTTACGGATTTTAAGTTGGCATGATTGTTGCAAAAGGAAGTGAGAGAGAGGAGTGTTTTCATTGAAAAAAAGATTAACAAATTTACAAGGGTATATCAGGAAGAATGGATTGGATGGAGGACTGATTACTTCTAGAAATAACATCTATTATCTTTCCGGCTTTGACTATGAGCCTCATGAACGTTTT
This sequence comes from Rossellomorea oryzaecorticis, assembly GCF_045897515.1. NCBI lineage: Bacteria > Bacillati > Bacillota > Bacilli > Caryophanales > Bacillaceae > Rossellomorea > Rossellomorea oryzaecorticis. Next base: position 134,796 of record NZ_JBJOSA010000003.1, on the reverse strand, counting down.
ACTGGGCTGTTTGTTTTTGCCGAACATGATCCAGTCCTTGTGCTGCCCGAAATGGAAGTGGAAATGCTATTAAAGGCTGGCTGGATCTACGAGTACCTCAGTTATTCTGACTCTGAAGATGTGTGGGGGAAAATGAAGAGGCATTTGGGTAATAAAATCGGCGGGGGCATGGGGATTGAAGAGAATTATATTTCTTTTAGATATATTAAAATGATTCAGTCCTGCCTGACAGATGGGGAATTGACAAATCTTGATCCAAAATTATCTGAAATGAGAGAGATCAAGGATACCGATGAGGTAAACAGCCTCAGAATTGCAGCCAAATATGCTGATTATGCTGTCCAAATTGCCGTTGATTCATTGTATGAAGGAGTCACAGAGTTAGAGGTGTTGGGAAGGGTCGAATATCAGCTGAAAAAACGCGGAATCCGTGAAATGTCTTTTACCCCTATGGTTTTATTTGGCGAAAATGCAAGTAATCCACATGGTGTAACAGGTGAAAATAAACTAAAAGCTGGTGACACGGTGATTTTTGACCTGGGTGTGAAATATAACGGCTACAGCTCTGATATTACCCGTACGGTTGTGTACAAAGAAGCAAGTGAAGAAATGGATAGAATGTACAACACTGTTTTAAAAGCAAATAAAGCAGCCCTAAAGGAGTGCAAAGTTGGAAACAACATCCGAAAGATAGACGAAGCGGCCAGAAAAGTTATTGAAGAGGCCGGATATGCAAATTATTTCCCTCATAGAATCGGTCACGGATTGGGCATCAATGTCCATGAAGAACCATCCCTTCATTCAAACAATAATGAATTGCTCAAAGCAGGCATGGTTCTCACGATTGAACCGGGTATCTATATTCCCGGCTTGGGGGGAGTGCGGATAGAAGATGATGTATTAATCACAGAGGTTGAACCCTATCTGCTGACCGGTTTCACGAGGGATCTGCAAGTTATAAACAAGGATTTAGGGGACATTTAAAAAAGGAGACAGGGCCCATATAAAAGATAAGCGAAAAGGCTCCCGGAGGACCCTGGCTTTATCTTCAGTAAAGGGTCCCGTCCCACAGAAACTTTAAGGTCGGAAGGGGAGAATCCTGCTCTGACTCACCAAGGCGGGGACGATTTTGAATGAACTTATAATTTTTATCATCACCATCTTTGCTGTTATAGGCGGTTTGGATAAGCTTTCAGGAAATAAACTGGGGATCGGCGGGGAATTTACCAGGGCCTTTCAAAGTATGGGGGCCATCTCCCTTTCCATGATCGGTATCATATCATTGTCGCCGGTACTAGCCGATTTTTTCATGCCGATTATTACACCTTTCTATTTATGGCTGGGAGCAGATCCATCCATGTTTGCGTCGACTCTATTTGCTTTGGACATGGGGGGGTATCAATTATCAATGGAAATGGCGAAAGAGGCAGGAGCGGCTGAATTTTCATGGGTTTTTTTAGGGACGATGATGGGTCCGACTCTTGTTTTTACCATACCGGTGGCGCTTAACCTGATTCCAAAAGAGGAACATCCATTTTTTGCTAAAGGGATTTTGATAGGGTTCATGACGATACCGATCGGGTGTGCGGCGGGTGGTATGATAGCTGGATATGATCCGGGCTGGATGGTCAGAAATCTTCTTCCCACTATAGGAATCTCTGTCATCATTATGTTTTCCCTGGTGAAATTTCCGAAGCAGACAACCGTCTTGTTCATTGTTTTTTCTAAGATCATCGAAAGCATCCTAATCATTGGCTTGGTTATGATCATCTTTCAAACCTTAACAGGAATCCAGTGGATAGATAATCTGGTGCCACTCTCAGAAAGCTTTAAAACGATAGGAAATATAACCATTATACTTGCTGGGGCCTTCCCGTTCATATACGTATTGCAAAAGGTCCTGAAGAAGCCTTTTGAGAAGGCAGGAAAGAAAGTCGGTATGAATGAAAACGCCTTGGTGGGATTGATATCTTCCCTTGCACACCATGTACCCATGTTTTCAAACTTTAAAGCTATTGATACAAGAGGGAAGGTTGTGAATACAGCGTTCGCAGTAAGTGGTTCTTTTGTTATGGGGAGTCATCTGGGTTTTGTTGCTGCTGTAGATGAATCGTTTATAGTACCGATGATTGCAGGTAAACTTACGGCTGGATTGTCAGCAGCGCTGATTGCGTACTTCGCTGCGAATAAAATGGCATGATCAAATGTAAAAGAAGGGATCACGTAATGGGACTCAAAAATAAAGAGAGCTTTATTGAATTGATTGAAAAGTATCGATTGGAAATATTGAATAATGAGGATTTATTAGAAAAGATTGAAGAAAAAATAGAGGACCGCCAGATTAATGGCGGGGAAGATAAAATAAAAGAGGATTCATAGATAATCGCCTCTAGGGGAAGCAGACGATCCTCTGTCTGTTTCCTCTAGTATGAAAATTGGGATTGAAACTCCTTTCTGCTATAAGCCCTATTATATCCTGATCACCAAGTAATCCCCGTTCGTCATCTGCACAACATCCGCTTTTAATCCCTTCGCGATGTCCACGGTCATCTGTTTTAATTCTTCAAGGTCCCCACTGTATAGAAGAAGCGGTCCGCCGCTTATGACCCGGTCACGGTCCGAGGTTAAGTAGGCCAATATTTGATAAGGAGGCTTCATTGAATTTTCCCTGCCCATGCAGAATCATCCTTTCAAGTTGGTTTTCATCACAGCATGAGATTTCTTTGTGCTTTCGAGCAAAGGACATTTTTTCACGGCTTCGATGAAGGCATCCATATCGCGCTTGATCGGAACCAAGGTGATCATGACTTTCCCGTCCATATAATCTTTTCTGGTGAACTGATAGCGTTTGACACCTAGTGCCCTGCACGCTTCGAATAAAGCTGCCTGCCGCTGTCCGAAGTTATCGAGGCTGATCCTGAAATGATTTTCTTTAGGGTAGATGACGACGGCCATTCCTTCTTCAGAAAACAGCTTTTCGGCGTTGTCCGTTCCGAGCAGGTTGCTGACATACATATCATCTACGTACAGGGAAGACTGTTTCACGGTCACTTTTCCTTCTTTCACTTCAGCAATATCCCCGATCGTTTTACCTTTTGTAAATCTCTGCAAATAATAAAGCAGTGCGAAACCAGCAAGCGCGCCGCCTGCAATGCATACCCAAAGATTTTTCACATCGAATGCATTATGAAGAAGGGAAATCACGAGCGACGTGACGAGTGCCGTGATGAATGCAAGATAATTCCTGGCTTCGAATGTTTTGGCGATCCCATCTATGTATGCTTTTCCCCGGTAGGTGAATTCCGTTTCCTCCAGGTCGCTCAAGCTTTCTTTCTCCATTTTCCGGACATCCCTGAATTGCTGAAGTGCCAGCGTAAGAAACGTCACTGCCACAAAATTTTTGCTTAATAAGGCAGGGATGGCCACTGCTCCGAGGGCCGCTGCCACAAAACCGGTAATGATTTGTATCAGATATCCATTCGGGTAGCTCGGATATTGCCTGAAATCTTCTTTTATCGTTATGATCCTGGCGATGGTTCCAATCACAATCGCACTGGTGATGGTGTATAGTTCGGGAGTCGTTAATCCAGCTGGTTCCATTAGGTAACACCTCGATTTCATGGATGCAATCGAGATTAGTATGAGGAAACGGCCTGTTTATTATGCGATATGGGAGCTGGGGAAAGAAGTTTATCATAAGTTTTAGAATAATCATTCAACAAAAAAAGAACCAGGCAGCAATTGCCTAGTTCCTCTTCGAATTAAAATAACTCCTCGCTGTCATATAGCTCAGCAGCGCGACGGTAAGGATGGACAAAATCATGTGTAAGGAAGATGTGATAGGGCTGAGTTCTTCCGTTTTAACTACAAATCCTCCGAACGTCGCAAGTGCAGCCAGCAAAATCAGCAGTAAAGCTGATTTCTTCATCACATTGAACCTTATGGATAAGAAAAGGGCATAGCCGATATAGAAAAGAGTCAGCAATCCCAATATTCCGTGGACCAGATAGACAACGTTTGCGAGCGCGAATTCCGTGTGATTCACCTCAAAAATCTGTTCGCTGAGCCGGAAATGCTTAAAGATTGCACCGATCAGTATTTCACTCATCAGGGCGGCAAAGCCGATGATCAGTGGTTTTTTTATTTCCTTGTATTTAATGTCAAAGGTTCGATCGCTTAATCCTGCATAAAGGAAGACAAGGGAAATCAATAGAAACAGACTGAACATCACATCGAGCGTCGTGAATCCGGTCGGTGTCCCTAGCAGCACATTCATCCCGCCGATCATCGCCTGCGTAAACAGGAGCAGCACGGAAAGGATCGAGATGAATTTCACCTGCTTCACCGACGTTTTCTTCCAGGCCAGGATGGCGTTGATTAAGATGAACAGACCAAGCAGGGTCGTGAATAACCGGTGGGAATATTCAATTATGATATGGTAGTCCGTGATATCCGGAATGACTTTACCATTGCAGATCGGCCAATCCGTACCGCAGGCGTCGCCTGAGTTGGTCGCCACGACCAGATTGCCGAGAACCAAGGCTGCAATCGTCAGGAAGACCGTAAATAATGAGAATTTATTTTTCATTTCATAAAAGTCCTTTCATATTTGAATCGCCTATATTGATGTCTGTTCATATACTATCAGCTTGGCCGGCTTCCTACAAAAGATAGGTATAGAGTTCACATAACGTTCATCATTTATCAAAAAATAAGGCAAGCGGTCATCCTCACTTTTTTCCAAAATCAAAGGAACGCATTGACACAGGAAGTATATTTTTTTATCATTTAATTATAATATATGAACACATTATCATATATAAGAATAGAATGGGAGTGTCAACATGGGAAAAGATAAGGATAAGAAGCATGAGTTGGACACACAGCATCATGATGAAATAGAAGATACAAAAGAAACTTGCGTGGAAATCGATGAAGAAACACTGTTCATCGTGACCCAGACGTTCAAAGCTTTATCTGAACCAACACGGGTGCGGATTCTGCACTTATTGGCTCAAAAAGAGCATTCAGTGAATGAGATTGCCGAGAAGCTGTCATTGCTTCAAACCACGGTTTCCCATCAGCTGCGCTTCCTGAAAAATCTGCGCCTGGTGAAATATCGACGGGAAGGCACGACATTGTATTATTCAGCTGATGACGATCATGTGATGAACATGCTCCAGCAAACCATGCACCATGCCAGACACCACTAAGTATCACGGGGGAGTTCAAGATGGACGAATATAAACTTCAGGGACTTTCGTGCGGAAATTGCGCGAGGGAAATGGAAGAAGAAATCAATAAGCTTGAAAACGGGGAAGGATCAAGGATCCTGTATAACAGCAGCAAACTGGTGCTCGCCAAGGGTGTCGACATGCAACAAGTCGAAAAGATCCTTTCCTCGGATGGTGCAGCCATCATCAAAGGTCATGATGACATTGATGCCGGCGGCCAAGAACATGACCATGATCATGCTCATACGCATGATAGCAGCACGAATATCAAGATCCTGCTGGGGATTTCCGCCATCATCTTTCTGTCTGCCATTTATGTCGATACCCAGTGGAATAATCTTGTCCCGGTCTTCATGTATCTGACTGCAGCCGCTACGAGCGGGTACCCGACGTTCATAAAAGGGGCAAAGAACTTACTCAAGCTTAAGTTCAACATCGACACTCTCATGACCATCGCCCTGATCGGTGCTTTTTCCATAGGGGAGTGGAAGGAAGGTACACTCGTTGCCATCCTGTTCGGTGTCAATGAATTGTTGGAAGGCATGGGGATGGAAAAGGCAAGGAAATCGATGGAGGAACTCTTGAAGGTAGCCCCAAAGGAAGCGATCCTTATAGAGGGTGACAAAGAAAGGGTCGTCCCGATCGAAACCCTTAAAACCGGCGACCTTGTCCTTGTGAAATCCGGACAGAAAATCCCGTCGGATGGAATCGTCGCAGCCGGGAAGAGCTCGGTCAATGAAGCGGCCATCACCGGGGAAGCCATGCCGGTTGAAAAAGAGCCGGATGAGAAGGTCTTCGGGGGAAGCATCAACAATGAAGGTGTACTGAAAGTGAAAATCACGAAGGAATACAAAGATTCTTCCCTTGCAAAAATCCTTCATTTGGTCGAAGAAGCTCAGGAAACGAAGACACCGACAGAACAGTTCATCAATCGGTTTGCACGCTATTATACACCGCTCATCATGATCATTGCGGCTCTCGTGATGGTCGTCCCGCCGCTGTTCATGAACGGCGATTGGGGGTCATGGTTTTATCAGGGCCTTGCCGTACTGATCGTCGGCTGCCCATGTGCTTTGATCCTTTCATCTCCAATCGCGATTGTCTCGGGAATTGCCCGTAATGCCAAAAACGGCATCCTTGTAAAAGGCGGCGTGTTCCTTGAGCAGCTCGGTAAGATCGATACGATCGCTTTTGACAAAACAGGAACGCTGACAAAAGGCCATCCGTATGTGGAAAAAACAATCGTATATGATGTAGAGAATTTTTACCGGATTGCCGGTTCGATTGAAAAGACATCGTCCCACCCGATTGCTAAAGCGGTAATGGAAAAAATCAGCCGGGAAAACATCACATACTCAGAACCTGAAGAAATCAATACGATATCTGGCCAAGGGGTTTCCGCAGTGATCGAGGGAACTACCTATAAGGTGGGAAATGAGAAAAGCCTCGGCTTTACTTTATCTCAACAGACGGAAACGGATATCAATTCATTGAAGGATGCCGGCTATACCTTAGTGATCGTTTCAGATGAAGAGAAGGTATTAGGGGTCTTTGGCATCACCGATGAGATCCGCGAAGAAAGCAAGGGAATCATTTCCGAACTTTATTCAGCAGGCATCAACAATGCCGTCATGCTGACAGGTGATCACCATAAGACCGCTGAAAAGGTGGCAAAGCAAGTAGGTTTGACTGACTACTACGCGAATCTTCTGCCTGACGAAAAAGTTGCCAAGGTGAAGGAGCTGACGGCAAAAGGAAAGACTGCGATGGTTGGGGACGGCATCAATGATGCGCCGGCACTTGCCACGGCGGATCTCGGTATCGCAATGGGGAAAGGAACGGACAGCGCCATTGAAACCGCCGATATCGTCCTGATGCAGGACCACCTCGGCAAGCTGCCGTCTGCCATCACGATTTCAAAACGCGTCAACAAGATCATCAAGCTGAACATTTCACTTGCGCTCGGATTGAAGCTGATTGCACTGTTACTGACCATTCCGGGGCTGCTGACACTATGGATTGCCATCCTTTCAGACATGGGTGCTACCATCCTGGTGACATTGATCAGTCTCACGATTATGATCGGAGAAAAAAGAGGTGCAGCTTAGAAGAAAGAAACTGAACAACTAGCATATAAATTTAAAAAAGCTGGACCATCATTCAATAGGAGTATTTGAATGAGTCCAGTTTTTTAGTTGTTTGGGCTTGTCTAAAGTTTGTAGTTTGTTCCAGCGGTTGATTGGAGTGGAAGACGAAGACTCCTAACCGAAAAGCGGAAGGGCTTTGTTCAGAGGCGTATGGCATAAGGCGAATCGGCCTAGAAGGCGTTCTTTGCCTTCTTGGCCGGTTTGACTTATGACATGTGCCTCTAAGCCCTGCAGCTAGACAGTTACCCCACTTGTCAAAGGAGGCTCACCAACCGCCCGCGGAAAGCGAAGTCTTGCACGTAAATCATTAGCGTTGTTTATAATCCACTCTAAAATGTTCGTCTTTAGACAATGGATTTTTAGTCTGCTCCCAACTTCTTTTTTAGAAGCAATGTACTTTGTCACGGAAATGTCATAATAATCCGGGGGAACCGATTAAGAAGCAAAATTTTATTGACGGAACATGAAGGGCTATGTAAAATCAATAAGTGAGAATAATTATCATTTTCAAATACATACATAAGGGTGGAAACAAGAGATGAACATATCAAAACTGCTAAAGCCTTTTATTGCAACAACGGCATTAACTCTTGCACTTGCCGGGTGCGGCGGACAAGACAATTCTGAGGGTGCAAAAGACAACGCTTCCAAAAAAGAAGAAAAGGTAGTCAATGTATACACTGCCAGACATTATGAAGCTGACGATCAAGTATATAAAGACTTCACAGAAGAGACAGGCATCAAGGTCAACGTCGTCAAAGGTGAAGCGGAAGAACTTATCGAGCGTCTGAAGCGCGAAGGGGAAAGTACGGAAGCGGACTTATTCATCACTGTCGACGGCGGTGTGCTTGCCCACGCAAAAGACAATGATATTCTTCAGTCGGTTGAATCCGATGTTGTGAACGAAAACGTCCCTGAAACGTTCCGTGATAAGGAAAACAAATGGATCGGGATGGCAACAAGGGCCCGCGTCATCGTCTATTCAAAAGACCGTGTGTCAGAAGATCAATTATCGACTTACGAAGACCTGACAAGTGACAAATGGAAAGGCAAAGTGCTTGTCCGTTCATCGACAAGCCTTTACAATCAGTCGCTGCTTGCTTCTTTCATCGAATTGAATGGTGAAAAAGAGGCTGAAAAATGGTCAGAAGGCATCGTGAAAAACTTCGCCCGCCAGCCGGACGGCGGTGACCGCGATCAGGCGAAAGCCATTGCAGCAGGTGTGGGTGATGTAGGGATCATGAATACTTACTATGTAGGCCTGATGGCTAATTCCGAAGACCCTGAGGAAAAGAAAGTAGCAGAAGGTCTGGGCGTATTCTTCCCAAACCAGGAGACTAACGGCACTCATGTCAATGTCAGCGGAATCGGTCTGACCAAGCACAGTAAGCATCCTGAAAATGCCGTTAAGCTGATCGAGTATATGACAGATAAAGATGCTCAGGAATATTTGGCTGCAAACAACTATGAATTCCCGGTAAATGCCGAAGCGAAAAAACCTGAAATTCTTGAGTCATGGGGCAAGTTCAGAATTCAGGATCTGGACTTTGATACTCTGGGGAAACATAATCAAAAAGCCATTGAAATCTTCAATAAAACAGGCTGGAAATAATCATGAGAATACAATCTGTTAAACATTTTTTTCGAAAAGATTTTAACGGATGGTGGCTGGTAAGCTTGATCGGGGCAGCAATCATATTGCTGCCCATCTTGTTTATCTTTTTTTCTATTTTCCAGGAACCGAATGAAAACTGGTATCAAATAAAAGAATATCTCTTGAAAAATTATGCCGCCAATTCAATTATCCTCGTTTTGTTGACCGGGTTATTTACAGCGGTTCTGGGAGTCAGCCTCGCCTGGATCGTTGCCGCTTATGATTTTCCGATGAGACGCTTTTTCAGCTGGGGGCTCCTTCTTCCGCTGGCGATCCCGCCATATATTGCAGCTTATACCTACCGGACGATGCTGAGTTACACGGGAGTCGTTCAGGTGACATTAAGGAATCAGTTTGATTATCAGATTGATCCGGAGTGGCTGGCAATCTCCTCCCTGAGAGGCGCTGTCTTCATCTTTACAATTTTCCTATTTCCATATGTTTATATCATGTGCAGGGCATTCCTCGAAAACCAGAGCGCTTCTTTCCTTGAAAATGCCAGGCTTCTGGGGAGGAAACCGTTCTCGATATTTGTAAGGATCGTACTCCCGCTGTCAAGGCCGGCAATGGTGGCAGGCGCTGTGCTCGTGGTGTATGAAGTGCTGAGTGACTATGGTGTGACAAGTTACTTTGGCATTCACACGATCACAACGGCGATATTTCAGACATGGTTCGGGATGTATGACGCAGACTCGGCAATGAGGCTTGCTGCCTGGCTGATGGTCATTGTGGTTGGGTTATTTTTCATCGAAAAATGGCTCAGGCAGGGGAGAAGATATAGTATCGGCAGTAAAGCAAGGCCGCTTGCACGTCAGCGGCTGAAAGGGCTGCCTGCTGCAGCTGCTTTCGCTTATTGTCTCTTGATCTTCCTACTCGGCTTCTTCATTCCCGTCATCCAGCTCCTGTCGTGGTCGAAGCTTACATTTGCGAAAGTATGGGATGATTCATTTTTCACCTTATTGAATCAGACGGTTTATGTTGCACTGATAGCGACGGTACTCATTCTGTTATTTGCAGTGATCCTTGGGAATGTGACGCGCACTCAATCATCCGGGACGTACATCTTATCGAAACTGGCTACCGCCGGCTATTCGATCCCGGGTGCGATCATAGCGATCGGGATCCTTGCACTGTTCATTGAACTGGATTCACTGCTTGCACCATTTTACTCTTATATGGGGTGGGGAAAGGCACCGCTCATTTTGAGCCTGTCCCTTTCCATGCTCGTGATCGGATATACGATCCGCTTTATGGCAACGGGTTATAATGCAGTGGAAGTCGGGTTTGAGAAAATCGGTCCAAAATATACGGAAGCGTCAAGAATGCTCGGTTTCGGGGTGACGAAAACATTTTTCAAAGTCGATCTGCCTTTGATCAAAGGAGCTTTATTCAGCGGGTTCATCCTGACTTTCGTTGAGATCATTAAAGAACTGCCCCTGGCTCTCTTGCTCAGGCCGTTTAATTTTGACACCCTTGCTACGAAAACATATCAATATGCAAAAGATGAGATGATACATGAAGCAGCCATCCCGTCCCTGATGATCATTCTGTTAAGTGTCGTATCAGTGGCGGTATTCCAAATGATTGATAGGAAGGTGAAGAAATGAACATCCTTACGATCAATAATCTGACCTTTTCTTTTCCAAAGTCACGTAACCCCGTGATAGAAGAGTTTTCTTTTTCCATGAATGAGGGAGAAATCGTCGGGATCCTCGGTGAAAGCGGAAGCGGAAAAAGTACGCTCCTCCGCTTGATTTCCGGCCTGGAAATCCCTCGAGGAGGCACCATCGAAATTGCAGGCAGGGAAGTGGCCGGCGAGAAGACGTTCGTTCAGCCTGAAAACCGGGGAGTGGGCATGGTGTTTCAGGATTATGCCCTTTTCCCTCATATGTCGGTAAGGGATAACCTCCTTTTCGGATTGTCCCGGCTTCCAAGGAAAGAAAGGAATCCCCGTGTGAGGGAGATGCTCGAGCTTATACAGATGACAGAGTTCGAGAAAAGATATCCCCATCAGCTGAGCGGTGGACAGCAGCAACGGATCGCGCTTGCCAGGGCCCTCGCCCCCAAGCCGGAACTGCTGCTGATGGATGAGCCATTCAGCAATCTGGATGCAAGCCTGAAGGGTGCCATCAGGGATGAACTCCGCACCATATTGAAGAAGGCGAACATGACCTGTATCATGGTCTCGCATGACAAAGATGACGTGCAGGCGATTTGTGACAGGAGCCTTGTGTTTGGAAAAAAGGATGACCCTCTGCAGCAGACCCCCGGTAATGACCGGGAGCTCACTTTTTTAAAGTAGACTTTATCTTTAGGAGACTGGAACAAAAGTAATTTAGTCTAGTAAAACCCGAACTAACTTGCATGAGATGAGGCAAATTAGTCCGGGTTTTTAATTTGTTCATTGTACATTTAGGATTTAGTTCTTTCCAGCGGTTGATTGGAGTGCAAGACGAAGACTCCTGCGGGAAGAGTAGCTTATGTGAGACCCCGGAGGCGAAGCCGAGGAGGCTCACGGGCTACCCGCGGAAAGCGAAGTCTTGCACGGAAATCATTAGCGTTATTTAGTGTTCATTCTAAAAGGTTTCCCTGTAAACCATGACTTTAAAGTTTTGCCTCACCCTCTTGCTTTATTTTGTCAGTCAGTTTATGGCAAAGAGTAAAAAGCGTTGCTTCCTTACTCAAATATTGATAGAATCTCGTTGGTGGTACTGAAAACGCACACAAAAGGGGTAGAGACATGACGACTGCTACTAGCGGATACAGAATAGAAAAAGATTTCCTCGGGCAAAAAGAAGTGCCTGAGAATGTATATTATGGAATACAAACGCTCAGGGCGGTGGAGAACTTCCCTGTGACAGGTTATAGAATTCATAAAGAAATGATTGACGCGCTAGCTGTTGTCAAGAAAGCGGCGGCGCTTGCGAATATGGAGACGACACGCCTTTATAAAGGAATCGGCGACGCTATCGTCCAGGCTTGTGATGATATTCTCGCAGGGAAACTGCATGAGCATTTCATCGTCGACCCGATCCAGGGAGGCGCAGGGACGTCCATCAACATGAATGCGAATGAAGTCATTGCCAATCGCGCACTTGAACTGCTTTCCCACCATAAAGGGGAATACGGGAAAGTAAGCCCGAACAGTCACGTGAATATGGCACAGTCGACCAATGACGTCTTCCCGACGGTCATCCATATCTCCACATTGAAACTGTTGGACAAGCTCCTGATCACGATGGAGGATATGCTGGCCGTCTTTAAAAAGAAGGCACAGGAATTCGACCATGTCATCAAGATGGGCCGGACCCATCTTCAGGATGCCGTTCCTGTCCGTCTCGGTCAGGAGTTCGAGGCGTACAGCCGCGTTGTTGAGCGTGATATCAAGCGCATCGGCCGTACGCGCGAGCATCTGTACGAAGTGAATATGGGTGCGACGGCAGTGGGAACAGGATTGAATGCCGACCCTGAATATATTCAAAGTGTCGTGAAGCATCTGGCTGACATCAGCGGGCTGCCTTTGACTGGTGCCGAGCACCTTGTCGATGCGACACAGAATACGGATGCCTATACAGAGGTATCTTCTACATTGAAGGTATGTATGACAAATATGTCCAAGATCGCAAATGATCTGCGCCTGATGGCTTCAGGACCGCGTGCAGGCCTGGGTGAGATCTCCCTTCCTGCGAGGCAGCCGGGTTCGTCGATCATGCCCGGAAAAGTGAATCCGGTCATGCCGGAGCTCATCAATCAGGTGGCATTCCAGGTGATGGGGAATGACCAGACCATTTCCCTTGCTTCTGAAGCAGGGCAGCTTGAACTGAATGTGATGGAACCGGTCCTTGTATTCAACCTTCTTCAATCCATCAGCATCATGAATAACGCCTTCAGAAGCTTCACCGACAACTGCCTGAGCGGCATCGAAGCAAATGAGACACGCATGAAGGAATATGTGGAAAACAGCGTCGGAATCATCACCGCGGTGAATCCGCATCTCGGTTACGAAGTCGTTTCCAGGATTGCAAGGGAAGCGATCCTGAAAGGGAAATCGGTAAGGGAACTTTGCCTGGAATACGATGTTCTGACAGAGGAAGAACTTGATTTGATCTTGAACCCTTATGAAATGACAAATCCCGGGATCGCAGGTCGTGTCTTGTTTGATCGGGAATAAATGATATTGCCTGTCTTTTAACAGGAAAAAAACTTGCAGACAAAATCCGTAAATCGGATCTAGTCTGCAAGTTTTTTTGCTTTGATGGGTATTATTCAGGGCCGGGGAACAAATCATTCCGGGCAATGTAACCTCCTTTAGTTCAGCGTGTTGGAAATCTTTTCTGCACTCTATGGCCTCTGGCTTGTTTTCTTCTTTATAGAAAGGGTAATGGAATATGGGGAAATAAGACAAAGTTTTAAAGGAAGAGGAGGACTGGGGTTTACATGAGTAAGAAGCGTTTGATCGATTACAGAATTTTTCTTCCCTCATTACTGATTGTAATAGGGATCAGCATCCCATTTGCCTTTTATGAGGCAGAGTCTTTGGAGCTGTTGAACTCCATTTTTAATACGATTGTGGATGTATTCAGCTGGGGCTATCTCTGGTATGGGGTGATCCTCGTGGCAGCGGCATTATATTTTTCTTTTTCAAAATATGGAAAGGTCGTCCTCGGGGATCCGGCGGAGAAGCCCAGATTTACTTTATTCGAATATGCATCGATTTTGATTGCGATGGGGATAGGATCCACGATCATGAGGACGGGGATGCTACAATGGACTTCCGTTGCAAACGATCCGCCTGCGGGAGTGGATCCCGGATCTGCAGAGTCATTACTTTGGGGTAATTCCTACAGCATGTTCCTGTGGGGCTTTCAGGTGTTCGCGATCTTTGTGATGATCGCGCCGGCAATGGGATATGTCCTTCATGTGCAAAAACGCCCATTAATGAGAATTTCAGAAGCATGCAGGGTCCTGTTTGGTGACAGGTTTACAGATGGATGGGGCGGAAAGGTCCTCGATATCTTATTCCTTATCAGTATATTGACAGGTGCCGCCGTGACGCTTGGGCTTGGTGCTCCAATCATTACATATAATTTATCGAGTCTGTTAAATATGGAAGTCACCTTTGGAATGACGATCATCGTCACTGCTGTCTGGGTATTTTTATTTTCACTGAGTGCATACCTGGGGATCGAGAAGGGCATTAAACGCTTAAGTACACTTAATATGTATTTGGCTGGACTATTTGCCGTTTTGATCCTCATTGCAGGACCCGGTGTCTTTATTTTGAATTATTTTACCGACAGTGTTTCATTTTTATTGAGTCATTATCTTACCTTTTCTTTAAATACGGATTCCGTTCACGGAGGTGAGCCATCCCATGTCCAGAGCAATACTGTATTCTGGTTCGCCTACAGCGCGACTTGGGCGATGCTTCACAGTGTATTTGCAGCTAAAATATCAAAGGGACGGACGATCAAAGAGATGATCCTTACCTACCTCCTGGCACCGACTATGATCTCCTGGATCGCCACAGGTGTTCTGGGTGGACTCGGAGTGCACCGCTATCTGACTGGGGAACTGTCCATCCTGAAGCTTGTCAGGCAGGATGAAAGGATGGCTGCGATCCCGGAAATTCTAAATACACTGCCTATCGGCGGCATCATGATTGTTATCTTTATCATCGTCGCACTCATATTCCTCACTACAACACTTGATTCTACTACCTATACCGTAGCGGCATATACAAGTACCAGGGATATGAGTCAACATGAGCCGGCCAAACTTCTCCGCATCGTGATCGCAGGGGTTATTGCAGGTCTTGCTCTATTACTTATGCGCATAGGCGGACTGGCGCCGCTCGAAGTGATCTCGGGGCTCATGGGCCTGCCGATCATCGTGGTCCAATTTATTTTGATTTATGCTGCCAAAAAGATGATGGATGAAGATCAGGCATGGAAATATAATATCCGGAAATAAGAAAAATACAAAAAACCTCTCATCGTTTAACTGCGAAGAGAGGTTTTTGTACTCTTTCGGGTTGATGATCAGGCTTGAACCGGCCGGAAAAAACTTTTTCGTATAAGAATTGAAACCCATACATGGAAATGGACTTAACTAAAAAGAGCAATGAAAGCTGTAATCTGGTGAATTTTCTTAATGTTACATACTTGATTTTCTTGAACCAATTCAGCATGACAATGGTGAAAAAGGCGTCTACGATTAAATTGGTGACGAAATAGGACATGAATTTTCCATATGTGAATTTAAAAATCCATAGTGACCCGATAAAGAAAGGCCCAAAGATTAAAGGCAGTTCAGCCAGGACATTCGGTTTAAGAGATGAAGAGAACGACCACCAATTCCTTTTCTCAGCCACACTGCCTTCCACCAATAGATAGATGCTCATAAAAAATGTACCAGGCAAAAAACGCTTAAATGTTTTGCTGCCGATAAACGGGAGGGACAACCAGGGGAGCAGGGCCATCAGAAGGATCAACAGGTTTCTTTTTTTCATAACAGACACCCTTTACATAATAGTGGTGGTTTTATTTTTCCTTTTCCATGAAGATTTTATGTGTCTTTACAGTTGATTTTGAAAGAGTGCCTTCTTTTTTACTTCCCCTCAAAATATATACATATAAAAAGGGGGTTAAGATGTGGCAAAACAAATGATCACGTTGTGGGAGGAGCACTTATTCTGGCTGGAAGTGCTGCAGGACCACGCATATTTCATCCGGGATAATCTTTCTCCGGCGGAAACGGAGTATGTAAAAGTTGCAGAGCGGTACATTCAGAGGTTTGGAGGGCTGATTGAACAATTGAATTCTGTTCCCCGTGGCGCAGGTCCTGGGGATGAAGCCATGATCCGATTTTCAAGGGACGTGTGGCCGGTGGCAAAAGGGTACTTTGAGTTTGAAGGGATGCTTCAGTCATTGAGGATCGATAATAAAGTGAATCTCAATCTGTCACCGACCTATCTGAACGGAACGCTGGCTGAAAATCAGGAGTATCTGCGGTTTCTCGGGTTTCTTGTGGAGGGGAAGGAACCCGAGCCGCTTCATCTGGTCGAATTGATGGACCTCTGGCTCGAGGATCAGCTCGGCCACGCATTGTTATTCCAGAACATGCTCGATCCCATCGAAATCGGGGCGAACAGGCGTGCAGAAGCGTATATCGATCAATACCAGGTATTTATCATTCAAAACCGGCATCTGAAAGGATATCTGAGATTCAAGCAGCCCGGCTTTGCCCGGCAGAGGGAATTCGCCCTCGAGGTAGGACAGACGACATTGGAGATGAGCCAATATATATCCGGGATGGTGGAAAAATATAAAAAGAAGAAACTCCTCAACAAAACCACCCTCCGTTTCCTGGAGCACCACTTTCCCGAAACCTGTTACTTCATCAAAAGACTCAGTTATTTTTCACCAAAGCTGAAAGAAGCCGCGGGACAATGCTCTTTGAAGAGGGCTTCATATTTGTGAAAGGGATGGAGAGACAAAAGTACCCGGACAAATTTGCATTTTAAGAGGCAATTTTGTCCGGGTATTAATTTGTTCAAATGGACATTTGAATTTAGCTTCTTCCAGCGGTTGATTGGAGTGCAAGACGGAGACTCCTATCAGAAAAGTGGAAGGGCTTTGCTCAGAGGCTTATGGCATGTGCCTCTAAGCCCTGGAACTGGACAGTTCCTCTATCCGTTAATAGGAGGAGGCTCACCAGCCGCCCGCGGAAAGCGGAGTCTTGCACGGAAATCATAAGCGGTAGTTGCAAGCCTTTACTTAAAATGTTCGCCTTTATGGGATGATTTTTACTTATGTCCCAGCTTCTTTTTAGTGTGTGAACCATCCATTTATATATTTTAGGAATATAAAAATAGCTGAGTTAATTTTTTGGGGTACCTCAATGACAAAACTATAAAATAATTGTCACAAATAGTCCTCGAATATCAGTATAATTCTGAATAATCAATCCATAAAACGCTCTCAATGTTATCTAAAAATAGTGTTGGGAGTCATTTTTTTGCCTCTTGAGCAATTCTTTCCAACATTGTTACCGTTTTGTGAATAACTTTCGTCTAAATTTCGAAAATCAGGTTACAGTTCGGTTAAAGGGGGGTACCTTCTTAAAAGAATTTGATAATATGATGCTACATCTGTTAAATACGAAGTAAAGGAAGGTGAACCCTTTGTTTGATAAATTCAAGCCATACCTGATTGTGCTGATCAGTCTGGTTTCATTATTTTTTATCATCATATTCAGTTCGGGAAGCGAGATGATCGTTCTCGATCCGAAAGGGCCTGTCGGGGCTGTTCAAAAAGATTTGATCATGCTGTCGATTTACTACATGCTTGGCATCATGGTCGTTGTTCTATCATTCTTTACATTTATTCTATTAAGATATAGAAGCAGCCGGAAAGGTGATTACAGGCCTGAGATGCATGGAAGCACGAAGCTTGAGATCATCTGGACGCTGATTCCTGTGTTGATCGTCATCGCTTTGTCGATCCCGAACACAAAGGCTTTATATGAACTGAAAGAAGCACCGAAAGCGACCGCGCACAAGGATCCGATCGTGATCCATGCGACTGCTGTCGACTGGAAATGGATCTTCAGTTATCCGGAAGAGGGGATCGAAACGGTGAACTATGTGAATGTTCCTGAAGATCACCCGATCCTGTTCAAGGTGACCGCTGCGGACTCCATGGCTTCATTCTGGGTGCCGCAAATCGGAGGCCAGATTTACGGGATGCCGGGAATGGTGAATGACTTATACTTACAGGCGGATGAGCCTGGAACATATGACGGCCGCAACTCGAACTTCACGGGTGAAGGCATGACCCACCAGACGTTCGATTTTGTGGCGATGAAAGAAGGAAAGTACGAAGACTGGGTGAAAGAGGTCCAGGACAGCGAACCGAAGCTGGATAAAAAGACGTATGAAAAGCTCATGCTTCCTGGTACGGTTGATGAAATGACGTTCTCTTCCACTCACTTATCCATTGTTGATCATGGCAAGAATTCGGAATATGCATTTGCCATCCGTGAAAAATACGGTGTGACTGATAAATCGTACGGTGCGAGCGAGGATGCTGAATCCTCCCACAGCGGACACGGAGGCCATGGCAATGACGAAAGCCAAGAGGGTCACAAAAAAAGTGACGATGACATGGAAGATATGCAGCACGAATCCAACGAAGGACACGAGCATTAAGAAAGGAGGACCACTCTAGATGATTGATTTTATAAAAGATAATTTAATCCTCAATGATCCGTTGATTCTTGGAGCCAATATTTCGATTGTATTCACTGTCATCGGGATTGTCGCCACACTGACGTATTTTAAAAAGTGGAAATGGCTTTGGAACGACTGGATCACGAGTGTTGATCATAAAAAGATTGGTATCATGTATATTCTCGCTGCATTGGTCATGCTCTTCCGCGGAGGGGTCGATGCACTATTGATGAGGGCCCAGTTGACGGTGCCTAATAACGAGTTTTTATCATCTCAGCACTATAACGAAATCTTTACGACTCACGGTACGATCATGATCCTGTTCATGGCGATGCCGTTTTTACTTGGATTGATGAACGTTGTTGTACCTTTGCAAATCGGTGCAAGGGACGTTGCGTTCCCGTATTTGAATAACCTGAGTTTCTGGTCATTCATGTTCGGGGCGATCCTGTTTAATATGTCATTCGTATTCGGCGGGTCGCCGGATGCCGGGTGGACGAACTATGCACCGCTCGCGATTGAAGGAAGCCCTGGACCGGGTATCAACTATTACCTGCTCGGACTTCAGATTTCAGGGATCGGTACATTATTGACCGGTATCAACTTCGTCGTGACGATCATAAAGATGCGTGCGCCGGGCATGACCCTGCTTCGCATGCCGATGTTCACTTGGACGACTTTGATCACTGCATTCATCATCGTGTTTGCATTCCCGATCTTGACTGTCACACTTGCACTGATGACATTTGACCGTTTGTTCGGCACTCATTTCTTTACGCTGACTGATGGCGGGAACCCGATGCTTTGGTCGAACCTGTTCTGGTTATGGGGACATCCGGAAGTATATATCGTTATCCTGCCGGCTTTCGGTATCTTTTCGGAAATCATTGCGACGTTTGCTAGAAAGACATTGTTTGGTTATAGATCTATGATTATCTCACTTGCTGCCATTTCACTCCTCAGCTTCATCGTGTGGGTCCATCACTTCTTCACGATGGGAGGAAGTGCGGCATTGAACAGTGTATTCTCGATCACCACAATGGCCATCGCCATTCCGACCGGTATCAAGATATTCAACTGGCTCGGTACCCTGTATAAGGGAAGGATCGAGTTTACGACCGCGATGATGTGGTCTGTCGCGTTCATCCCGACATTCCTGATCGGCGGGGTGACTGGTGTCATGCTCGGTATGGCTGCAGCTGACTTCCAGTATCACAACAACTACTTCCTGGTTGCCCACTTCCACTACACATTGATCGCCGGTGTCGTATTTGCCTGCTTCGCGGGACTTGTTTACTGGTATCCGAAGATGTTCGGCATCAAGATGAACGAACGAATCGGGAAATGGGCTTTCTGGTTCTTCTCGATCGGATTCAACGTATGTTTCTTACCGCAATTCGTACTTGGATTTGCCGGTATGCCAAGACGTGTGTACACATACGGACCTGAAGACGGCTGGACAGCATTGAATGTCATCTCTTCTGTAGGTGCATTCGGCATGGGTGTCGGCTTCATGATCATCGTGTACAACGTATATTACAGCTACCGTTATGCAAAACGTGAGATGACGGGCGATGCCTGGGACGGCCGTACACTTGAGTGGGCGACAAGCTCAGCGATCCCGCCTCACTACAACTTTGCTCATGTACCGGAAGTGAAGAATGTCGATGCATTCCACTACATGAAACAGGAATGGAAAGAAAAAGGAAAGCCTGAAGAACCTGAATACAAACCGATCCATATGCCGAACAATGCAGGAGTGCCGTTCATCATGTCCGCTCTCTTCTTTGTTGCAGGATTCGGACTTGTGTTCGAACTATTCTGGCTTGCGATCATTGCGCTTGTCGGGATCTTTGGAACGATGGCGCACCGCTCACTTACTTCGCACAAGTATGATAAAGGCTACTACGTAAGTGTGGATGAGATCGAAAAAACTGAAAATCGGTTCAAGAGGGAGGCGTGAGTATGGCACATAGTACAAATGTAGATCCAAACACGCCACTGGAATATCAATCGGAAATAGGGAAACTGAATATCTTCGGTTTCTGGATTTTCCTTGGAGCGGAAATGGCGCTGTTCGCTACGATCTTCGCCACGTTCTTTGCCCTTGAAAGCGGGACGGTAGGCGGCCCGCTGCCAAGTGAAGTGTTTGATCTGAAGAATACAATCATCATGACGCTGCTGCTACTGATCAGTAGTTTCACGTCTGGATTATCGATAAATGAATTAAGAAGAAGAAATGTCAAAGGGATGATGGTCTGGCTGATCATCACACTGCTATTCGGTGCAGGGTTCCTTTACATGGAGATAGCAGAGTTCCTTCACCTCATTCATGAAGGAGCTGCTATGGGAACAAATGCATACTGGTCTTCATTCTATCTGTTGACCGGTACGCATGGACTCCACGTTTCACTGGGGATCCTATGGATCATCCTTGTGATGTTCCAAGTGAAGAAGCAGGGATTGAATCCTGATACTGCGAAAAAACTATTTGTATCCAGCTTGTACTGGCACTTCCTTGATTTCGTATGGATCTTCGTGTTTACAAGCGTGTACTTGTTAGGGATGGTGGGATAATATGTCAAATAACACATCAAACCACAGCCGTATACCTTGGACTCAAATCATTGGATTTTTCTTGTCAGTCGGATTGACCTTCCTGGCAGTCTGGTGGGGACTGTACACTGACCTTGCCCGCGGAACCATCGTGGCCATCGTCTTTGTCCTTGCCTTCCTGCAGGCGGCAATCCAGCTGTTCATGTTCATGCACGTAACCGAAGGAGAAGGAAGATGGCAGGTCGGCAAAATGCTGTCAGCAGCCTTCATCGCCATCGTCATCGTAGCAGGATCCGTCTGGGTCATGAACAGCATGCACTAAAAATGGGACAGGGGGACAGGTACACTGTCCCGTTGATCTACCATATGAACCATAGAAAAGGAAGCTTCTATTTAGGAGGCTTCCTTTTTTGTGTGTTTTGTTATTTTCAGTGTCGAAGAAAGGTGTTGACATTGGAAGGTTCTTACAATAAAATAATGATTGATTGATCAATCAATTTTAAAAAGGGAGAGATTTTCACATGTCCGCATCACTTTCACTCGAAGAAAAAAAGAGAAGGAAAAGAGCGTTGATCCTCGAGGCTGCTGTGAAACTGTTCAGCGAAAACGGATTCGCCGAGACCCCGATCGCGGCGGTAGCGAAGGAGGCAGGCGTCAGCTTTGGTACCGTGTTTACGTACTTCGAAACAAAGGATGTACTGTTTCAGGCATCGGTCCTTGAGCCCCTCGAAGAGATAAAGCCTTATTTTCATGAAATAGAAGAACGTTACAGCGGCAATCCGATGGAGATGGTTAAAGAAATGATCCATTGTCAGGTGGATCAGTTTTCAAAAAGCATGGATTATCTGCGTTTGATTCAGCAGGTTCTTGCCAGACCAGACAGATATCCTGCGCTTTTCAAGGAGCTTGATGATTTCGTCAACGTATTTATCGATAAAATCTATCCGGTCATCGCCGAAGGCCAGGGGATGGGACTCTTCTATAAAGATGCACCGCCTTTGATCGCCCAGTCGTATTTATCTCTGATAAACGGGATGAGATTAACATTCATCGATGACTATACAAACCTCGTTTGGAACGATATGAAGATCCAGGCACTGCGGCTGTTTGGACCGGTTGCAGACGCAAGGGAGGAAATGCAATGAAACTCAGGGACATTCATCCCAACATTAAATTAAGGCTGGGCATTCAGTTCCTGGGCGGGCTTGTATCCATGGCCGTCATTCCGTTCCTGGCCATTTATTTTTCCAAGAAAATCGGGGCAGCCGAAACCGGGATCATCCTTATATTGACCGTCATCAGCGGTGTGATCGGAGGATTCATCGGCGGGCATATGTCCGATAAGATCGGGCGCCGGAGCATCATGATCTATTCGGAAATCGGCGTACTCGTCACCTATCTCTTGATCGCTTTCTGCAACTCCCCGTGGTATGACCTGCCGTATGTATCCGCGGTGTTTTTCGTCTTCAATATGTTTGCAGGCGGAATGCTGCAGCCGGCTGCCCAGGCGATGATCATCGATGTGACGGATACCGAGTCCAGGAAGCTCGTATTCACGATCAGCTACTGGCTGGGGAACCTTGCCACGGCACTCGGGGGAATAATGGGTGCATTCCTGTTTAAAAGCTATTTATTCGAACTGTTCATCGGGATATCGTTCATCTCGCTTTTATCCGTCGTCATCACTTTTTTCTTCATCTCAGAAACCTACACACCAGCTCCCGTCCAGCCTTCCACAGGAAAAAGTAAATCTTCACCATTTGATTTTTTCAAAAGCTATTCCGCCGTATTGAAAGACAGACTGTTCATGTTTTACATCATTGGCGCCGTGTTCATATTCACCCTTGAGCAGTCATTGACCAACTATATCGGGATACGCCTTGAAAGGGATATCCCCGAGCAGGGTGCTTCACTGCTCGGCATTGAGTTTACGATCGACGGCACAAAGGTACTCGGATTCCTTAAAACCGAAAATACCCTGCTGGTCGTCCTGTTGTCCGCGGTTGTTTTATACCTTTTTAAAAAGTGGAAAGACAAATGGAACCTCGTTATGGGAATGTTCATCTTTTCCGTCAGTTTCAGTGCACTGGCCTTCATCAGCAATATATGGATCCTCTTCATACTCATCTTCGTGGGGACGATCGGCGAGCTCATGTATGTACCGGTGAAACAGGCCATGATCGGCGAACTTGCCCCGTCCAACGCACGCAGTACGTACATGGCATTTTACAGCTTGACCTTTTATGGTGCGATGATTATCGCGTCGCTACTGATCATCGCAGGCGAATGGATCAGTCCGGTGATGATGGGCGGGATACTGCTCATTCTCGGCTTAACAGGAACTTGCCTCTATTATCTGATCACCAGGTCGCTTGAAGGGCGGGAAGCGGTCACCGAGGAACTGAAGTCGTCCGTTTCTTCTTGACGTGAAAAAAGGACACGGAGTTTTATCCGTGTCCTTAAGGTGTAGTCGATTCAAGCTGGACACGGAATTTTAGCCGCATGTCCTAAGAGTAGTCGATTCCTTACTGGGACAATGAACCTGTCCCCTTGTCCCGCTTATTAATGGGGCATATTCCCCGGCTGCTGGGGTACGGTTGTATAGCTCTGCAGCATCTGGGCCATATCCTGATCGTTCAGCTGCGGCACCTGATAGTAGCCGTGTTTGTTCTGATATAGAAAAATCTCATAGCTCATTTCAATGAAGTTCGGAACGCTGTCGGCAACGACGCGGCGAAGGACCGGATTGGTCATCTCAAGAGCCGTCATCGCAAGCAGGGTAGCAAGCGATTTGGTCTGTCCGAGCATATAGGCAGACAGTCCTTTATCGGACAGTTCATTCACCGACTGGTTCGGTTTCTTTGGCTGCCCCGGCTTTATTCCGTAAACTGTGTCATTGTTCTGGGTCATTTTATACTGCTGGGTGGGAACCTGCGGATCGCGCCCGGTTGAAAAACTGCCAACGATCGTGTTGTACATCGTCGTCACGAAAGCGGATTGGCGTTTGACGATTTCTTTCAGTTCAGGATCCTGGATATGCTGATCATACATTTGATACTGATCGAGCATGCTGATGATCCCTGCAATCACCTCGTGGGCATCGAATAATTCGTGGCCGCCGTGGTTTTTATTCGGCTGGTTCATGGTTTGATTATTCATTCCCTGCTGGGGAGACGGATTCATATTAGTCTGGTTTTGCTGATTTTGTTGATTGAACATGATGTTTCCCTCCTGAATCGTAGTTGACATCCCCTTTAGATTTCCCGCGGTTACAAATAATCATGTATGATTTTATAAAAAACAGACAAGGGCCTACTACAAGGCGGCCCGTCCGAATATACTAGGAAGAAGTTTTGTCAGAGGTGGGTTGGGAGATGAGCGTATTTATAAGTTATATCGTACTGGGGTTATCGCTGTCCGCACCGATGGGACCGATCAATGCCCTGCAATTGGATAAAGGGATCCGGCTTGGATTTTGGCATGCCTGGCTGGTGGGGGTAGGCGGGATGGCTGCGGATGCAGTCTTCATGCTTCTCATCTATTTCGGGCTTGCACAGTTCGTGGACACGCCTATTGTTCAACTGTTTTTATGGCTGTTCGGATTCTTTGTATTCGTCTATACAGGGATTGAAAGTGTCGTAAAAGCGGGTGCCCCTGCCCGTGATTCTCAGCAAAATGGAAGAGAGACAAAAGCGAGGTCGTTCCGGACGGGATTTTTCATGGCCATTTCCAATCCACTGAGCATCCTGTTCTGGCTCGGTATTTACGGTTCGATCCTGGCAGAGACCACCGAGACCTATCATGGCGGGCAGATCCTGATTTACAGCATGGGGATCTTCCTCGGCATCACCATCTGGGATTTCGCGATGGCTTCAGTCGCCGCCGGAACCGGGAAGTGGTTCAGCGGGAGGATCATCAGATGGATCTCGATCATTTCCGGTCTCGTGCTCATCGGGTTCGGGATTTATTTCGGTGTGAAGGCAGCGGGAATTTTGCTGTCATAGACAGACACCCAGAACATTGCCTCCTAATAGGATAGTGTGTAGTCCGATAGGAGGTATTCGCCCATGTTACGTTCAAAAAGCTGGATTGACCGTCATTTCAATGACCTGCCCTCTTGGGAGAAGTCAGCTTATACCCAGTTTGCACAAATGATGCGTGGTGAACAGCATCCATATCCCTGCGTGCCCGGTATACAGGGATTTCATAAAGATATGCTCCGCTTTGGATTTGCCGATGATCCGAGGACGGGTCAATCAATTGAACAGCTCGCTTCCCTGCTGAAGGAGTACGGTGAAATCTCCCGTGATACCGGGAACAATGCTTCACTGGTCGTCTTCTTTCAATCAGAAGAGCTGCAATTTGCAGACATCGATGATTATCAGGACCTGTTCTGGTCCGTATTGAATAAACTTCATGAACAGGATGAAACCCCTTGGCCGGAAGGAATCGCGGAAGACCCCCATCATCACAGCTGGGAGTTTTGTTTTGACGGGGAGCCTTACTTCGCTTTCTGTGCCACCCCTGCCCACATTAGCCGGAAAAGCCGGCATTTTCCCTGTTTTATGATTGCCTTTCAGCCGCGCTGGGTATTTGACGAGATCAATTCATCCACCGCATTCGGGCAGAAACTGAAAAAAGTCATCCGGAAGCGTCTCGTGGAATACGATGGAATCGATGCTCATCCGAGTCTTAAATGGTACGGCCAGGAGGATAACCACGAGTGGCAGCAGTATTTCCTCCGTGACGACGATTCGTCCCTGTCCAAGTGTCCATTTATGAATAGCCAGAAGAGGATCAAGAGTTGAGGCGCGGTGCTTTGGCTCTTTTTTGTGCTGAGAGTTAATCTTTTCTGTACGGTGCGGGGTATTGAGAGGGTAGTGGGGCTGTGCACTTGTCGAATAATCTTTAATTCGCCCATATATTGTGAATTCCGCCCATATATCGCGGATTTCGCCCATAAAACAGGAGTTCCGCTCATATCTTAGGCGAGATACCCCTCATAAAACAGAGATACAACATAATCAATGCAGGATACACCCCTCATAAAACAAAGATCCCACATAATCCAGGCAGGATATCTCTCATAAAACAGAAATTCCGGACTTAATCCAGCCTGGATCGCCATTACGCCGCGATCTCCCAACACTGGAATGTTTTCAGACCAGAAAGGAAAAAGTAAAAGAGGAAAACAGAAGGAGGCCAGAGGATGCATAAGATTCAACCGAACTGCTGGAACGAGCATGATGAACTGAAGACGGTCGTGGTTTGTTCCCCGACTGTATTGGACGTCCCTGACCAGCGCACCGCCGATTATGTCGGCTGGGAAAAGCCCGTTCACCATGAAAAGGCGAAGGAAAACCATGAGAATTTGATAAAAGCTATTGAAAATGAGGGTGCACAGGTCATCGACTACTCCCATTACTTAAAAGGCGGGGATGCCGAATTGAATCCACACCTGCTCAACAGGGTGTTTGTGCGGGACCTTGCCTGCGTATACGGGAACACGGTGATCCCGGGGGATGCAGGAGCATCGATGCGTTCACCGGAATATATACATGCTCACGGACTATTTAAGGAATGGTTTGACAAAGAGGTTTTCAATATTAAAGCCAATAACGGGATGAAAGCACTAGAAAACGGAGACGTATTCGTGCTTGATAAGGACGCTGTATTCATCAACACCGGCCTCAGGACAAGCATTGAAAGCCTTGAAGCAATCCAAAAAAGGATTTTTGCCGCGGGATTTTCAGAGATCGGCATCATCGATCTGCCCAGGACAGGGGAGACGATGCATCTGGACATGAACTGCAATGTCGCAGGCCCTGACCTCCTTGTCGCGAAAAGCTATATGCGTTTATTCCCTGTGCAGGTCGTCACTGAAAAAGACTCCTCCTACACCATGACAGGCGACTTCCTTAAGCGGCACGGGTTTGAAGTGCTGTGGACGGACAAGGTGAAGCACACCGTCGCAGATATCAATTTCCTGAACCTGAATCCGGAAACGCTTCTGGTCAGTACAAAAATCAACAAAAGCATCCTTCAAGATCATCCTAAATTGAAGAATAAAAAGGTCATCGAGGTCGATGTGAATGAACTGGAGAAAGGCGGTGGAGGCATCCGCTGCATGACGCTACCTTTGGAACGGAGATAAGGATTGTTTGGGTGTCAACGCTGCCGGGGTGGCGCCCGGCTGACAACACATAAATGGACATGCCGGGGGCAGGTCCATTTTTTATACGCACATCATGGAAGAAATCAAATAGGTGCAGTCTGCTTTTGCCTGATCATATTATAAAGGGCAGTTAAGTCCTTTTCCGACAGGATTTTCGGCACCGGATAAAACGGATTCGCTTCACTCAGGGCCCGCTTGACCATCAGCGGGATATCGCTTTCGGAAATGCCGTCCACCTTGTCAGGGATTTTCATATCTGTATTGAGCTTCTTTATCGCAGCAATAAAGGCAGCCGCTTTCTCACCCGCCGGATCCGTTGGCGACCCGATCCCGGCTGCATCGCCCAATTCCGCAAGCGGCTGATGAACCGACTCTCCGTAGTACTCGAGTACATATGGGAGGATGACGGCATTCGCGAGCCCGTGCGGAACCGAATAGAATCCGCCGAGGGTATGGGCGATCGCATGGACGTACCCCACATATGCGCGGGTGAACGCAACTCCCGCAAGATACGATGCTTTCTGCATATTGGTACGGGCTGCAATGTTTTCCCCGTTGGAATAGGCTTCGTAAAGATTGCTGAATATCAGCTTCACTGCCTGTTTGCTGCACTCCATTGTCTCCCTTGTTCTGCTCCTGCCGATATAGGCCTCGACTGCATGGGTCAATGCGTCCATTCCGGTCGTCGAAGTGATGTGAGGCGGAAGTTTTACCGTAAGCAGCGGATCGAGGACCGCGATCTGCGGAATCAGCGACAAGTCGTTGATTGCATATTTCTCATGGGTCTCCGGATTTGAAATCACTGCGGCGATCGTCGCTTCGCTTCCCGTTCCGGCAGTGGTCGGGACGGCGGCGAGGAGAGGGAGCTTCCTTCTCACTTTCAACTGTCCCTTCATCTCCGGTAGGGTCCTGTCCGGCCTCGCCACCCTGGCCCCCACCGCTTTGGCACAGTCGATCGGCGACCCGCCGCCAAATGCGATGATCCCATCACACTTATTGAAGTGATACAATTTCAAGGCGTCTTCGATATTATCGATGGTCGGGTTCGGGACGGTCTTGTCATAGACGGAGTAACGAATATTGTTGTTTTTCAACTCTTTGAGGAGACCGTCCATCAATCCGAGTGAAGAAATACCTTCATCTGTAATGACCAGTACGCTCGAAATTCCGCTTTCTTTTAAAATACCAGGCAATTCGGCGAGGCTGTTTTCCCCCTCGATCAACCGGGGTTTCCGCCACGGCAGGAAATACAATGCCCCCCGGTAAGCGGTTTGGTAGGCCCTGCAATACAGTTTGTACATGACAATCCCTCTCTCTTTTTTAAAAATATGGCATGACGGAAGGCCTGTCTAAGGATGTCTCTGTTAATATGTATATGCGTTTCACCGTGTTTATAAGTTGCTTACAAATTTTTCTGCTAATTATCTATGATTCTATCAAGCAATCATGAGGGTGACCAGCGAAACTTTGTATAATCCTGAAAGGTTGTTATAATGGTATTTCATTGCTAAACGAAAAAGGAGATGAAACCTTTGAAATATATACGTTCCCAAATGAAGCGATTGATGAAGGATGAAAAAGCACTGCAGGACCGCCTTAAGAATTTGATGGATGAGCAGGGCTTGGAGAGAAGTTTTGCCATGAAGGCCCTGTATCACTCCGAAGTGGCTGACGGCGGAAAGTATCAGGCAAAGTACCAGGCGCTGGATGAGCAGGGGAAGTAAATCAGCCCGGTTTTTAAAATTAAAGACCTGTATAGAGCGGTTCTATGCAGGTCTTTTTATCGTGGTTAAGGGGTTAAGTGCAGAATCATCCGGGTAAACAAGCTGAAAACGTGCAAAAGGATGATACGATGCCATTCGATTATTCACTGGACTTCGACTCAACCGACTTCCGGGAGCATCCCGAACTTTACCGGGTCGGAAGGGGAGAGCAGGGTGTCCTTCTCGTTGAACCTTATAAAAGTGAAATCCTCCCCCATTGGCGGTTCAAGACACCCGATATCGCGAAGGAATCCTCGGAGAAAATTTATGAGATGTTCCTCGATTACAAAAAGCAGGACGATTTTGTCGGAATGGACATGGCCCGGAAATTCCTGCAGATGGGCTACACCAGATCCCGCCGCTACGCCAACTACAAAG
The DNA here is from genome assembly GCF_045897515.1 of Rossellomorea oryzaecorticis. Taxonomy (NCBI): domain Bacteria; kingdom Bacillati; phylum Bacillota; class Bacilli; order Caryophanales; family Bacillaceae; genus Rossellomorea; species Rossellomorea oryzaecorticis. The sequence continues at coordinate 105,657 of NZ_JBJOSA010000003.1, read as the reverse complement.
GCGGCAAAAAGTATGATGAAGACGGCGATGTGAAGGAAAGACAGATCGATTCCGAAAAAGCAGAATCGGCCGCCATCTTTGAAGAAAAATGGAAGCTTGCAAGGGAAGATGAAGACTATCTTTCCAGGAAGCAGGAACACCAGAAGCAATATGGATGAAAAAAGGCCCGGCCCTGAACTGCGTGAGAGCAGCGAGGGACGGGCCTTTACTGTTATCTTCTTCTCCGGCTGTCAATGAGGTGCATGACACCTTTGAAAATCAGTACGATAGAGAATAATAAAACTGCAAGAACCCCGATCACATCGACAATCGGATTGATCGGCGCAAGGAAGCCGGTCAGCGGCACCCTCAAGAGGGCAAAGCCTGACAGAATGCCGAAGAGGTATAACCAGATTGGACTATCCATTTTGATTCACACTCCTTTCTACTGATTAATTTATTCCGGATTGTTAAAAGCGTTTATGAAATGGGTAAAGTGCCCGGAATGACCAGGGACTGAGTAATTACTAACTTTTTTGGGAAAACAGTGGAGAAACATCTGAAACTTATAGAATATCGTCAAAATCTCATTGAATAATTAATCCCTCAAGTCCAGCAATATTTTTACGAGCATGCTTCTTATATCGAAGTGTGAATGAGCTCTCTTTTACAAAACTTTTACCGGCATTAATCTTACATAACAGAACGGCCCAACCCTTTTTTGAAATATTTATTTCATGTTAAGTTATAAGAAGAAATAAATATTTAATATCGGAGGTCTTACTTTTGCATCAAAATAAGCTCAATCCATTGTCCCGTCACACAAAGAATTCAGCGGCATTATTTGAAAAGGCAAAAAAGGTCATCCCGGGAGGAGTCACGGCGAATATCAAATATATGGCACCTCACCCGATCATGATGGAAAAAGGGCACGGCAGCAGGCTGATCGATGTTGACGCAAATGAGTACATTGATTATCTGCTCTGTTATGGAGCCCTGATCCTTGGCCATGGTCATCCGCGGGTATATGAAGCAGCGATGAATCAAATGAAGGAAGCGGGAACGACCATTTTCGGCACCCCGCACAGACTTGAGACCGTCCTTGCTGAAAAATTGATTTCTCTATTTCCAGGTATTGAAATGGTACGATATACGAATTCAGGTCTTGAAGCCACTTTACTTGCGATCCGGACAGCGGCGGCTTATACAGGCAAACCAAAAATCGCGAAGTTTGAAGGTCATTATCACGGCGGGTATGATCAGGTGCTCCTCAGCGTGAATCCTGAAATCGACATGGCCGGCGATGAAACTGAACCGGATGTGGTGCCTGAGTCACCTGGCATTCCTGATTACTATCGTAAAAATACGGTCATACTTCCTTTTAATGATATTGATGCGACAGAAACAATCCTGCGGAACAGAGCGCATGAGATTTCTGCCATCATCATGGAGCCGGTTCAAGGCGGATTCATTCCTGCTGATGAGATTTTCATGACAAAGCTAAGGGAGATAACGGAAGAACTTGGGATCCTCCTGATATTTGATGAAGTGAAAACAGGGTTCCGGCTTACCGTAGGAGGAGCGCAGAACCTATATCATATCAAACCGGACCTCACCGCTCTCGGTAAGGTGCTTGGCGGCGGATTTCCCGTAGGGGCGGTCGGCGGAAAAAAAGAAGTCATGGAAATCAGCGCGCCGGATGGGGGAAGGGACATTCTTACGGCCGGTGCTGAAAACGGCAGCAAAAAAGATCCATTATTTCACAGCGGAACCTACAACGGCCATCCGACAGTACTGGCATCAGGACTTGCGACGATTGAGGTTCTCGAAGAGGAGGGAACGATGGAGGCACTTCTCGCTGACACAGCATTACTGAGGTCTGGGCTTGAAGATATCTATAAATGCCATGACATCCCGATGCAGACTGTGGGGAAAGGGAGCATCTTCAACATCATCCTGGCGGAAGGAAGCATCAGGAACTATCGGGATATGGCTAAAGCCAACAGTACCTTAAGAAGCAAAATCGACTATGAGCTATTGAAACTTGGAATCTACACAAAACCACTCAACCGTTATTCCATGTCTGCCGTCCACAGCCGGGAAGATATAGAAAGGACACTCGATGCACACGATAAAGCCATCAAAATAATCAGGAAATGAGTCAAAAAGAGGTGAAATATGAACATTGATGTCTACAAAGTCATTTCCGGAAAAATGCCGGAAATGAGTAAGGCGCAGGAGAAAATTGCCCGATATATACTCGAAAATCCCAATCAAATCCCATTTTTAACAGTCGGGAAGCTGGCGAAGCTAGTCAACGTAAGCGATGCTACAGTCGTTCGTTTTGCCGCGTTTTTGGGCTTTACGGGTTATCCCGAGTTTCAGCGCCACATCCAGTCTTCGGTTCAGCAGCAATTAACTGCGACTGAGAGACTGAAGCTGTCAAAAGAGGTATACGGGCATGAAGATCAAGGCATTTCCCAAATCATCGGAGGAGACATTGAAAACATCCAGCACACATTTAAGAACCTGGATGTTGAAAATTTCCGCAAAATGGTAGAGTACTTGTTGAAGGCAAGGAGAGTCTATATTGTGGCTAACAGGAGTGCAGAAGCCCTGGGGGTTTTCCTTCATTACTACCTGACTATGATTCTTGATGATGTCAAGATGCTCGATTCAATCGAGAAAAATGCAGACCGTCTTCACGATCTTGGTGAGGAGGATTTAGTCCTGGGTATCAGCTTCTCAAGATATACAAAAAGTACAGTCGACATACTCCGTTTTGCAAAAGAAAAAAAAGCAAAAACAGCTGCACTTACCGACAATCTGTTATCACCGCTCATTCAGCATGCGGATGTATCATTAACGGCAGAAAGCAAAATGCCTGCCTTCATCGACAGCTTCACCGCACCGCTCAGTGTCATCAACGCACTCGTCATCTATGCCGCAAAACAAAAGCAGGACGGTTTCGAAAAGCGGCTCGATGAACTCGAAGAAGTGTGGGAGAGGTTCGATGTATTCTATTAAATGAAAGGGCCCGTCCTTCACTGCTTTAATGCAGTGAGGGACGGGCCTTACACAATTATTCCACAGCATCCCGCTGTCTCTTCTTACCTCTAAATCGGTCAAATACCAGATAAAGTGCCGGTACGATCAAGAGCGTCAGGATCACCGAGAAGGCGATTCCGGAAATGATGGTGACCGCGAGCGGTGTGAAGAGGGCGTCTCCGCTGACGGCAACCGGGATCAGGGCGACGATGGATGTCAGGGCCGTCAGAACGATCGGACGCAGTCTTGCGCGTCCTGCTTCGATTACGGCTTTCTTCACGTCCATGCCATCGCGCAGTCGCTGCTCGGTGAATTCGATGAGTACGATCGAGTTCCGGACGACGATCCCGGTCAGCGACACCATTCCCATGACGGCAAGGAAAGAGATCGGTGTCTGGGTGACGAACAATCCAAGGATGGCTCCCGCAATCGCCAGATAAACGGCAACCAATACCAGGAATGGCATTGACAATGAATTGAATTGCAGGGCAATCAACAGGTAGACAAGGAAAATCACAATCGTGAACAGGATGGTGATTTCCGAGAAGAAGCTGTCCTGCGCTTCATTTTCACCGCCGAGTGTCAAGCTGTATTCAGAACCTACGTCTTTCCCGGCGTCATCCACGATCTCCTGGACTTTTTCTTCATAACCTTCCTCATTTTCAGGGAATGCGCGAATTGTGATCGCACGTTCACCGTCGACGTGAGGAATCTGCTGGATTTCTTCTTTCTTTTGAACATTCACCAGTTCATCAAGACCTACCAGTTTCGGCGGTCCGGCAGGGTTCTGCCCGCCGGCAGCCGGTAATTCGAGGGAAGAAAGATCGATTTCCCCGTCATTTCCGCCGAGTACAAGGTTCATATCGCGTTTCGTGACGCCGTTGTCAAAGGCTTTCAGAGGGATCCCCTCTGTTGCCAGGCGTATTTGCTGACTGATCTGGTTAACGGTGATGCCGTTTTCCTCGAGCGCTTCACGGTCAGGTACATATTCCTGGACAGGGGAGAGTTCTCCTACATTGTCGACGACCAGATTGGTCTCGAGCTTTCCGATATCATCCTTGATCGAATCCCTCAGTTCAAGCAGTTTCTCCATTTCAGGTCCAGATAAGGTTACCGTTACAGGCGCACCGGCAGGAGGACCTTGTTCGATTGTTTCCATGAAAAGGACGGCATCCGGGAACCCGGTGCGCAGCTTTTCAGTCCAATCGTCGATAAGCCCTTGGGCAGTCTGGTTTTCCCGGTCTACGCGGGCAACGATCTGACCTGTATTGTCCCCTGAGTTCTCAAGGGAACTATTGAATAGATTTGGCAGCCCGGTTCCGGCGAATACGCTTGTTTCGTAGACACCTTCATCCGATTTCAGTCTGTCTTCCATTTCTGCAAGCGTATCGGATGTTTCTTCAAGTGTCGTACCAATCGGAAGGGTGACGTCGATCGTCACTTCTTCGCGGTCGGCGGACGGGAAGAATTCAAACGGCGTAAAGGCGATCAGGCCGAATATGGCTGTCGTGAACACCAGTCCGAGTATGGCGGTCAACAAAGGTTTCTTTGAAAATCTTCTAAGGACACCGTCTGCATACCAGTCGGCCAGTTTATCAAGCGGCTTCCCGAGCAGACCGGGTGAGTCAGAAATCTTTTTCTTTGTTTTACTGTAAAGCATGTAGCGGAGCACCGGTACGAATACCAGTGCTGCCAAAGTCGAAGCCAGGATCGTTGTGATCAAGACGGTCGGAAGCGCCCTGATGAATGCACCGTTCCCTCCTGATAAAAAGACGAGCGGCAGGAAAGTGAACACGATCGCGAGGGAGGAGGTGACAATCGACACCCACATTTCCTTCACGCCGTTCACAGCACCCCTCAGCGCAGAATCCCCGAGTTTGTAGCGGCGCTGGATATTATCATTCATGACGATCGAGTCATCCACAAGGATACCGAGTGCGATGATGGCCCCGATCACTGATATTTGGTTCAGGTCCACTCCTGCATATGGAAGTGGGATCAACCCTGCGAGCACCGAAATCGGAATCGCCAGTGCGACGACGAAGACCCCGGATCCGGTCAGACCCACCGCGGTCGTGACGATGACTGCAAGGACGGATATTGCAAGCGAGGTGAACAATCCTTTAAAAATATCAGTCACCAGGCTTGCCTGTGAATAATATGGAACGAGTTCTACGTCCCCCGGAAGATTATCCGAAAGTTCTTCGACCTTGCTGCTCACCCGGTCATCGACGGATGGGATATCTTCGCCCTGTTGTACAAAAGCAGTGAAGGATACGGCAGGTTTTCCTTCAAATGTAATGATATCCTCAGCCTCTTTTGGTGAAATCTTCACGTCTGCGATATCCCCGAGCAGGACGGATTCACCACCCGGATTCTTTCCGACGAAGACTTTTTCCATTTCTTCAAGCGTCTTATAATGATCGACCTTCAACTGAACGACTTCATCATTGATTTCTTCTTTCCCCAGTGGTGCAGGGTAGTACTCATCATTAATGGCGGTCATGACATCGGACACGTTAAGACCGGATTCCTTTAAATCCTCGAGCTTCAATTCAATGAGGATTTGTTCCTCGGGCAGTCCCTTGACAGCCACCCCTGAAACCCCGGATAATTCCTCGACCTCCGTTTTCCAGCGGTCGATCTCTTCCTTGATGTCTTGAAGGCTTTCACGGCTGTCGCTCGTGAGCTGATAGGAGACGATCGGCATCTTCACTGTGGATTCATTGATCTCCGGATCGAATACCTCTTCGGGAAACGATGTGGAGGCATCGGAAACCGCCTGCCGCACATCGCTGAACACTTCTTTTTTGTCTTTGCCATCTTCGACCTCTACAATGATAGTAGAGAATCCGGCAGCAGAAGACGAATTGAGTTCCTTGATCCCGTCGATCGACTGCAGCGAATTTTCAATCGGATTCGTGACGGTACGCTCGACCGTATCAACGGTTGCCCCCGGATATACCGTGGAAACCGTCCCGATATTCACTTCAGTCTCGGGAATTTCCCTTTGGGGGAGCTGGAAAAAAGTAAAAATCCCGATAATGGCAAAGAGCAGTACAAAAATCAATGTGATTTTCGATCGCTTCAAGATTGCTCGAATCATCAATCATTCCTCCTGTTCACTTGGTTTGACTCGTGGGTCAAAATGGTTTTGGCTATTGCTTTTGATGTATTGATATATCAAGTTTAATGAAAATTGACTCATAAGTCATTTTTTCACGGTCGTAAATTTTAGTCAAGGAATAATGTGCTAACCCGGGGAGGAGTGATGAGGGCATCGAAACTATGGTAAAATGGTTTAAAAATCAAATGAATCGGACTTTATATAGAAGACAGGTGATATCTATTGAACAAACGTAAAGCAATACTGGAAACAGCTGTCGATCTGTTTGCAGAACACGGATACAACCGGACCTCGATGCAGCAGATAGCTGACAGCATCGGGATATCCAAAGGTTCTCTTTACTCTTTTTTCCAATCAAAGGAAGATTTAATCATATCCATCTATGAACATTATCAGCAGCTCGTCTTCGAGCGGGCGTTTGTGGTCGGCCTTGACAGCAATATGGCACCAGAGGACCGCCTGGCTAAACAATTCCAGGTCCAGTTTGAAGGAATCCTTGAGTACAAATCGTATATGAAGATGCATATGAGGGGAGAAACCGCCAAGGACAGCGAAAAGCTCGCCGAGATGGAGCACAGGATGCGCGGGAGATTATTCAGCTGGCTGCAGCACAATCTCCACCGGTTATACGGGGATAGGATCGACCCCTATAAATGGGATCTGATGTGGATGACACAGTCCATTTATTCTTCTTATATGATGCTTCTGATTTCAACCGACAGCGATCTTGAACCGGCCGATCTCGGGAAGCATATTGTGAGACAGATCATGATCCTTGCAGACGACTTCTTTGAAGGGAAGAGCGCACCACTCCTCGATGATGAAATGATGAAGCCGTTTTCAGTTGATATGGACCGGGAAGGGGCCTTCATTTCTTTTGAAAAAAGGGAGGAAGCGTGGACGAATCTGTATGAGAAGATTCATTCACTCGGGAGTGATGAAGCAGGGGAGTATGTGAAATTTGCCGACAGGATTTCAGAAGAGTGCCGGAAATCCAAACCGGATGAATTGATCCTAAAAGGGATGTTCAGGCTGCTCCGTGATGTGGAAGACTTAAAAGAAGAAGTGACGGAATTGGAAAAACAGCTGCTGCCTTAAGCGAAATCCGGGCAGCAGCTGTTTTATTATTCTGGCTTTAGTTTCGTCAATACATTGTATCCAAACAATAACACGGCAAGCGTCGTCAGCACTCCCCCGGCTGCGATCACCGGGATGATGGCTTCATTGCCGGATGAAATGAGGATGAGCAGTCCGGCCATCATAAGCGGGAGACCGATATTGTGGAGCCAAAAATGAGCTTTTGCAAGCTTTGTCTGAGACACAGCCGGGAATAAATGATAGATGATACCTGCCAAAGTAAGAGCTGTCCAGCCCAGAAGATTGATATGAGCGTGAACCGGTGTGAAACTGTAATCATGCGTCATCGACATATACAATCCGAATAACACGCCGATCATAAAATAAACAACCGAAATCTTGATCAATCTGATACCCATTGTTATCCCTCCATTTCTAGAAAAAATATATGAATCAAATGGATTGGATAGAACAATATTAATAGTGCTTAAGTCACGACTGAAGATGAAAAACAGAAGTAAGGTTGCACCAATTAAATTTACTGTGTGCAACTTTTTTGACTTTAAGAGAGATAAATGGGGATGGATAAAAAGGTTTCTATAGACCCACTCGCATGCCGCTTGATAAAATGTTCAGGCAGTTGTTTGGAGGTTGGAATCATTGGATGATAAACGATATTCAGATTTAAAATTGGGTGAACGGGGTGCGATCATCAGCATCATCGCATATATTCTCTTATCCATATTAAAACTGGTGATTGGCAATGTGAGCGGGTCGGAGGCATTGAAAGCGGATGGCTTGAACAATACGACGGATATTCTGGCTTCGGTTGCCGTATTGATCGGGCTCAGGTTGTCGCAGAAACCTGCTGATGATGATCATCTATACGGGCATTGGAAGTCTGAAATGGTCGCTTCGATGGTGGCTTCTTTCATCATGGCAGTCGTCGGGATCGAAGTGCTGAGCGGGGCAGTCGTTACCCTGTTCGAGGGGCAGTCGCACCCGCCGGACATGATTGCCGCATGGACGGGGATTTTTTCAGCATTGGTGATGTATTTCGTCTACCGTTATAATAAAACACTTGCGTTGAAAATAAAGAGTCAATCGGTCATGGCCGCAGCCAAAGACAATCTTTCCGATTCGTGGGTAAGTATCGGTACGGTGGTCGGGATCATCGGTTCACAGTTCAACCTGGCCTGGCTCGATCCCCTTACGGCTTTAATCGTAGGGATCTTGATCATCAAGACGGCCTGGGGCATTTTTCGTGAAGCTTCCCATCAATTGACGGATGGATTTGATCAGGATCTGATACAAGAGTACATAGAAACGATCGACGATATTTCAGGTGTCGAGGGGATCAAAGATATCAAGGCAAGAACGTACGGAAACAATATTGTCGTGGACATCGTCATTACGGTGGATCCGGAATTGAACATCAATGAAGCCCATGACATCTCCACTAAAGTGGAGAAACAGCTGGAGAGAGAGTACGAAATTTATGATGTCCACGTCCATGTTGAACCGGAGTGACTTCATATTTGAACGCAAAGAGGGACGGGCCAATAAATTCTGCCCGTCCCTCTTTTGATATTAATAGACTTTATCACCATTGAAGATGGAATTCTTCACGACCACATAATCGACGTGGCGGATGCTGTCAAGATTAGTTCCCCCTGCATAGGAGATAGAAGACTGAAGATCCTGCTCCATTTCAGTCAGGGTATCCTGGAGTGCTCCTTTGTGTTCCACGAACATTTTCTTTCCTTCGACGTTCTTCTTTTCACCTTTTTGAAATTCGGACGCAGAACCGAAATATTCTTTGAAAAGCTTGCCGTCTTTCTCGAACGTTTCACCCGGGGATTCTTCGTGACCGGCGAACAAGGAACCGATCATGACCATGGACGCACCGAAGCGGATCGATTTCGCTACATCACCGTGCGTGCGGATCCCTCCGTCAGCGATGATCGGCTTTGTGGCGGCTTTTGCACACCAGCGGAGGGCCGCCAGCTGCCAGCCTCCCGTACCGAATCCCGTTTTGATTTTCGTGATGCATACTTTACCAGGTCCGATGCCGACTTTCGTAGCGTCAGCCCCGGCGTTTTCAAGCTCTCTTACGGCTTCCGGAGTTCCGACGTTGCCGGCGATCACAAAGCTTTCCGGAAGGTGCTTTTTGATATGCTGGATCATATTGATCACGGCATTGGAGTGGCCGTGCGCGATGTCGATTGTAATATAGTCAGGAGTAAGCTGCTCTTCTGCAAGCCCCTCCACAAATGTGTATTCTTCTTCTTTGACGCCTACGCTTATGGACGCGTATAAACCGCGTGACTTCATATCCTTGATGAAATCCCGTCTTTTTTCAGGTTCAAAGCGATGCATGATATAGAAGTAATTATTTTCTGCCAGGTAAACGGCGATCTTTTCATCGATGATGGTCTGCATATTTGCAGGAACAACAGGAAGTTTAAATGAACGGCCGCCAAGCGTAACCGATGTATCACATTCAGAACGGCTGTTTACCACACATTTTGCAGGAATTAATTGAATATCTTCGTAATCAAATACATTTTCCATGAATAACACTCCTAAAAACGAATATTAATTATATTTTAATTCGTGAATGTTCGTTCCTATCGTAATATACTACATTTATTGCCAGGGTGTCAAAGATTTTTCTGGCATTTATCTTCCTCTGCAAAATAAAAAACGGACCTGCTTAACGCAAGTCCGTCTAATGGATCAACACTTCTCCAGATTCCCATTCATTTTCACAAGGACTTTCCTGTACATTTCCAGCTCATCTTCTGAGATGCCGGCGAGGATGTTTTCTTCCCACAGCGCTTCGATGACCGGGGTCAGTTCCTCTTTGAGCGTGTTCCCTTTGTCTGTTATGAACAGGATGAATGAACGGCGGTCCTCTTCATTTTTCTTCTTGATGACCAGTTCTTTCCGTTCGAGGATATCGAGGATCCTTGTCACGGTGGGCTGGTCCTTCTCTGCTTTATTCGCCAGTTCCTTCTGGTTGATGCCGTCATTTTCGGACAGCCGCTTAAGGACGGTCCATTGCTCGGGTGTAATATCGAAATTCTTAATGTTCACAGATAAGAAACGGATAATGTTCTTAACGGTATTGCTTGTAAAAAGACCGATTGCTTCATCGCGAGTATCATGCATGCTGTATCACCTGCCACCAATTTTAGTCTCCTTCTATCATACTACAAAAGTCACTGGAAATGAGAACGATTTCATATTAATTGTCATAACAAGTATTTACTTCTGTGCTTTCTGTATATATAATTAGTATGACAACTAATTGAATCGATTATACATCATCGCTTGAAAGGGGATTTACATGCAAAAATCGACACACAACATTTGGACAAAGCCTTTTCTGATGGCTTTATCGAATAATTTTTTCGTCTTTTTGGTTTTCTATTCGTTGTTGACCGTGCTGCCTGTCTACGTTATTGACGAACTTCAGGTAAGTGAAGCACAGGCTGGTCTCGTAACAACGATGTTTTTAATTTCAGCGATCATCGTCCGGCCGTTTTCAGGAAAGATCATTGACGCACTGGGGAAAAAGAAGACCCTGATGATATCCGTTTTCTTCTTTGGCGCTTCTTCCTTTTTTTATTTTGTGATCAGTGATTTTAATCTGCTGATCGCGCTGCGCTTTTTCCATGGCATCTGGTTCAGCATCGCTTCAACCGTATTAGTGGCAATCGCGGCGGATATGATACCGGAGCATAGGAAGGGGGAAGGACTCGGATACTTTGCCATGTCGATGAATCTGGCCGTTGTTGCCGGTCCGTTCCTTTCACTGGCCCTCGTTCAGTTCATCCCATATACATCCCTGTTCCTTCTGCTGGCGTCCATGATGGTGGCTGCCTTTATATTGACTTTCGGCATTCAGACATCTTCCGCAGCGGCATCCGGCCCGAAAGCTTCCAGACGGATCACTGCGAAGGATTTGATCGAAGTGAGGGCGATGCCGATCGCGTTCGTGGGATTCCTGACGGCGTTTGCGTATTCCGGCATCATGTCATTCATTTCCGTTTATGCAAAATCAGTCGGCCTCTTTGAATCGGTCAGCCTGTTTTTCGTCGTGTTTGCGGCAGCGATGCTGTTATCCAGACCATACACAGGAAGATTATTTGACAAAAAGGGACCCGATTCGGTCATTTACCCGTCGCTGATCATCTTTGCGATCGGCCTCGCCGTGTTGAGTATCACACAGTCGACAATCGTCCTTCTTGCAGCAGGTGCACTCATCGGCCTCGGCTACGGTGCCTTGCTGCCAAGCTACCAGACGATGGCGATCCAATCTTCCCCGAGGGAAAGAACCAGCCACTCGACAGCGACATTCTTTATCTTCTATGACCTCGGAATCGCAGCCGGATCTGTCGTGCTGGGTATGATTTCAGGAGGCCTGGGCTTCACGAGCCTGTACCTGCTGTCCGGTGCGGTAGTCTTGGTGACACTGTTTGTTTATCGGTATCATTCTGTGCTTGCAGGTAAAAAAAGAAGTGGGGCGCGGGAGGCATTGGAACTTTAAAAAGGATACGTTTAGCTTGAACGGACGTACCTCATAAACATCAAATTTCATAATGGTTTTGAACCCAATCGCTTTAGAGCGGTTGGGTTTTTTAAATTGAGAATAAGCTTCTTGCAACCATCATCCATTCTCAATTACCTTCTAGTCCAAACCTCCTTTTTTACGAAAGACGGGAATTTTCTCAATACAGATAATCCAGGTATGGAAGAACTGCCTTAAAAGATGCCCGAACCCCAATAGTACCAAGGTTTTTCCTGCATCAAACAAAACTAACCACATCCCCCTGCCAAAAGTATTATTTACCCATTTTCAACTGAGAACAGTTTTCAATTAATATTGACATTGATAATCATTATCAATTACTATGACGTTGAAAGCAAAACGGAAACAATCAGTGAAAGGGAGATGACGTATGACAGTTCAAACCTTGACTTCAAATAAAGAATTACTAAACCAGCAGGAGAAACGCGAATCCAATGCAAGATCCTATCCGAGAAGGATTCCTCTTGCCATCAGCGAGGCCGAGGGGATCCATGTTACCGATATGGAAGGAAAGAAGTATTACGACTGCCTGGCAGGGGCCGGCACATTGGCGCTAGGGCATAATCATCCTGCAGTGGTCGAAGCCATGGAGCAGGTAATCCGCGATAAACGCCCTTTACATACTTTAGATTTGACCACGCCAGTGAAAGAAGAATTCGTTAACGAGCTATTTGCTTCTTTGCCCGAAGGGTTCCGGGACCGTGCAAAAGTGCAATTTTGCGGGCCGACAGGCGGGGATGCCATCGAAGCAGCATTGAAATTGGTCAAAACGGCAACCGGCAGGCAAAGTATCCTGACCTTCCAAGGGGGATATCATGGTGCAACGCACGGAACGATGGCGATCTCAGGAAACCTGGGTCCGAAGAAGAAAGTCGGCGGCCTCATGCCTGACACTCATTTCCTGCCCTACCCATATACATACCGCTGTCCGTTCGGGATAGGGGGAGAAGAGAGCCACCGTATCTCGGCACGCTATATCGAGAACCTGTTGGATGATCCTGAAAGCGGGATCCTGCCGCCGGCTGCGATGATCTTCGAGACCGTCCAGGGTGAAGGTGGTTCTATACCGGCACCGATCGAGTGGCTGCAGGAAATGAGACGGATCACGGAAGAACGCGGCATCCCGTTGATCATTGACGAAGTACAGACTGGAATAGGACGTACAGGAAAGCTGTTCTCATTCGAGCATGCCGGAATCGTACCGGATGTATTTGTCCTCTCGAAGGCAATCGGGGGCAGTCTGCCGCTGTCCGTTGTCGTATATGACAAGGATCTCGACTGCTGGGAGCCGGGAGCGCATATCGGTACGTTCCGCGGAAATCAGATGGCGATGGCAGCGGGTACGGCAACATTAAAATATATCAAGGAAAATGACCTTATTCAGCATGCTGACAAAATGGGACAAAGACTTCTCAAGTCGTTATCCGGACTTCAAAGCGAATTTCCTGAAATCGGGGATGTGAGAGGAAGAGGCTTGATGATCGGCGTGGAAATGGTGGACCCTTCTCTGCCGCAGTCAATATCAGGAAGCCACCCTGCAAATCCTGAGCTTGCAAGCAGGATTCAGCAGGAGTGCTTCAAACGAGGATTGATCCTTGAAGTGGGGGGCAGACACGGGGCAGTCGTCCGATTCCTTCCTCCGCTCATCATCACTGGGGAGCAATTGGATGAAGTCTTCTCCATCTTCAAAGAAGCTGTCTCGGCTTCCGTTGTGAGGTAGGCCCTATGAGTACAGACATAAAGCTAAAAAATAAAAAGACGGCGTTTGACTCCTTCTTCCTTCATCAGGGGGAGGAAGGGCTCACCGCTTTTGAAAAAGGAATGGAACAAGTCAGCAATAAACTGAAAGAAGTTTACAGCGATACCGAACAGCCTTTCATCGGAAAGACCCCGGCTGAAATCGAAAAGGAAATCGCGGGGATCATGAACTTTGCCGGGGAAGGCCGCTCGCTTCAGAAGGTCCTCGATGAGATTGAAGGTCCCGTCATAAGGAACAGCCTTCATATCTCACATAAAAAGAGCATGGCTCATCTGCATTGTCCGCCGCTGCTCCCGGGGATCATCGGCGAATGCATCATCGGTACATTGAATCAGTCCATGGACTCCTGGGATCAGAGCACGGCAGCTACATATGTAGAAGAAGGAATGGTGGAATGGCTGAAGGAAACGGTGGGTTATCCTGGACCCTCCGATGGTGTGTTCACGAGCGGCGGTACACAATCCAACTACATGGGGCTGCTGCTTGCCAGGGATTCATTCTGCCAAAACCAATGGGGCCATAACGTACAAAAGCAAGGATTGCCGCCTGAATTTCACCGGCTGCGCATCCTTTGTTCGGAAGATGCCCATTTTACCGTGAAGAAGTCCGCCTCACAGCTCGGTCTGGGTGAACAAGCTGTCATCACGGTGAAAACGGACGAGCGCCACCGGATGTGCATGGAAGATATTCAAAATGTACTGAAGCGGCTTAAGGCAGACGACATGCTGCCCTTCGCCATCGCCGCAACATGCGGAACCACAGATTTCGGAAGCGTCGATCCATTGCCGGAACTCGCTTCCATTTCAGAGGAAAAAGGACTTTGGTTCCATGTGGACGCAGCATTCGGGGGTGGGTTGCTCCTGAGTCATTCTCACTGCGATAAGCTTAAAGGCCTTGAAAAGGCGGACTCGATGACCATAGACTTTCACAAATTATTTTATCAGCCTGTCAGCTGCGGGGCATTCATGGTGAAGGACCGACGGCATTTCGGATTCCTTTCCCATCACGCGGATTACTTAAATCCCTTAAAAGATGAAGATGACGGAATTGTGAATCTTGTGACGAAATCGACCTCTACCACCAGAAGATTTGATTCATTGAAGCTTTATCTGTCCTTGAAGACAGTGGGCATAGAAACCTTTGGTGAAATGATCGACCGGACCATGGAGCTTGCCCGCTATACAGCAGGATACCTGGAAGGTCTTGATACCATCGACCTTAAAAATAAACATCCAGAAATCAATACCATCATCTTCAGGTATAAGCCGGAGACTGAAATCGGCATCGGCCTTGATGAACTGAACAGGGCGATTCAGCAGTCGCTCCTTCATGAAGGAAAGGGAGTCATTGCGAAGACAACCGTTGACGGTGAGATCTTCTTGAAGCTCACTCTCCTGAATCCGAGAACAAGTGAAGAAGATATCCACGAGCTGATGGATGAAATAAAGAAGACTGCAACTCAACTAATGAATGGAGGTTTAGCCCGTGTATGATACAAAGCAGCTGGCAGAAAACGCCACGATGCAAAGCTTTCTGAATTGTTATTTAAGGGAGACCGGGAATTTTGAAGAAGCTCCGGAACTGATGGAACACCCTTTTTTTGTAAAAGAGGGGATGGACAAAGTGATCGTCTCCAAATTGATCCTGCAGAAAATCGAAGTGGTTGCAGGGGTTGGATACTGGTCTGATACAGACCGCCATTTATTTTCTTTCCCGATCTACTATCGCACCTCTGGCAGTGAAGACCTGCAGCCGAGCGACTATATCACGCTTACTTCGCTTATCGTGAAAGAATTCCTACTGGATAAAAGCTTCAGGGGAGCCAAGGATGAACTCATTTACCGCGTCATCCTGAGCTGCCGCAGCATCAAAACGTACCTGGATGCCCGGGTGGAAGACGCAGAATCACTTTCGCAGGAAGACTTTGAATTCATCGAAGCGGAGCAGTCCCTATTATTCGGGCACCTGCTTCATCCGACCCCGAAAAGTAAACAGGGTCTGACTGAAACGGAGGATGCGATGTATTCCCCCGAGCGGAAAGGAGCGTTCCAGCTTCACTATTTTGCAGCGGAGAAGTCACTGGTTCTCCAGGATTCCAGCCGTCCGCAGTCTGCTGCTTCTATTATTTTCGAAGAATTGGAGAATGACAGCGAAGTTGATCAGGACTGGCTCGAAGAAATCATGAAAAAAGATGAAAAGGTATTGATCCCGGTTCATCCACTCCAAGTGAAGGAACTGATGGAGAATCCTGAAGTGCAAACGAGGCTAGCGGATGGTTCGCTTCAGTATGCAGGTCCCGCCGGCAAAAAGTTTACGGGTACTTCATCATTCAGGAGCGTGTACAGCAAAAGCTCTAAATATATGTATAAATTCTCTGTACCTGTCAAAATCACAAACTCCCTCCGCATCAACCAGGCAAAGGAGCTTGCCAGGGGAGTGGAGGTTTCAAGGCTTCTGGAGACGGAAGTTGGACAAAGTATCAAGCGGAATTTTCCCAACTTTCGCATATTAGAGGATCCAGCTTACTTGAATCTTGTATCGGAGACAGAACTCTCAGGATTTGAGGTCGTGATCCGCGACAATCCTTTCTATGAAAATAGCAAAAATGCCAGCCTGGTTGCAGGTTTGTGCCAGGATCATGCCTTCGCTGGAAAACCAAGGCTCTACAGTATAATCAAAGGGATTGCCAACCGAGAGAATCGTTCGGCGGAAGAAGTGAGCATCGACTGGTTCAAACGTTACCTGGATCTGACGCTCGATCCGATGATCTGGCTCTTTGATACATACGGGATCGCGCTTGAGGCCCATCAGCAGAACTCGGTCATCAAACTAAGGGACGGATATCCTGAAACGTTCTACTATCGTGATAATCAAGGGTACTACTACAGTGAATCGAAGGCCGGCAAATTGATGGAGATGCTTCCTGAGCTCAATACATTGAGCGATACGATCTGTGCTGACGACGTAGCCGAGGAGCGCCTGAGATATTACTTCTTCTTCAATCACCTGTTCGGCCTGATCAATGGCTTTGGGGTAAGCGGCCTGATCAAGGAAGGGGAGCTGATCCGTGAATTAAAGGATCGCCTGAAGAAACACGAAGAAACGATGCCATCAGACCTTCTGAGCAGTCTGTTGTATCAGCCGGTGCTTCCGTGTAAAGCCAACCTGCTGACCCGTTTCTATGACATGGATGAGCTTGTCGGCCCGATGGAATCGCAGTCCGTCTATACGATGGTGAAGAACCCGATCGCGGGAGAGGAGGAGATCCTCCATGCACTATGAGTTTTATGATGAAGAGATCGGAAGGAAGATTTCGTTTAGGAAAGCAGAGTTTGAGCGGGATGTGGACATGATCCACACCTGGATGATGGAGGACCATGTCCACCCGTTCTGGAATCTCAACATGCCTCTTAATAAGTTCAGGGAACATTTGAGAAAAGCATTGAACGATGATCACCATACCCTCTATATCGGATGTCTGGACGATGTGCCGATGAGTTACTGGGAGGCCTACTGGGTCAAATGGGATGTGCTGGAAAAAATGTATAATGCCGTTCCCCATGACCAGGGCGTCCATCTCTTGATCGGTGATAAAGAATTTTTAGGAAAAGGATATTCATTGCCGCTGTTAAGGGAAATGGTCCGGTTTCAATTCCAGGATGAACGCACTGAAAAAGTCATGGCAGAACCCGATATCCGAAATGAAAAAATGATCCATGTGTTTAAAAGATGCGGTTTTGAACCGATTGAGTCGATTGAACTGCCGGATAAAACCGGACTGCTCATGAAATGTGAGCGGGGAGAATTCGAAAAGAGGTGGACCCCATGAATGAAAATGAAATCCATGACGTGATCGGCATCGGGATCGGCCCCTTCAATTTAGGCTTGGCGGCCTTGCTTGATGAAGTTGGGGATATGAAGGCACTGTTCCTCGAAAAGAAGACGGAATTCAATTGGCATCCCGGGATGCTGATCGATGGGACGACCCTGCAGGTACCATTTTTCGCGGACCTTGTGTCGATGGCAGATGTCAGAAGCAAATACACATTCCTGAACTATTTACAGGCTCACAATCGTTTGTATCACTTTTATTTCCTTGAGAAATTCCATATTCCGAGAAAAGAATACAACCATTATTGCCGCTGGGTCTCCGATCAGCTGCCGCAATGCCGGTTTGGGATGGAAGTCGAACGTGTTGTACCGGTAGTGCTGGATGACGGAGGGAACGGGTACGAGGTTTCCGTATGGAATGATGCCGCGCGTACTGAAGAGCGGTTCGTGACGCGCCACCTCGTGATGGGGATCGGATCGGTTCCTTCTGTGCCGGAACACTTCAAGGAACATCTCGGAAGCAGCGTCTTCCATACATCCGAGTACCTGAAGAATAAAGATATCTGTAAAGAGGCGCGATCGGTGACGGTCATCGGCTCCGGGCAGAGCGCCGCGGAAGTATTCCTTGATGTGGCGAAAGAACAGGAGAACCACGGATTCACCCTGGACTGGTTCACCCGTTCCAAAGGATTCTTCCCGATGGAGTATTCAAAGCTCGGACTTGAATACTTCTCACCCGACTATACGGACTTCTTCTACAGCCTGCCGCAGGAGAAAAAGGATGCTCTCCTGAAGGATCAGGACCTCTTGTATAAAGGAATCAGCGCAGACACGATCGCGGAGATTTATGACTATCTGTACGAGCGTTCGATCGGAAGTGAATACCCTCGGATCTCTCTGCAGGCGATGACGGAAATCACCGGTCTTGAAGCCAGCGGCCGCGGTTACTCGCTCCGCGGATATCACCAAGTAAAAGAAGAAACATTCACTCAAGAGACCGACGTCGTCATCTTCGGGACAGGTTACAAAACAGCGGTTCCGTCGTTTCTGTCCGGTATGAAGGATGACCTGGCATATGATGACGCCGGCAGGTTCAAGATCACGAAGGATTACCGCCTGGAGACCTTCATCGGTGAAGGCGGCAGCATCTTCGTTCAAAACGGGGAGATCCACACCCATGGAGTCGGGGCACCGGACCTTGGACTCGGCGCACACCGGAATGCAGTCATTATCAATCAATTAGCCGGAAGGGAAGTATATCCGGTTCAGACGAAGAATGTGTTTCAGACATTTGGAGTTAAAAAACGGGCTGCGGCTGCCGTTCCAAGCATGTGAGGGTGACGGGGGAATGAATGGCGGACTTGGATTGGGTAAGCTCCTGCATTTTTTGATAATAAAAGTATAGGTTTGCTTATAAGTGTCGCGCTTTCGATTACAATAAAGAATCTTTAATAAAAGGCTTCGCAGTTTCGATAATAAAAGTTTGATTTTCAATAATAAAGCTTTTGATTTCGATAATGAAATTTCCGTTTTCAATAATAAAGCTTTCTGAGTATAAGGCAAGTAAGTTCAAATTTGAAGATTTTAGTTGGAAATACGTTTTTATAGTGGAAAACGAATGAATTATATAGCGGGTAGGACGAAAAACATGTTTTCCTATGGAAAATACACAAATTTCACTGTTTTTTGACGCTGGATTCTAAACTGGTTCGGGCAAGACGCAGACCCTTTCGGAAAGCGAAGTCCTGCACGGAACCCAACAGCGGTAATAAACCTTGAATCTCATTTATTAAAAGCAGCAACTAAAATAGACAGAAAGAAGGGATCCCATGCAATTTGCAAGCGAACTGCAAACCGTATTGAACAAGCACAACTGGAAAAAGGTCAACCGCAAACTGATTGCAAAAATGTTATCAGAGTATATGTACGAAGACATGATCCAGCCCAGCATACTCGATGAAAAGGGAAAGACCATCACATATGCCCTGCAGATCTCAGACGATAAACAGTACCGCTACCAGGCTGAAAAACGATTGTTTGACAGTTTTGATGTGAAATGGGAAACGATCGACATCACAGCAAACGGAGAAACAAAGCAGGCTGACAGCGCCATCGCACTGCTCATCGATCTTCAGGAACTCATCCCGATGTCACCGGAAACGGTCGGGCATCTGATCAAAGAGCTGAACGCTACCCTGATTGCCGATGCCCACCTGCTCGAAAAAGATTTGAAATCATCTGACGAACTCATCCATGTCGATTATGCCGAACTTGAAGGCTTCATGACCGGCCATCCATGGATTACATACAACAAGGGCCGAATCGGCTTCGGCTACGATGACTATCTTACCTATGCACCCGAACACGGGAGGGAAATCCGTCTTTCCTGGGTTGCCGTGGCTAAAAAAATTGCTTCATTCCAATCGGTCGAAGGCTTGAAGTATGAGGACCTGCTCGCCTCTGAATTGTCCGAAACGGAAAGAACTTCTTTTGAAAAAATAATAAAAGACCATGGAGAGGACCCGTCAGACTATTATTTCATGCCGGTACACGAATGGCAGTGGAAAAACGTCCTGATCCAGAACTTCCCTGAGGAACTTTCAGGAAAAAAGATCATCCCACTCGGGGAAGGAAACGACAGCTACCTGCCGCAGCAGTCGATCCGTACATTCGTGAACAGGACGAATAAAGGGAAGCATCACGTCAAGCTTCCGATGAGCATCCTCAATACACTTGTTTACAGGGGGCTGCCGTCCGAGCGCACATTGATTGCCCCGCAGGTGACGGAGCTCATCAAAGGCATAGCAGACAAAGACACTTTCCTGAAGGACGAATGCCGCGTCATCCTGCCGGGGGAAAATGCCAGTATGAATGTCGATCACCCCTATTACACCGGGGTGAAGCAGGCTCCATATCAGTATCTCGAAATGCTTGGGACAATTTGGAGGGAAAGCATCTATACGTATCTCGATGAAGGGGAACAGGCCATCACGCTTGCGGCTCTTTTATATGAAGATCATGACAATAAACCGTATGTACAAAGCCTGATCGAAGATTCCGGACTCCAAGCCGATGAATGGATGAAGACCTTCTTCAAGGTGGTCATGGATCCGCTGCTTCATTACCTATATCAATATGGAACGGTTTTCTCTCCGCATGGTCAGAATACGATCGTCGTGCTGAAGGATTCTGTTCCCCACCGTCTGGCCATCAAAGATTTCGTCGATGACGTCAATATCTCGGACCAGGACTTCCCTGAGCTGAGAGGATTGTCGAAGGAATTCAAAGAGGTGCTGAGAAGCGAGCCGCCGGAAGGCTTGACTCAATTCATCTTCACAGGTTTGTTCATCTGCCATCTGCGCTATATGAGCAATATCCTCGTCAATCATGAACTTATGGAAGAAGAAACATTCTGGGGCATGCTTGCAGAGGCCATCGGGGATTATCAGCACAGATTCCCCCAATTGAAGGAACGGTTCGAGCTGTTTGACTTCTTTAAGCCGGAATTGACCAAGCTTTGCCTGAACCGCAACCGCATGGTCGATTATGGATACGCAACCGGCGACGACCGTCCGCATGCTTCAGAGTTCGGAAAAGTGAATAATGCACTGGCACTTTTCAAGGTGAGGGAGACGGTTTAATAGCTGTGCTGCAAGCCTGCCGGGCAGGCTGCCATAATGCCAGGGAAAATTCCGTAAGTAAGATGAGCAAAAAAACGGATCATCCATGATCCTCGAAGAAAGAAGGTTTAGCAGGTGAGTATTATCGTACAAAAATTCGGAGGGACCTCTGTCGATTCTGCATCCGCAATTAAAAGGGCAGCTTCAAGGGTGATTGAGGAAAAGAATCTTGGACATGATGTCGTGGTGGTCGTCTCGGCCATGGGGGATACAACGGATACCTTGACGAGGCTTGCCTATGAAGTAACCTCGAATCCGCAAAAAAGGGAAATGGATATGCTTCTGTCGACAGGGGAACAGGTTACGATAGCTCTATTAGCCATGGCCCTCCAGGAAAAAGGAGTGGATTCGATCTCCTTCACCGGCGGCCAGGCAGGCATCCAGACGGATTCGATACACGGCAACGCCAAGTTCAAAAGTATTGATCCCGATCCAATATTAAGGGAACTCGCTGATGGTAAAGTCGTCGTGGTGGCAGGTTTTCAAGGCGTGACAGAAGCGGGGGCCATCTCCACGCTGGGGCGCGGCGGGTCAGATACAACCGCAGCTGCCCTTGCAGCCCGTCTCGGTGCGGAACGCTGTGACATTTATACGGACGTCGATGGTGTATACACCTCGGATCCCCGGTATATCAAGAAAGCTGCCAAGATTTCATCCCTGACGTACGATGATATGCTGAACCTTGCAGCAAGGGGAGCAGGCGTACTGCATCCACGATCCGTCAAACATGCGAAAGAGCACGGAGTTCCGATGACAGTACGGTCCAGTCTTACTAATGAACGGGGCACGTACATAAATCGTACTTCCAAGCGGTCAGACAGATACCCCGTCATCGGCATCGTCTTTCAAGACGAAAGAGCAAGCATTACTCTGAATGGAGAGGACAGGGACCGCGGACATGACAGGCAATCTGTAATCAGGTCGATACTTGCAGCCAGACATATCGAGTGTGATTTTTACAAAAATCAACAAGTAACTACTCTTCTCATTCCGCATTGTGACCTGAAGGAATCACTGGAGCTTATTTCAAAAAAGGAAGGACCAATCGCGTTTGAACGGTTGACCACGGACTGTGATCTGGCCAAAGTGGCCGTCATCGGAAGCAACATCCGGACACGCCCGGTCATCCAGGGGAAAACCGCACAGATGCTGACTCGTGCACAGATCGATTTCCAGTTCATCGACGACGCCCCCGGGAGTGTGACGGTAGTCGTGAAGCAGCCTGATATGCACCGGGCAGCTGAAATACTCCATACAGGATTCGGCCTCGATGTTCCCGAAATGAGAAAAATTGCTGCAATTCATTAAAAAGGACACTTCCCTCAGCGGAAGTGTCCATTCATGTTCATTTTTTCAAAAACTCCAAGCTTCTCTTCACACTCTGGAGCGGCGGATTCCTGCACTCATCCTGCTCGACGATCCACCAGTCAACAGTCCCTGACCCGTTCCCGAATGAGAGCACCGACTCAAGATCGACCCCGCCGGCCCCAAGCTCCCCAAAAAAACGCTCCCCATCCGTCGTCATATCCTTTAAATGAACAAGCGGGGAGCGGTGCTTGTAACGTTCAAGCCACTCGGCCGGTTTTTCCCCTGCAAATGTCAGCCAAAAAATATCAAATTCCGCCTTCACCCACTCCGGGTTTGTTTCCTCGAAGATCGTCTCCAATGCTGAACGTCCATCACTTAGGGAAGTCAATTCAAAGTCATGATTGTGATAACAAAGTGCGATGCCTTCCCCGGCACATTTTTCGCCGATCTCATTAAGGTCATTGATCAGCCGGATATAATCGTTTTCCGTCCTTTCTTCAGGAGCGAGGTACGGGCATACAACATAGCGGCTTCCCAGTACCTTTTGATCATCGATCACTTTTTCCGTTTCATCCCTTAACTCAGCAAGCGGGATGTGACTGGAGGCTGCTTTCAGCCCCAGGTGATCGAGTACTTCTTTTAATTTTCTTGCCTCCAAACCTCCGTACCCGGCCAGCTCGACTCCTTCATAACCGAGCCCGGCAACTTTTTTCAGTGTGCCCGTAAAATCCTGTTCAGCTTCGTTCCGCAGCGTGTACATCTGCAGTGCGATGGGAATGTGCTTCATTTTTATGCAGCCTGCCTTTCAAAATCTTTTTACTATAAGAGTTCTGAAAGAAAGGGAGAAATCCTTTTTAATTAAGCTCTTTTCGCATACTTTGTTGCTTTACACACAAGAAAATACCGGAACTTGGGTATTTTCTGATGTCCGTCTACCTGTGGTTTAAACTGGAATTCGAAAAGAGCACGTCCACAATCAACATTCAGGCTACTAGCCAATTTACGAAAAGCAACAATCTTTTAGAAAACAGCCTTTAATTAAAAAGCCCAAACCGTTTATTGGCTGGGCAGGTGATATTATTTAACGGCCTGCGATTTAATCTTCAAGCACGAGAGCTTCTTTTCATTTTTAAAAACGGAATAGTGGGCTGCCGCGATTCTTTCCTCGACATAATCAAGTGAAAAGGTCCCGGATGGATCGGCAAGGCTGCCGATTGCCCTGGATAGATGGTCGACAACATGCTTCAAATCAACTTTTCTCTCCAATTCATTGCCGGCATTCATTTCATCCATGATCTCAAATGCAAGGTTCTGCACATGATACAAACGTCTTTGCTCCAACCTGATTCCCCCTTTGGCTTATTCGTATCTTTTCTGATTATATGGCGGAATCTGAATGGTTATGATAGTAAAGAACAGGGTATAGGGATTCTAACACCCCGAGGTATGAACAGATGAAATTTAGTGAACTCTAAAGATAACTGAGGAGGTGAAGAAACATGGCACAAGATGTACTATGTGAAGTAAGCAACTGCAAATACAACAAAGAAGGCAAGAAATGCTCAGCCGACCAAATCTTCGTAGTGAGTCACAAGGGGAACAAAGCCCACAACAGCGAAGAAACGGATTGTAAGACATTTGAACCTGGTATGTAATTGAATTTGATGACGAAATAGGAACTTTTTCCGTGAATGAAGTTCCGGCAGGCAGCCAGTGGAGTGGCTGCCTGTTTTTATATAGTATTGATAATGATTGTCATTCTTATTCATGGGAGGGGTGGTTTTTTTGGGGGAGTAGCGTTAGAAGTTTGTCGTTTTTTGTCGATAAATCGGTAGTTCGCCCTTAAACTTGTGCGTTCGCCCATATTTTAAAAATATCGGTTTGACCCCCTAATTCCTGACGAAATCTCTGAATAACTAATCGGTTCTTAGTATTTCATTTACATCATTTCCTTCTTCACTTATTCCGAGCTTAGATGACTCCACTACAGCGTCAAGCCAAGACCGCTTGACCCTTTCGTTCCGCCATCTAGGGGGTATGTAAGTGAAGAAGGAGTATTCCTGCCTTCTTAAAGGCTCAAGGCCATTTCTTCGGGGAAGCCAATATCCTTGTATTTCTCATGGAACTTTACCGGAGACAGCCTGCCAAGGCTCCCATGATAACGTCGGTGATTATAAAATTCCATGAACTCATCAATTTCGTAATAAGCCTCTTCAAAGTGTTCAAATTCATAACGCCTGAATAGATCTCTCTCTAAAATACTGAAAAACGACTCAATAAAGGCATTGTAGTTTGGTGATCTAGGAGGAATCCTCTCATGAAAAACCTTATTACTCTCGCAGAACTCACCAAAAAGGTTACTGACAAATTGAGGCCCGTTATCTGTTCTTATAACGATACAATGACCTTCCATCTCTTCTAAAGCCTGTAACCTTCGTCTAATTATGGCTTCATTAAGCATTCCCGTAATATCCTTGGCGGTGCATCGTGGGCCTCTGTAATATCCGACGATGGCGCGGTCAAAAACATCAATCGCACAGGCGACAAAGAAAAACCTTCGGCTTCCTGAGATGGACCCGTATTTAATATCAAGCTGCCAAAGCTGATTTGGGGCCGTAACGAACCGTTTTCGGACAAGTCGCTTTGGATACTTCGGATTGCCTGTTCGTTGGGGAAGGAGAATCCCTAACTTCCTGCACAACCTCGCAACCTTTTTGTGATTAATTTGAAGGTCGTGGTGATCTTTTAGAAATTGAGTTAAGTTCTTTACACCATAGTTTTCGCCATCCCCTTCGATGGCCTCCATGAGGAATTCTTCTATTTGTTCATCGGGAATGATTTCTCCTTTGTATGTCTGAGAATAACCTGGGATCGGCCGGCCCCTTTTTTCCTCAGCTGAGACAGCTTCTTCAATGCCGTTATGGTAGTAGTAAAGGGATCGATTAAACCCAGTCACCTCTGAAAGCTTAGTTATGTGAAACCCCTCCTTTGCCCATAGTCGAACCTCATCCAAGACCGTTAGGGCCGGTACTGGGTTTTTTTTAATAAGTTTCTAAGCATGGCCACTTCCAGCTCTTTTTCACCAAGGAGTTTCATCGCCTGTTCATATTTAGCCTTCAATTCCTCTTTTGTCGGCTCAGTAGAAACGATAGCTGATGTTGGATCCTCCATCTGTTCCCTTACCTCATCTTCATACTCTTTGATCCACTTCGTAAGGGTAGCCCTAGAGATTCCTGCATGGCGGGCGATGGACGAATAATTACCACTTTCCAGAGCCATTCGGACATAGTTTCTTTTGACTTCTTCCAGAGCTTCAATCTTCTTCTTTGGCATAGAAATATCCCTCCCTAATTCCTGACATCTTATGTCTCTAGTGTACTTTTTTCAGTACAAATGTGTCCAAAGGAATTAGGGGGTCGTAGAGATATCGCCCTTAAATCTCAGATTCCGCCCATAAAATTAATGAATCCGCCCTTAAAAATAGAAGTGAAATCTTTTCACTGAAAATAAAGGATTTTCCTTCCAATTGTAGAATGATTTATAGATCATATAAGATTGGAGTGGTGAAATGATAATTAAAGATCGTGAAATTCCTCGAATTATCTTAAAACTGCAAGCTTTACTTCGTAGATTCCCCATGCACCACCATAAAATTCAAATATTAGTGGATGAATTGAATAGAAGAACAGCTGGACATAAGGGGGAAGAAGCCTTGGATTATCCCCTCAGCCTTCTTAACCCTGAGAAATATTTGATATTCCATGGACTACGCCTGCAAATCGGCAATCATTTCTTTCAAATTGACACTTTAGTTATATCAAAAAACTTTATCCTCTTGATAGAAGTGAAAAACTTAGCCGGCACAATATATTTTGATCCAGTCTTCAGCCAGTTGATTCAAATAAAAGATGAGCAAAAGCAAGCATATCCAGATCCTCAAATACAGCTTCTCAGGCAAGTGGAACAACTAAAAAAATGGCTTAAGCACCATGGTTTTTCATCTATTTCTATATTTTCTTTGGTAGTAGTAAGCAACGACAAAACGATCATTAAAACTTCGCCTGAAAACCACAATCTTAATTCCTCAGTCATCCATCGCCATCTGCTTCCAACCCATATTAAAACGTTCGAAAAATCAACTCAATCAGAAGTATATGATCATAAGGAAATTAAAAAGTTGGTTCGCTTGTTGAAGAAAAAACATGTTGAGGCAGAACATTCAATTTTGGAAAGGTTTAATATATCACCAAGTGAAATCAAAAAAGGAGTATTTTGTGAAGTATGTACTCATAGTCCACTTGTCAGGAAACATGGATCATGGTTCTGTACAAACTGCAAAGCAAAGAATTTAAATGGTCATGTTCAAGCATTAATGGATTATTGCCTGCTTATCAAACCCTTAATAACAAATGAAGAAGCAAGAAAGTTCCTCAATATCGAATCAAGGTATGTTACAAAAAGACTTTTAAAATCCCTCAACCTCCCAACCACCGGCACCAAAAAATCCACCACCTACGACCTCACCCAACTAACTAAACAAAACGTCCCCACAAACTCAAACAAAAAACCCGCCACCACCAAGTGACGAGTCCTTCATTCCTTCTCAATCCATTCCTGAGACCATTTTTCGATATTTTTCATCAGCGGTTCCAATGAATAGCCTTTTTCAGTAAGGGAGTATTCAATTCTTACCGGGGTTTCCGGGTAGACTTTGCGTTCGACGATGCCTTCTTCTTCGAGTTCTTTCAGGCGCTGGGAGAGCACTCTGCCGCTGATGCCGGTTGCATCTTTTATGGTGCAGTTGCGCTGCGGACCGGAAAGCAGCTGGTAAATGATAAGGGCGTTCCACCGCGGGCTGATGATGCTGATGGCTTTTTCGAATCTTGGACAAATTTCAGTAGTGTTCATCTCATCAGTCCTCCTTTTGTAAGAAAAATTATATCATATGTCATGATAAATTATAAATTAGTTACTTGACTAACTATAGTTATTAAAATAAAATAAGTTACATAAAGTAACCAACTTACATCCATAAAGGAGACAAAACCATGAACTTCCACCAACATCCATATACTCATATCAATCACGTGACCATAAATGTTCAGGATTTAAAAAGATCGCTTGATTTTTATCAAGAAGTTATCGGATTCAGTATTTTAAGCAAATTTGAAGATACAGTACAGCTGACGGCAGACGGGGAGACTCCTCTGCTCACAATCCATCAGCCGGAAAATGTCATCCCTAAACAGCCAAGAACAACAGGCCTTTATCATTTTGCCATCCTATTACCAGATAGAGCGGACCTGGGAAGTATCCTCAATCATTTTGCGCAGTTGAATATTCCATTGGGCTCATCCGATCACCTCGTAAGCGAGGCCCTGTACCTCACTGACCCGGACGGAAATGGGATTGAAGTGTATTGGGATAAGCCTCATACCATTTGGACGTGGAATGGCGGACAGGTGGAAATGGCAGTCGATCCGATTGATGCCAGGGCCATTTTAGCTGAAGGAGAAGGGGAGCCATGGACAGGACTGCCTTCGAAAACAGTGATGGGGCATCTGCATCTGCATGCTGCAGACCTTGATGAAACAGCCGGTTTTTATACTATAGGGCTTGGGTTTGAAGTCGTATCAGCTCTGGGGAATCAGGCGCTGTTCCTTTCAACCGGACGCTACCATCATCACATTGGGTTGAATACATGGAACGGTGCCGGGGCGCCCAAACCTGCGGAAAACAGCGTTGGCCTGCAGTTATTCAATGTTCATTATCCGAGTCAGGATGAGAGGGATGAAGCAGCAACCCGTTTGAAAACCCTCGGCTATCAAGTGGAAACCGGCCAGGACGGCAGCCTCTCTACAGAAGACCCTTCAGGTAATAAGATGTACTTAACGGTGTAAGCTGCAAAGTTGCATGAATTGGTCTGATCCGGAAAATAACGAGACAGTATCTAACGGGTAAAATGATAAAAGCCGCCCCCATCACCAGGGGACGGCTTTTAACCATTCTTCATCCTTCGCTCGGATCGACCTCATCATAAACGAGCCGGGTCACCATCGTGGATTCCCCGTTCTTCACTTCCTCTTCGGTAGCGTCCTCGCCGAAGGATTGTTCTTCATCATAAGTGGGAGCCACATTGTTTTCTTTTGAAAGGTTCGGGGTTCTCTTTCTCATGGTTATTCCTCCTGTCTTCTGTTTATTGTTTAGTGTAAAGAGAAACATGGAAAGTATACGCTCAGGCAGATTTTTTTAAAAAGAAGCGCGGTTGGTGGGATACTATTCATATGAAAAGCTTATTGGAGGGGACATCATGAAATTGAGTGTGCTGGATCAATCGGTCATTACGAAGGGACAGGATGCAGCAGCGGCATTCGAAGAAACTTTGAGGCTTGCCAAATTCACTGAGGAACTGGGCTATACCAGGTTCTGGGTGGCCGAGCATCATAATGCGAACGGTATGGCAGGATCTGCGCCGCAAGTGCTGATTTCGCATCTTGCTTCTATGACAAGACGCATGAAAATCGGATCCGGCGGGGTGCTGCTCCCTCAGTACAGCCCCTATAAAATCGCAGAGGATTTCAAGGTGCTCCAGACACTCTTCCCGGGAAGGATCGATCTTGGGATCGGGCGTTCACCCGGCGGTTCTTATGAGACACGCCTGGCATTGACTGATGGATTGAAAAAAAGCATGAATGAGTTTCCCGGACAGGTGGAAAGGCTTCAGCACTTCCTTCATGGGGAGCCCGGAGTCAAGGCTTATCCTTACGTCGGCACACCGCCGGATATATGGCTTCTCGGGATAACCCATCGGGGCGCAAGGGTGGCTGCCGAGAACGGTACGGCTTTTACCTATGGTCATTTTATCAATCCTTCGAACGGGAAGAAGGCACTTGACTACTATCATCATCAATTCCGTCCATCTGCGGGTTTAGAATCCCCGCTCAGCAATGTCTGCATATTCGTCGTTTGTGCACCGACCCAGGAGGAAGCGGAACGAATCGCCAAAAGTCAGGATATCTGGTTATTGGAAGTGGAAAGGGGAATCGATACCCGCATCCCGTCGAAGGAAGAAGCGGACAGCCGGATATTCACCTCCAGGGAGATGGAGAAAGTAAGAGAAAACCGCAGGCGTGCGATTGTCGGGACGCCGGAAAAAGTGAAAGAGGAACTGCTTTTGCTCAGTGAAATCTATGGGACCGATGAATTCATGATCATTACGAATGTGTCTGATTTTGGAGACAAGTTGAGGTCTTATGAATTGCTTTCTGATGCACTGATTAATCCGGGGCTTTGAACCAGTGCGGACAGGACTGCACCGACAGCCTGGATCCAGCTTCCGATTACATTCAAATCCCCGCTCTCTTCGTTGTTTAATTCCAAGATGCCTGAAATCGCCTGCAGGGAATTTCCGATGACCTGCAGTGCATTTCCGTAAATTGAAAGCAATTCATCCAGGGTACGTTCTTCATCCAGGGAATCAGCGACTGCGGCAGATCCGCCAAGTGCCTGCAGGAGATTCCCTTTGATATCAAGTTCCTGCTTGGTCACTTCATTAAAATCGAAGACTAGACCTGATAAAACAGTTAGATTTCCTATTGATTGAACTTGATTTCCGATCTTTGTCAAATCGAAAGGGTTTTTAATGGCATCAGCTTCAAGGGCATTTCCTGTAGCCTGCATTTCATTTCCGATAATGTCAAGATTGGTGAGTGTATCGTCTGAAAGAGATTTGCTCGGAGTATTTCCGATTGCGGAAAGGACCGTGCCGACAGCCTGGACCCACGCCCCGAACGTTGCTTTGAATTCATTACCCATGGAAATCGCCTACTCTTTAAGTTCTACGATAGTGTATACAAATAGGGCATGTAAGGTTAATCCATACAAGAAAAAGACAGAAGACGCGAATGGTCTCCTGCCTTCTCTTATTATCTGTCCAGCTTAACTAAATCTGCATCCTTATTAGGACGGCCGAGGATCAGATCCCTCAGGATCCTGCTCCCGAGCATGCTGTATACCGTTCCGTTCCCGCCGTAGCCCAGCAAATAGTAGATCCGCTCTTTATCGGGATGCCTCCCTATATACGGAAGATGATCGAGGGATTCACCGAAGCTTGCCCCCCAGGCATATTCCATTTCAACGTTGAGGCCGGGGAACATCTTCTGCACCTCTTTTTCAATCTTTTTACCATGTTTTTCGATTTTTTCCATGCTTTGCGGAGCTTCCGCCGGGTCTTCATCGAGGCCTCCGGCAATGATCCGGTTATCCACGGTGGTTCGCAGATACAAATAAGGCCTGTCCGTTTCCCAAATAAGTGCCCGTTCATGCCACTGTGACAAATCATCGACGGGCTTGGTGGCGATGGCATAGGAACGATTGATTTCGGTCCCGATGTTTTCGCTTAGCGGAGGAGTTTCATAACCGGTAGAATGCACGACGTGAGAGGCGGTCAACGTCCCCTTGGTCGTTTCTATGATGACCTTTTCGCCGTCTTCCTTTACTTCAATCGCTTCTGTTCCTTCGAAGGCTGTCGTGTTATGTTCCTTCAAATATTCGAACATCCCATTTACAAACCGGAATGGATTCACTTCCGCGTCCCCGTGGGTGATCAGCGCCCCGGATTTGGAGAACGGGAGGTGTTCCTTCATATCTTTCTTGGACCAGTATTCCACCGGGAAACCGTGCTCCTTCAAAGTTTTATATTCTTTTTTCAGCTTTGGCAGATGCAGCGGCGAGCTCGCATAATAGATGCTCTTCCTGCGGGTGAATTCCGGTGAGACGGGCAGGGTCATCGCCACTTCTTCCAGGTGTCCGACCGCTTCCTGACATAATTTATAAAAACGGACCGCTTGCTCCTCCCCGATCTCGTCGATCAATTCATGGAGCATGATGTCATTTGAAAATTGCAGAAGCCCGGTGTTTGCAGACGAACTGCCGGATGCAAGCTGCCTTTTTTCAATGATGGCCACTTTTAATCCTTCACGGGAAAGCACATAGGCACAGAGAGCCCCGGACATTCCTCCGCCGATGATTGCGACATCGTAATGAGTATCGAACTCTTTTTCTGTATCATTATAAGTGGTGGGCCAAAATAATTTCCCATTATGTAGTTCCATTTTCTTTATCCCCTAACTGTCAGCTTCTTTGTGACTATTGCATTCCCTCTTATAGAATTGTTGAAACGTAATGTTTCAACAAAACAGGGGGAGGCTGTTAAAGAGCCTCCCCGGTAGTCTTAATGTGTGGATGTATTCAGTTTGACTTCGATATTATCTCTTGTGGCTTTTGAATAAGGGCAGACACCATGCGCTTTTTCCACAAGCTGTTTCGCTTCATCCAATTCTAAGCCGCCGACTGAAACGGAGAGGACGACTGCCAGTTTGAATCCTCCGTCTGTATCTTTTCCGATCGAAACTTCTGCAGTGACTTCCGAGTCTATTTTCTTTTTCTCCTGTCCTGCCACGAGGTTCAAGGCACTGTCGAAACAGGCTGAATATCCTGCCGCAAAGAGCTGTTCAGGGTTCGTCGCTCCTTCAGCCCCGCTTCCCCCGAGGGATTTTGGCATGGCAAGGTCAAATTCCAATACCCCGTCGCTGCTTTTTACCTTTCCCTGCCGGCCGCCGTTTGCGGTTGCTTTTGCTGTATATAATGCGTCCATTCTGATCACTCCTATTTAAGATTTGTTCACTCTTACTTTTTACTATTCAGGTTCGGGCTAAACCTGCCAATGTGCTCCTCATTCCACGATCTCCCGCTGTCTCCGGTATGCGAGGAAAGTGGTCTTTAACGAAGCATAATTTCCGATAGCGGCATATCCGTAAAAAAAGCCCATGAAGATTCCGACTACGAGATGTCCTTTATGGCTGATGAAAATGGAAATGAGCAATCCCAGAATGACCGCGATATTCGGGACGAGGAATGCCGGGGGTCTGAATGCAAGCTTTATGCCCTGGGTGATGAGAATGATGATGGGGATCGCGATGATCGCATCCCATATGTTTGTATGGATTGTCGGTAAATTCATGTCGTGCCTCCGATGGTTGGTATAATCATAATGTTTCCAATTGAAGGCTGAATAAACAAAAAAGGATGATCCCATGGATCATCCTTCACTGCAATTGTGTTCAGCTTTATCAAATCTCAGGGCTGAACTTCGATGTTATTTTATCTGAACAAAGCGTTCCAGCGCTCCGCCTTTTCAAGCGCGGCAAGGTCGGTGGCCACTTCACCAGGGCGTACGCCGGCACCGATCATATAGTCTGCGAATTCCATGTTCACGAATTCAAAGATGTAATTGAACTGCTGAACAAGCGGAAGTCCCTTGATGCGGGCGCTTGGTCCGCCGCTGATGACGACATAGGCTTTTTTCTTGGTCAGTTCTTCTTTCAAGTTGAACCGTTCATCGCGCAAGTATTGACTCCAGCGGTCGAAGAAGTTTTTCATCGGCCCGCTCATACCGTACCAGTAAAGCGGAGTTGCAAACAGAAGGATGTCGTGTTCCTGAATCAATTCAACGAGTTCCTCATAATCATCTTCGACAGGTGAGAATCCTTCTTCTGTATGTCTCATATCCACGATTGGCTTAATATCCAAATCTGCAAGCGACACAATGGTATGGTCGGTCCCCTCGACGATTTTTTTCGCAAGGTATTCGGAGTTCCCGTCTTTTCTCGTACTTCCGAGCAGCGCTAATACTTTCATCTGTAACTCTCCTTCTCTTTTGGTTGGGCAGTTATCCCCAGTATATTCATCCATGGGCAAACAGGGAATGGCAACGGATTCTCCGCGGGTTGTTTGTTATTGATATGACTGGGTTATTTTGAAAAAAATATTATCGGATCTTAAATCCTTCTTCCCTCAAATACAAAGCAGCTTCATCATATCCGCCGAAGCTGTCCTCAAGGTTTTCACCGGCATAGATGTTCCAGCGGTCGTCTTCTTCCACGAGAAGAAGGGTGTGGCCTTCGGAATCTTTCCATGTTTGTTGGGCAGCAGGCTCGATTTCTTCTTCCTGGGATAAATAAGTGATCGAGGCGGTGATGATGGTACGGATCTCTTCTTCAGTATAGTCGCGGATATTCACAAGACCCTTTGCATTAGATTCATATTGGGGAAGCTCCCCGGTGTAGACAAATCCGTTTCCATTCGGATGCAGGTGGTATACAACGACTGTTTTATCATAAAGGCTGTCCTCAAAGTGAAAATTCACCCGGTTGAGAGACACCTCTTTTTTGGTCAGTTCATCGAATGTTTCAATGATATCCAGTTTTTCCTGGAAGGTCAGCATGCTCATTCCTCATTTCTATTACAACGATTTTTTCATTATAGCACAGTGCCCTATTTTTATAGAAAGGATAGGGGTATAATGAGGGGGAAGAGGTGACCATATTGAACGATTTCACATCCTTGGGGATTCAGCCCAAGTACACAGAAGCATTAAAAGAACAATCCATTACAGAACCGACACCGATCCAGGTTGAAACGATACCTGTTTTATTAAATGGCGAAGATGTTATTGGACAGGCACAGACCGGCACGGGGAAAACAATGGCCTTCCTGCTGCCGATGCTTGCGAGTATCGATAAAGAAAAAGAAAGCATCCAATCCCTCATCGTAACTCCGACAAGGGAACTGGCGATCCAGGTGACGGCTGAACTCAACCAGCTGCTGGCTGCATCAAAAGAAGACATCAATGTGCTTGCGGTCTACGGCGGCCAGGACGTCGAGAAACAGATCAAGCGTTTGACAAATAAGGCGGTCCACATCGTCATCGGAACACCGGGACGGATCCTTGATCACGTACGCCGCGGGACGGTCGATTTCACTGAAGTGTCATTCCTGGTCTTGGATGAAGCGGATCAAATGCTCCATATCGGCTTTTTCGATGAGGTCGAGGCAATCATCCGAGAGACGCCTTATACGAGGCAGACCGCCCTGTTCTCGGCGACGATGTCAAAGGACATCCGGAAAATAGGGAAGCGCTATATGAACAACCCTCATAACGTTCAGATCCGGGAAAAGGAAAAGATCGTCGAGGAAATCCAGCAGGAAGTCATCGAAACGACCGACCGTCAGAAACTTGATGCCCTCAGTCAAACGATCCACGACGTCCAGCCGTTTCTCGGCATCATTTTCTGCCGGACGAAGAGGCGGGTAAGCAAACTGCACATGGATCTTAAGGCAAGGGGATTCCTTGTCGATGAGCTTCACGGTGACCTTTCCCAGGCGAAAAGAGAAGCGGTCATGAAAAAGTTCCGCGACGCCAAAATCCAACTATTGATCGCCACGGATGTTGCGGCCCGCGGCCTTGACGTTGAAGGCGTCACGCACGTCTTCAACTACGATATCCCGGAGGATGTGGAAAGTTATATCCACCGGATCGGCCGGACGGGGCGTGCCGGAAATGACGGACTCGCCATCACGTTTGCGGCATTGAAGGATAAGCAGGCACTCGAAATGATCGAAAAGGGCATCGAGCGTTCGCTGCCGAGGCGTGAGGTGGAAGTGGCGGCTGCTGCTGAAAGCAACCCATCCCCGTCCCGCGGTAAAGGGAACAATGAAAGTGCCAAGGATAGAAGGGAACGTAAAATTCAGGAGAGCCGGGAACGCAGCAGGAAAAGCGGACGCGGATCAGGCGGCCGTGACGGTGAACGGACATCCTCCGGAAGAGGCAGTGGACGAGGTTCGAGCGGACGTTCGGGTGCCGGCTCTGACAGCAGACGCGGGACGAGCGACCGTTCAGCTGGCAGGTCTGACGGCAGAAGTGGAACGAGCGGACGTTCGGGTGATAGACCTGATGGCAGACACGGATCAAGCAATCGTTCAGCTGCTAGATCTGATGGCAGGAATCCATCTGGAAGAGGATCGTCATCGGCTGGCAGAGGCGGCGGACGAGGGACCGGCGGGAGATCCGGCGGGCGCAGCGGCAGCTCAAGCCAGGGTACAGGCGGAAGAAGAGGACGGTCTTAATTATTGGAAAAAGCATGGTGGCGTGATAATGCGCTGCCATGCTTTTTAAGTTGCGGTTTTATGGATTAATTTGGTAAGTGACGGAATTAATCGCAGAATCGAAAGAATAATGGGGAGAATTCGAAGATTAAGAGTGGAAATTAAAAGATTATTGCCTGAAATTCGAAGATTTTGACCCGAAATTAAAAGTTTTACCATTTTCCTTCCAACTCTACCTGTTCCTAACCAATTTTCCAGTCCATCAGGTCTTATAATAAGCTCCCAACCCCTTTTCTGACTGGATTTCTCCCTCTCCCCGCCTTCAAACCAGCAAAAATTGTCTCTGCAATATAGCTCCAATCCCCAAATTCACCTAAAATCAGCTTCAATCCCACACATTCTCCTACTTCCCTTGAAACTTATCAGAAAATTGACACAACTAACTTGATATCTCTCACACATTCCCTTTAAAATAAAGTAAACGCTTTACTAATTTGGGAAGGGGATGGAATGACAGCATGCATGTACCTTTAGTATTAACGGACTTTCTTGATCGGGCGGTGGAGCAATACGGGGATAAGACTGCGATCATCGATGATGAAAAAAGACTTACATATAAACAGCTGAATGCCCGTGTAAACCAATTATCCCGGGGGCTGCAGGAACTTGGACTCAAAAAAGGGGATAAAGTCGCCTACCTCGCGCCGAACACGACGGAGATGCTCGAAGGGTTTTACGGGGTATACGGAGTCGGCGGAGTGATGACCCCTCTGAATACACGTCTCAAGCCTGCGGACTATCAATTCATTTTGACCCACAGTGAAAGTAAGGCATTGTTTGTGGATGAAGAATTGTATCCGCTCGTTCAACCGATCCTGTCGAAAGTGTCAAACCTGAAACACGTGATCATCCACGGCGATTCTCAGGACGATTATCCTGGATATGACGAGTGGAGGGGGAAGTACGGCACCGAACCATTCGACCGGGTGCCGCTTGAAGAATCGGATATCGCTTCCCTGCTGTACACGAGCGGTACGACCGGTGATCCGAAGGGAGTCCTCCTCACGCACCGTTCAAATTATCTTCACGCACTGTCCAGCATGCACCACCTTAAGGTATCGGATCAGGACACTCTTCTTCATGTGCTGCCGATGTTCCACGTGAACGGCTGGGGCTCACCTTTTTATTACACGGCGAACGGTGCCACTCAAGTGATGCTGAGGAAGGTCGACCCCAAGCTTATTTTAGAAAAAGTGAAGAGACACGGCGTATCGGTCATGCATATGGCCCCGACTGTCCTCAATATGATCCTTGAACAATATGAATCTGAAAAGCCGGCCATCAATCAGCCGCTGAGGGTCGTCATCGCAGGTTCTGCACCTCCTCCTGCTTTTGTGAGAAAAGTGGAAGAGGACCTGAAGTGGGAATTTATCCAGGTGTACGGGATGACGGAGATTTCTCCGCTCATCACCACTTCTGCAATCCGTTCCATGGAACTGGAAAAAACCAATGAAGAGAAGTATCGGTTAAAGGCCAAAGCGGGATACAGCATGATCGGCGCCAAGGTCAAGGTCGTAGATGAGTTAGGGAACGAGGTCCCTCATGACGGGAAAGCGATTGGAGAAATCGTAACCAGGACGAACACGGTCATGGAGGGCTATTTTAAAAATCCGGAAGCGACGAATGCAGCGATCCGGGATGGGTGGCTCCATACGGGGGATATGGCGGTTGTGGACGGAGACGGTTATATCGAGATTGTCGATCGTATGAAAGACGTCATCATCAGCGGCGGGGAAAATATCTCCTCGATCGAAGTGGAGGGGGCGCTTTATGAACATCCGGGCGTCCTTGAAGCAGCGGTGGTTGCCGTTCCGGATGAAAGATGGGGGGAAGTCCCGCACGCGGTGGTCGTCCTCCGCGACGGACATAATCTTGCTGAAGAAGAGCTCATCTCTTTCTGCCGGGAGAAGCTGGCACATTTCAAAGCGCCAAAAGGCATTACTTTTGCGGAGGAACTACCGAAGACGGCCTCCGGAAAAATCCAAAAGGTCGTGATAAGGAAAGAATTTTGGAAGGACCGGGACCGGATGGTTCATTAGATAGAAATAGAAAAATGACGTGTACACGCACGTCATTTTTTTATGGAAACGGGGGAGGGTGTTTGTAAACAAATTATTCGAAAAATTTTTTCGGATGAGGAAGCCGCGTCCTATTGGGCATCGAGGAAATATACAAATATTTATTCCACATCGCCATGTTTATCTTTCCAAATAGATGGTAAACAAGCAAATGTAACATCAAAAATCAAAGGAGGATTCTTGCAATATGGCATACCGTTTTAAAAGAAAAGACAAGCCATAGTGAAGGTGACAGTTTATGAGAATTCTGCTTAGGTTTATGGAAAGTCATTGGAAACATCATTTTCTGAAGAGTCATTGGTTATCACACTAATCACACTTAAAGGAGAGGAAACGAAATGGCAAACAACAATAATCGAAACAACAATAATAACAACAATAATAACGGAAACATGAGCCGCGAGGAAAGAGGACGTAAAGGCGGAGAAGCAACTGCCCGCAATCACGATAAGGAATTCTATCAGGAAATCGGGGAAAAAGGCGGAGAGGCGACTTCCCAGAATCACGATAAAGAATTCTACCAGGAGATCGGTGAAAAAGGCGGCAGAAACTCCAGCAACTCAGGGAATTCAAATCAATCAAGAAGCAATAATTCAAACTCCGGGTCCAACAGCTCCAACTCAGGATCCAACAGCTCCAACAACAGCTAAAAATTGTCATAGAAACATCATTTCCGGTAAACGTCATGGAGACTATTACATTTAAAGGAGAGGAAACGAAATGGCAAACAACAATAATCGAAACAACAACAATAACAACAATAATAACGGAAACATGAGCCGCGAGGAAAGAGGACGTAAAGGCGGAGAAGCAACTGCCCGCAAGCACGATAAGGAATTTTATCAGGAAATCGGAGAAAAAGGCGGAGAGGCTACTTCCCAGAATCACGATAAAGAATTCTACCAGGACATCGGTGAGAAAGGCGGCAGAAATTCCAGCAACTCAGGGAATTCAAATCAATCAAGAAGCAACAATTCAAACTCAGGGTCCAACAGCTCTAACTCAGGATCCAGCAGCTCAAACAACAGCTAAAACATAAGCATTCGAAAAAGTCTATTGTCATAGAAACGTCATTTCCGGTAAACGTCATGGAGACTATTACATTTAAAGGAGAGGAAACAAAATGGCAAACAATAATAATAGTAATAACAACAATAACAGTAAAAACAATAATAAAATGAGTTATGAAGAAGCGGGGCGCAAAGGCGGAGAAGCTACGTCACGCAATCACGATAAAGAGTTCTATCAGGAGATCGGAGAAAAAGGCGGAGAAGCCACCTCGAATAATCATGATAAAGATTTCTACCAGGACATCGGTGAAAAAGGCGGCAGAAACTCAAATTCAGGCGGCTCCAACCGTTCAAACAACAATTCAAATAACAACAATTAATATCATCTTAACAAATAAAAGGGAACTTGTGCAAACTCAGTAATTGAGGGAAATAGGACCACACAAATTAGAGAAATCTAAAATGTGTGGTCCTTTCTTTGTTTTTTTCCCGGGTTAAATATCTCTTCCTGTGTCACTGGTCCATAAAAAGGATTTTTATCAATATCCGTTATAAATTCGATAGATTTCGCTTGATACATTTTAGCAAGATATTCATAAGTGATGATAATATCCCCAATAAACATAGCTGGTGATATTTGTCCGGTTACTTTAACCATAAGATTATGGTTCATTACTTCATAATCAATATTGCTCCCAAAACTTATATCCTCAAACAAATTTTCAGGGTTGACTCCAAATGGAAGCAAATCAACTTTATACTTCCTTTTGTCTATTTGAATTTCTGCTTCTTGATTCGAAAGCTTTGTTTTAACATTCTTATTAATGATTGCTAAAGGGTTATCTACAATCACTTCGCATAATCCGTTGTCAATTGTGTGGAAAACATGAACATCTTCCAATAGGACTCCTGTTCCATGCCCCTTCGTCAAGGTAATGGAAAATTCTTCTTTTTCGTCAGTATTTATGTCTGAGTAGAATATTTGTGGAGGGAAGGAAGGGCTTATTTCGCTATTCCAAAAAGGCTTTGTATAAATTTCCCCTTTGAAATCAATCTTGAATCCCCTGTATAATCCATTCGTTTTCTTACCGTATAGGGTTATATTCTCATTTTTGTCCTGACTAACAATATCATATCCTCTAATCTTTTTCCCTGCTAAAGCAGGATTTGAGAAAAGAAAGAGCCCTATTAAAAAATAGACAAAAATTCGCATCACCATCACCTCATTTTAGTGTTCCCATTTCCTGAATTAATTCAATTTAATATTGAAAAATGTTTTAAGTATGCCGAATTGTTCAGCTTTAACTTGTTCCAGCGGTTGATTGGAGTGCAAGACGAAGACTCCTGCGGGAAGAGTAGCTTATGTGAGACTTGTCTAGCTGCGGGGCTTAGAGGCACATGTCATAAGTCAAACCGACCAAGAAGGCAAAGAACGCCTTCGTGGACGATTCGCCTTATGCCAACCGCCTCTGGGCAAAGCCCCTCCGCTTTTCTTCCCGCAGGCTTGCCGAGGAGGCTCACGGGCTACCCGCGGAAAGCGAAGTCTTGCACGGAAATCATTAGCGGCATTGTTAACCGATTTCTACAGGTATTGTGATCTTTGGATTTCTTAAATAGATTTAATTGCATTTGGTTTATTAGAAGGAAAAATGTGTAGGGGAATCTATATTATTTCCAAGGTTTCATCCCTTCCCAAACGGGGAATAGTCCTCCGTAATGAAAAATTTTGGGAGGTAAAAAACCCTATGAACCTGTCTAGAGAAACAGTCCAGGACAATGCTCTGAATTGTCCTTCTGAATACGGAAAATTAAAAAAGGTATTGGTGGTTTCACCTCAAAACATGAGAATCACGGAAATCATCAATGAAACACAAAAACATTTTATGAAAGATAACATCGATATAGATAAAGCCGTGCACCAGCATGAGCAGTTTGTGAAAATCCTTGAAGAAAACGGCGCTGAGGTGCATCACCTCACACCTCGAAAGGAAATGAACGAGCAGGTATTCACAAGGGATATCGGATTCTGCATCGGGAATGAACTCATCGTTTCATCGATGAATACAGAGCTTAGAAAAGGAGAAGTGAAGGTTCTTCTCGGATGGCTCGAGGAACAAAAGATCCCGCATACCCATCTGGCTGCCCATTCAATCGAAGGAGGGGATGTACTGGTAGACGGTAAAAATGTCTGGGTCGGAATAAGCGGACGCACGAACCGTCTGGCGGTCCAGGCCCTAAAAAAACTGCTCCCCGACTATACCGTCCATGCACTTCCTTTGAGGAGTGATATCCTGCACCTTGATTGTGTGTTCACGATCATTTCGGAAGAAGCGGCACTCGTTTATCCGCCTGCTTTTTCGAAAAAAGATCTGGAAAAAATCAAAGAGCACTACAACATCATCGAAGTAAGCGAGAAGGAACAGTTCCGTATGGGACCCAATGTCCTTGCCATTGGTGACAAGACGATTGTCAGCCTCCCGCAGAATGGAGAGTTGAATGAAAGAATAAGAGAAAAGGGCTTCAAGGTCATTGAAACCGACTTCTCGGAAATCATCAAATCAGGCGGCTCCTTCAGGTGCTGCACCCTGCCTCTTGTAAGGGAATAGACAAAGGCCCGAACCGCACTCCGTAAATGGGAAGCGGGGCGGGCCTTTTTACATTTACAAATCTTTTACAAGATTGTCGTCTCTTTGAAAATAATTCTTTATAATTCTCTACTATCCTAGTAACTGTATTCATAATCTAGGAGGTCGCGAAATGAAAAAATCCATGAAGAAGATCCTTCCTTTGGCAGTTGTTTCATCATTGGCAATCGGAAGTGTGATCGGTATGAATCAGGACAACCCTGAGGCGCAAGCGAAAGAATCTAAAAACGGGAAAGCCAAAAATGTCATCTTCATGATTGGTGACGGCATGGGTGTCCCTTATACAACAGCCCTTCGTTATATGAATGACAATCCGGATACACCGGAATTCGAGAAAACGGCATTTGATCCGTATCTTGTGGGACTGCAGTCCACATATCCTGAAGATGAAAAAGAAAATGTAACGGATTCAGCAGCGGCAGCAACAGCGATGAGCGGCGGGGTGAAGACGTATAACAATGCGATTGCTGTTGATAATGATAAATCTGATGTTAAAACAGTCCTTGAGCAGGCAAAGGAAAACGGCATGTCTACAGGTCTTGTTTCAACTTCTGAAATCACGCATGCAACACCTGCTTCTTACGGTGCGCATGATGAAAGCCGTAAAAATGAAGATGAAATAGCCAATGATTATTTTGATGAAATGATCAAGGGTGAACATAAAATCGATGTTATGCTTGGCGGTGGAACGGACTTCTTCGAACGTGAAGACCGTAATCTGGCTGAAGAATTCAAGAAAGACGGATACAGCTATGTGAAGTCAACTGAAGAAATGAAGAATGATGATAATGAACAGGTCCTTGGTCTTTTTGCCGAGTCAGGTATGGATAAGATGATCGACCGCGATGAAAAACAGCCAAGTCTTGCTGATATGACTACATCTGCACTTGACCGCCTGAAATCTGACAAAGACGGATTTTTCCTGATGGTGGAAGGAAGCCAGATCGACTGGGGCGGACATGATAATGATGTTGTCGCTTCTATGAGTGAAATGAGGGACTTTGAAAAAGCATTTGAAAAAGTACGTGATTTTGCCAAAGAAAATGGTGAGACCCTGGTCGTCGTGACGGCTGACCACTCAACTGGCGGATTCTCAATCGGTTCGGATGGTGACTATAACTGGGATCCAAACGTGATCGATGCTGCGAAACGCACGCCTGACTTCATGGCAGAAGAAATCGCGAACGGCGCATCTGTAGAAGAAACGCTTTCTCAATATGTCGACCTTGAATTGACAGACGAAGAAATTTCTTCTGTAAAAGAAGCAGCGGCGACGAAGGATAAAGTGGAAATCGATAATG
Source organism: Rossellomorea oryzaecorticis (assembly GCF_045897515.1). Classification (NCBI taxonomy): domain Bacteria; kingdom Bacillati; phylum Bacillota; class Bacilli; order Caryophanales; family Bacillaceae; genus Rossellomorea; species Rossellomorea oryzaecorticis. The sequence continues at coordinate 63,212 of NZ_JBJOSA010000003.1, read as the reverse complement.
CAATCGAAAGGATCTTCGATACACGTTCCGGTACTGGCTGGACGACGGATGGACATACAGGGGATGACGTACCTGTCTATGCATTCGGTCCCCAGAAAGAAAAGTTTGCAGGGATGATCGACAATACGGATCAGGCTCAGTTGATTTTCGAAATTTTAAAGAATAAAGGAAAAATCAAAGAGAATAAATAATGTGAAAAGCCACGCGGTATCGCCGCGTGGCTTTCTTTATCCTTCTTGCAAATCCGCAATGCTTACCTGTGATCTCTCTTCAAGCGGACCGCGCAGATGTACCACTGCTGTCTGTCCGTCTTCCATTACTTCATCGATCCATACAGACGCATCTTGATATTTCACTTCTATGTCCGCTGACGAAGATAAAATTTGTTTCGCACGTTTAAGTTCCATGATTGGCATCCTCCTTATGTTTAACGGGATCAATTCTTCAGTCGGACTTGTTCTTTTGGTCCTTGTTATGTTTATTGCCCTTGCTGTTATCCCCGCTTGTCAGTTCCGCAGCAAATTCAGTTGTCCCCCGTTTCGGGGAGTTCTGGTTGCTGCTTCCTTTATTATCTTTTTTCGTCATTTGTCATTCCTCCTTCATCTAGTCACTTTAGTTTTGGAAAAAAGGGTGATGGATATGCATGGGGATGAAGTCCCGATTTTAAAAGATGGAAGCCATTTAAAGGTTTTCAGGTGTGGAATAAAGAAACTATAAACAGAAGAAGGGGGCGGGTTTATGAAGGAGTCTCTAAATTCCAGTATGTCACCGGGCACAGCCGGTGAAACCATTCCGGGTAGCTGGTATCCGGGGGAGGAACCTGACGATATTAAGCCCGGCAGCTATCCGATCCTTTTCATTCATGGTATAAACACGACATCTGCAACATGGAACGTTGATGGGAATGATATCCGTGAAACAGCACGTGCAAAAGGATACCGCACAGCGTTCATCAATCTTTCAGGAACGGCGGATATGTGGTCGAATGGACTGCTGCTGGCTGAAAAACTGAAGGAGATTTCTGTATCTTTTCAAAGTGAAGTGGTGATTGTGGCTCACAGCAAGGGAGGGATCGATGCCCAGACGGCAATGGTTTATCATGATGCCTCGCAGTTTGTGAAGCGGGTGATCACCTTATCGACCCCTCATCACGGATCCCAGCTTGCAGATTTGGCGTTCAGCAAGTGGGCAGACTGGATCGCAGATACGCTCGGCAGCAGGAGTGAAGCGGTATTTTCCCTGCAGACGGGCTATATGAAAGCCTACCGGAAACGGACGGATGACAACATGGAGCGGGGGCATTCACCTTTTTATACATTCGGCGGTACCGGCTGGGGCAGCATGGGATCAGAGTTGTTTTGGGGCGGTTTGTATTTGAGGCGGTTCGGTCCAAGTGACGGTGCAGTGACGGTGAAGAGCTCCCGGCTTCCTTATGGGGAGGAAGTGATGGTTGGTGACTGGACCCACAAGACGATCAAACTGGGAGATGAAATCTTTCCTTATATAGAAAAATTGGTTCTTGAGGAAGTGGAAGAACTTCCTGTTGCCATTTCCGCTGAATCGATTGAAAAGGAATTGCCCGTTTCCGTCCTCCATAAGGGAGGGGTGTATACGGGTGTCGCAGCAGAACGGTTCTATGTGGAAGATGGGGTGGAGGAGCTGACGGTTGATTGGGTCAGTTCTTCAAACGATGCCTCCTATGTATTGACGGACCCTGATGGCAGGCGGCATGTCCGTTTTGTCACAGCGGGTGATGAGACCGGTTTCTTTCCAAATGCACTTCACCATTCGATCATCATCCCGTCACCGGCTAAGGGCAGATGGGTGATGGAGGCAAGGAATGATTCACGGGAGTCCTATTTGTTGAATGTCATCTTTTCAGGCGGGGTGAATGTGGGGATGGATGAAATCATCAGCGTTAAAGTGGCTGAGTCCGATAGTAAGGAAGTGAAGATGACAGGGATAGTGGATATTGAAAAACAAATTCATCTTTCCCACTTCCCATCAGGGAAAAAGGCTCAACCGGCGGATCTCAACCCGGAAACCCTTGCAGGATACGGTGAAGGCATCCATAACATCACGATTGACTTAGAGGGAACGACAGCACAGGGGGAGCGGTTCCAACGGACGGTCATCAGAACCGTTACGGTCGATGAGCATGGAAACGTTCATGAGTAACTCATCCAATCCTGCTAAAATGCTTAAAGCCCGTCCCCCGGTAAAGCGGAGGACTGGCTTTGTCATTACAAGGATTCCAAGAAGTCTGTCACCTGATCCGGCGTTTTTGCATTCGCGCTGTGAAGATTGGCGGTCTTTTCGCCGTTCTTCCAGACGAGCAGGCTCGGGATCCCCATGACGTCATACTTTTCCGCTATCTCCGGAAGTTCGTCCTTGTTGATGTCATACCATTTATATTGATTGTATTGTTCCATGATTTCATCAATGAACATGTCCATGCGGCGGCAGTCAGGGCACCAGTCTGCATGGAATTTAACGATTACGGGCTGTTCTGAAGAAATGATTTCTTCGAACGTTTCTTTGTTTTTGATCGATTGCATTTGTAACCCCCCTTTCCCTCTTATTTTAACCTTACGCGCAACTTTACGTAAACTGCAAGATATCAGATCCAGGCCTGCAAAGCATTTCCCAGATCTGTACAGGACATGATAGTATAATGGATACATTCTATAGAAATTCAGGTGATAAAATGAAACCGATCAACGTTGGACTTGCAGGCTACGGATTTTCAGGACAAAGCTTTCACCGTCCTCTTCTGCAGCATTCCAAGGACTATCATATACATACAGTCATGTCTTCAAACAAGGAGAAAGTCCAGAAAGACATAGAAGGTGCCAGGGTGGTTCAAACATTGGATGAACTGCTTCAGGAAGACATCGAGCTTGTTGTCATTACGACACCGAACCATCTGCATTACAGCATGATCAAGCAGTCTCTGCATGCCGGGAAACATGTGGTGGTGGAAAAACCGTTCGTCACCTCAAGTTCCGAGGGAGAAGAGCTGATCGCACTGGCCGAAGAAAAAGGCCTCCTCTTGTCTGTTTTCCATAACCGGCGCTGGGATGCTGACTTCCTCACAATCAAAAAGCTTTTAGAAGAAAAACGGCTGGGGAAAGTTGCGACATACGAAGCCCATTTCGACCGCTACCGCCCTCAGGTGAAGGACCGCTGGAAAGAGAATAAAATCGATGGCGGGGGAGTGTTGTATGACCTTGGCTCACATTTGATCGACCAGGCACTTTGTCTGTTCGGTACGCCTCAATGGGTATTTGCAGATGTGTTTTCACAGCGCGATCAGGATAAGGCGGAAGATTACTTCCATATCGTAATGGGATATGAAGGGATGAGGGTTTCCCTCAATTCCCGCTCAATGGTGCTTGACCCCGGACCCCGCTATCAGGTGCACTTCCGCAGCGGGAGCTATATGAAATACGGTATGGACCGACAGGAAGCAGACCTGAAAGAGGGTCTCGACCCATATTCGGAATCATGGGGACAGGAGAATGAAAGTGCTTGGGGGACGTTATCCGTTACGGACGGCAAAAAGGTGGACACCGTAAAACTACCTTCTGAAAAAGGAGACTACACTCTTTTTTATCAAGGAATCCGTGAGGCCATCAGGAATAATGATACGTCACCGGTAAAAGCAGCAGAAGCCCTTGAAGTAATCAGGATCATCGAAGCCTGCAAGGAAAGTTCATCTTATGGAAAGGTCGTCCATTTTTAATAAAGCAAAAGAGGAGTGGTGCGATCATTCGGCACCTCTCCTCTTTTTTCTGTCTGCACGATCCTATTCCACCGTCCCTGACTCAAGTATGTTTACATTAGGTTTAATATCGAACTGGACATTTGGATATAATGACTTTTCCCATTTTTTTATATCAAACCCTCGCATTCCGTGTTTTTGCAGCTGTCCGATACCGATGGGGTCGATCCCCAGCTCCTGGAACCGTGCGAGCAGTTTTTCTGAATGGTCGACAATATCAGATGACATCTTATCTTCTATTTCTTTGATTTTCTTCGGTGTTAAGCTTTTTCCTGTGTATTCTTTAATAATCCCATTAATAGTGATTTTGATGGTAACCTTTACAGGATCCGTTTTATTCACTACCTTGATCTTATGCTTCGATTTAATGCTCGTTACCGCCGCTTCGACTCGCTGCTCCGTGCTTCCGTCTTTACCGCCAAGCTTTACCACATGGCTTCCTTCTGAAAGCTTATCCACCAGAAGTTTGAAAAAGAACATATCATCGGAAGCGACCCTGTCGATCATCTTGTCATCATCCATCAAGGCTATACCTGTGACTTCAAGTGTATCGTTGGAGACTTGTTTGATGATGGGCAGATAAGGGGTCTGGCCTTCTTGATAATAATCAAAGAGAAACATATGCAGATTGGTTTCAGGAAGTTCCCTCCTCTTGATGTTCTGATGGAGGAGATTCGATATGAACATCCCGTTCCCTCTGATCCCGTAATCCCCTTCCAGGATATCCCCTGCATTTCCCTCGGTAACGGCCAGCATCACACGAGCCCCGATGCTTGCATCCCTTTGAAGGGAATCGGCGACATCGAGGATTCCTTTCTTTGCCAACTCATCTCCGATCAGCACGACATCCAGGCTTCCCCGGACGAGAGGCTGCTGGGACTTCCGGGATAATGTCTCCAGTACTTCCCGGGTGGATGGGGCTTCGGCTGAAAGGGTCCTGTTTTCGATGGTCCCGACTTTTATATAAACAGGAAATAAAGCTGTCCCCTTTATGGTGTTTTCATCCACAAGATCGTACCCTTTGGCGGTTTCAATATTCAAATCATCAAGGATCTCCCTTTCGACGCAGCCTGTCAGGAGTAATAGCAGTATGATACATAATGTCAGTTGTTTTTTCATGACTTCTTTTTCACCTTTTTCATGATGATCACCAATAAGAGGAGAAGGGGGATGTACCCGTAATTGATATAGAAACCGACTTCCCCTGAAAAGGTATTCAAAAAGTTTACCTGTTGGCGATTTGTCAAGAATGTGAGGGTGCCGATGACAATTGCCGATAGAATCCAGACCGAATGACGCTGTTTGAGGAAGGTGGTCCTCTTCATGATCCTGCTCCCGCACCACAAAGCGATACAGACGTTCGGCAGGATGATCAGGCACCAGTTGGCTATCCCGATATACTCAAATCGTTCAACAAAAGGCATCTCAACGATTTTCCACATTGATAAAGTCGCCCATACCGTCTTTGCCAGCTGCTTTTCACTGAAGAAGGCAAAGGAAATAAGGGCAATGAAAACGTACACCATTGTAGTGGTGAACAGTCCCCAATGAGCATATTTCTGTGATTTCTTTGCGTTTTTAATGAATGGGTAGAGCATCAGGATCGACTCATATCCGAGAAACGTCAGCGACATATTTTTTGTGGCCAACATGATATCTTTAATCGAATGATCAAAGACGGGGAGGAGATTACGGAAATCACTGAACGGGAAGGTGAATGCGAACGTCAACAACAGATAGCTTGGAAGAACGATCCCGAAAAATGCCACTCCTGCAATACTCCTTACTCCTCCAGAGACGATATAATATGCCAGGATCATAAAGGCAAGGGCAAAATAAAAGGTACTGAGCCTCGGATACATCCACACTTGGACAACCTCGATATAGGTTCTCAGAATGGTTATTACGAGTAATGTAAAGTAAAGGACGAAGATAAGATCCAATAACTTACCAAACCATTTTCCAAAAACAAGGGCGTGTGCTTCAACAAGGTCGCCTCCGCCTTTATCCAGTAATAGATACATGATGAACATGATAATATGGGTAGTGATTCCGGCGAGAATCACTGAAATCCACCCATCATATCCTGCAACCTGCGAGATGATCCGCTGAAAGCCCAATACCCCGGCTCCGACCTGGATTGAATGTATAAGAAAGAATACGAGAAAAGGGGAGACCTTTCTGCTTTCAGGAATCGGCTGCATTACAGCACCTCCAATCATTCGTCGATATCAAGCTTTTTCTTCCCTTCGGAAGGATTGAATCGTGTGGATTTATTTGTCCTCAGAAATGAAGGGCGGTCTGGCTGCTTGAAAAATGGAAACCGTATGAGAGCGTCCTTCAGATCCGTTAAACGCGGCGGGTATAAAGGCTCCAGGAATGGCCGTCCGAGTGAGGTCAGATTCATCAGATGCCCCAGCAGGAAACAGAAACAGAAAACAATTCCGAGGAGTCCCCACAGCTGCGCCAAAAGTAAAAATGGAAAGCGGAGGATACGGATTGTATTACCCATCCGGTAAACAGGTGTCGTAAATGAAGCCAGTGCGGCAAGGGCAACAAGGATCAGCAGGACATTACTCGTAAGGCCTGCTTCAACCGATGCCGTCCCGATGACGATACCGCCAACGATACCGATCGTCTGGCCGACCTTCGTCGGAAGCCGCGCCCCCGCCTCCCGCAGCAGTTCTATGGTAAGTTCAAGGAACAGTGCTTCAAGTATCGGAGGCAGCGGGATTTCCTGCCTCGATGTGACGAGGGTCGCCATCAAGTCCTTCGGTATCAGCTCATAATGATATGTAAGGGCCGCTACATAGATCGGCGTGATCAGAATTGAGAAGGCAACCGAAAATACCCGTACAAGACGGAAGAAGGATGCGACTATAAAGTTAAGAAAATAATCTTCATATGCGTTGAAAAATTCAACAAGCGTGGTGGGCCCAATCAGTGCATGAGGCGACCCATCCACCAGTATGGCAATTTTTCCTTCTATTAAAACGGAAGCGACACGGTCCGGCCGCTCCGAATCAAGAAGCAGTGGAAATGGTGATAAGGTATTATCCGAGATCAGCTGTTCAATGAACGAACTGTCCATAATCTGGTCGAAATCAACAGCATCCAACCGCTGGCGGACCGTGTTTACATTCGCTTCATCTGCGAGACCATCAAGATATATCAGGGCAATTCTTGTATGAGTGATGGTCCCGACACTCATTTCTTCCACCGTAAGCTCCTTTACTGGTACCCGTTTGCGAAGGAGGTTCAGGTTGTCACTAAGTGACTCGACGAATGCCTCTTTCGGTCCGACGACACTGAATTCGACTTCCGGCTGTGACACTTTGCGTCCCATTTCATTTTTTGTCGCGATGAAGGCGAATTTTCGATGAGTATGATCCATTGTCACCATTGTGTAGCCATTCAGCAGTTTCTGTTCGATGACGGCTTCATCTTCTGAAAATTGGATATCAACAATCGGGACGATCTTTTTCAGGTCTTCAAGGTTATTGAAATCCTTAGACAGTACATAAGGAAGAACGTCTTCCTGCAGAATCTTCCCATCAATCAGCGTCGTGAAAAAGTGGAGGCTGAATTTTACCCCAGTAAAGGGATTAAGGTAGAAAGAATGTTGGTAATCAGCTGATTTATCAAGAGCTGATTTAATGCTTTTAAAAGATGGCTTCTGTTTGTTTTTATCATTTTTGTTACTCTTGAAGAAAGAAAACATAGGAATCCCTCATGTTCGTCTTGGTGTATTCACTAGTGTTTCCGAAAAAGGGAGAATTATGAAAAGTTGAAGGGATGCGGGAAAGTATTTTTATAGAGGGAATATTAAAGTGAGGCGGTTTTCAATACCGCTTTTGATTTCCGTGCAAGACTTCGCTTTCCGCGGGTGACCCGTGAGTCTCCTGATATGAATGAGGAGGGACTTGGATTTTCCTTCCGGTTTTACTCTTTGCCTTCGAACCTATTCTCAGGCTCCTAGGATACATAAGAAAATCACTTTCTTAAACACAAAAAAAAGACCAGGGAATGATCCCTGATCTCTTCATTACTCTTACTTATTGCTCCAGGAAGAACTTTTCGATGTCGTCGAGCATTTCATTTGCTGCGATTACGCCGCCTGCAGTGTTCCAGATTGCGTCGCTTACTTCGTATACTTTACCAGCTTTGGCTGCTTCAAGATTTTTGAAGAGAGGATCATTGATCCATTCTTCTGCCAGTTTGTTCGCTTCGCCATCTCCTGTTTCATATGTGAAGTAAAAGAGGACATCCCCGTCCATTGCAGGAATACGTTCTTTTGTTACGCCTTTTTCGGCAAAGTCATCTTTATCCTGTTCAGCAGGGCGCGCAAATCCTAATTGATCCAGGATGACACCTGAGAATGAATCTTTGTGATAGATGCGGACGTCGCCTGCAAGGAAGCGTACCATTGAAACTTCCTGGTTCAGCTTATCGCCGAGTTTGCCTTTCAGGTCCTCGATGCGCTGATCGTATTCAGCCAAAACCTCTTTCCCTTTTTCTTCTTTGTTCAATGCTTTTGCATAAAGTTCGAAGTTTTCTTTCCAGTTGCCTTTAAGTGTTTCAGACATGACAGTCGGAGCGATTTCTTTCAATTGATTGTACTGCTCTTCCTGACGGAGTTTCGTACCGATGATCAGATCCGGCTGAAGCTTTGCGATTGCTTCGATGTTCAATTCACTTTCGGTCCCTACAACTTCAACGTCTTTCATATCGTCAGCGATGTGATCATACCAAGGGTCGCCAGTCCATGATTGGACGGCGCCGACAGGAGTGACACCCATTGCAAGAAGTGCTTCTGTACCTTCATTTGTCAGGATGACCACCTTTTCAGGAGTCCCTTTAATTTCAGTCTTACCCATAGCGTGTTCTACTGTGTATGTTTCTTCTTTTTTGTCATCTTTACTTGCTGATGAATCTTTTTCTTCCTCTTTGTTCCCGCAGGCTGCCAGGAAAAGAAGGGAAGCGATCAGCAGTAAAGAGAGTAAACTTCTTACTTTCATATGTGTGAATCCTCCTAAAAGTAGTTTTGTTGATAATGATTATCATTCACAAACATAATCATAGTTGAGAAGGTTTTCATTGTCAACAACTAATTGATAATGATTTTCAAAGTCATTGACTGCGCTCCCAATCTTCTCTAAAATAGGAAGTGAATAAGAGGAATCATTTTAACCATTACGTAAACTGTGACCTGAAAGGTAAACATATGATTAATACGCAAAAACAGTTCATTATATTTCTAGGGACGCTTTTCATCCTTATTTTATGTATCGGGATGAGTATCGTCTATGGCTATACGGAAACATCCTGGAAGACGGCACTTGAGTCATTTGTGAATCCGGACCAATCCACGGAACATCTGGTCCTGCAGACAATCCGTCTTCCAAGGGCGCTCATCGCTGCCGTTGTAGGGGCTTCACTCGCCATTTCCGGGGTGCTCATGCAGACCTTGACGAAGAATCCACTTGCATCACCGGGCATTTTCGGAATCAACGCCGGGGGAGGTTTCATGGTGGTGGTCGCCGTGACCATGTTCGGTGTCACAGACCTCCAGACGTTCACTTGGCTTTCGTTCTTCGGTGCGGGGATTGCCGCTTTTGGCGTATATGCGATCAGTGCTGCGGGAAACAACGGCCTTACACCGATGAAGCTTACCCTTGCAGGGGCTGCGATTACAGCGATGTTCTCGTCCTTTACGCAAGGCCTGCTCGTACTTGATGAATCGGCTCTTGAACAGGTTCTGTTCTGGCTTGCCGGTTCGGTACAGGGCAGGAAGCTGGAAATCTTGACAGGGGTTTTCCCTTACATCCTGACAGGGTGGATCGGGGCGCTCATACTCGCAGGCAAAATGAATATATTAGCAATGGGTGAGGACGTAGCAAAGGGACTGGGGTTGAAAACCAACCTCATCAAGTTCCTGGCGCTATTGATCGTCGTCCTCTTAGCAGGCGGTTCCGTCGCGATTGCCGGACCGATCGGATTCATCGGCATTGTCATTCCTCATCTGGCCAGGAAGTTGATAGGAGTCGATCACAAATGGCTCATCCCTTACGCAGGTTTACTGGGCGCGGTCCTTCTTCTGACTGCAGATATAGCTGCACGCTACATCATCATGCCCCAGGAAGTTCCTGTCGGGGTGATGACCGCTGTCATCGGTGCTCCATTCTTTGTGTATGTGGCCAGGAAGGGGTTCTAAAATGAATAGATTCATAGGAAAACGCTGGTTTAAAGATAGAATATCTTTTTTGATCGATATGTCCGCATTAAAAAAAGTGACGGTACTTGGTGTGTTGGCTGTCCTTGTATTGATAGTCAGTACCGGGATAGGGGATATGAAGATCGCCCCGTGGAATGTCGTCAGTGTGTTTTTTGAAGGCGGAACGGGCCTTGAACAGCTCGTCGTGAAATCCTTCCGTCTGCCGCGGATCATCATCGCGCTCCTTGCGGGGATGGCCCTTGCAGTTGCCGGCGGCATTTTGCAGGGAATGATCAGAAATCCGCTTGCTTCTCCGGATATCATCGGGATCACCGGCGGAGCGGGAGCGGCGGTCGTCGCATTTTTGACGATATTCAGTAATGAGGACGGCACACTGCCGGTCAGCATCCAGTGGATGCCGGTCGCTGCTTTCATAGGGGCAGCCGTAGTCGCTTTCCTCGTTTATTTTCTTGCCTGGAGAAAAGGCGTCTCGCCAGTCAGGCTCGTTTTGATCGGTATCGGGATTTCAGCCTTGACCCAGGCAGTCACAACACTGTTGATGATCATGGGTCCCATCTACAGGGCGAGCCAGGCAAATATCTGGATCACCGGTACTGTAAACGGGTCGGACTGGCAGGATGTGTCGATCCTCCTTCCATGGAGCATCGCGTTCATCCTGATCAGCTTTTTTATCACACGTCAATTGAATATCCAGGAACTTGGTGAAGAACTGGCCAAGGGAGTTGGGGGACATGTCCAAAGGCAGCGGTTCTTCCTTCTTCTCATGGCAACAGTATTGGTAGGCGGAGCGGTTTCCTTTGCAGGAGGGATCGGATTTGTCGGCTTGATGGCCCCTCATATGGCGAGGAGGATGGTAGGCTCGTCTTACGGCGCATTGCTTCCGGCATCTGCTCTCATTGGCGGGATCCTGGTGATGCTCGCTGACTTGATCGGCCGGACGCTTTTCCTGCCCCTCGAGGTTCCTGCCGGAGTGTTCACCGCCGCAATCGGTGCACCGTATTTTATCTATCTTCTATTTAAAACAAGAAATTCTTAAGGAGTTGGCTGCGTAATGAGCATGCTTGAAACGAAAGACTTAACCCTGGCTTATGGTGAAAGGATAATCATCGATGAACTGAATATTGACATTCCCAAAGGGGAAATCACCGTATTCATCGGAGGGAACGGATGCGGGAAGTCGACATTGCTCCGTTCCATCGCGCGTTTATTGAAGCCGAAGCAGGGGTCTGTCCTTTTAGAAGGCGATGCCATTGCCAAGCTGTCCACCAAAGAAGTTGCGCGTAAGATGGCGATCCTTCCGCAATCACCGACGGCTCCCGAGGGGCTGACGGTGCTCCAGCTGGTGAAACAGGGGAGATACCCGCATCAGACATGGCTCAAACAATGGTCCCATAAAGATGAGGAAATCGTCCAGAATGCACTGAAGGCAACAAAAATGGAAGAACTGCAGCACCGCAAAGTCGATGAATTGTCAGGCGGACAGCGCCAGCGTGCCTGGATCGCGCTCACACTTGCCCAGGATACAGACATCATCCTGCTGGATGAGCCGACCACGTATTTGGATATGACCCATCAGATTGAAATCCTCGATCTGCTGTTTGAATTGAATGAAACGGAAGAGCGCACGATTGTCATGGTCCTCCACGATTTGAATCTTGCCTGCCGCTACGCGCACAATATCGTGGCCATCCGGGACCAAAAGATTTATGCACAGGGGAAACCTGAATCAATCATCAGCTGCCAGTTGGTGAAGAATGTCTTTGATATGGACTGCCAGGTGACAAGCGATCCATTATTCGGAACGCCGCTCTGCATCCCGTTCGGCAAAGGCAGATGCATCCTCAATTCTGTTGGTGAGCCGGTATGAGGCCTGCTTCACTGACTGAAGATCAGTGGGCCCTGCTTGAGCAGTACCGCTTTTTGAAGGGGATCCCGTCTGGTTCGGGCGGCACTGAAGCATCGGGGCTTCTTTTTGATGAAGGGAAGATGGTCCGCTATCTTGAAGACAGGTTCGCCCTGATGGGATCCAGCGAGTTGAAGACAGCCGGATCCCTTTTCATGAAGCGGTATGCGTTTGTTGCAGCGCTCGGGGTGCTCGCTGCAACCTGCTGGAACAGGAAATTGAATCTGTCACCAGGCAATCTTGTGCTTGTCGATCATGTAAATGACAATGGGCTGTGGCTCCCTCGAATTCATCTGAAAGATCCAAGTGTCTGGGAATTTACTTCCCCTGCTGAAAAAGATGAATTCATCCATTCCCTGTTCTCGGGGCATCTTGATAAAATGGTCGGCGTGTTGAAACGCTCCGTTAAGCTGCCGGATCTGATCCTGTGGGAAAATGTTGCGGTCTATCTTTTCTGGATTTATGAAAATGAAGCATTTACCTCGGATAGGGATCAGAAGCAGGATGATTTTGTCCAATTACTAAGCGACGAGAACAGCAGGTGGTTCGGTGAATATAAGAAGAATCCTTTAAAGAAATATTATACTGAAAAAGTAAAAGTTGAAGGTCTGGACGATGAAATCCGGGTCCGGAAGACATGCTGTTATTCCTACCGACTGGAGAACGGCGAACAATTCCGCTGTAAGACCTGTCCGCAGACGTGCAAGGTGAAGCGGACGGTTTGTGAATCAAACTAAACTGGAGGTGCTGAATAGCATGAGCGAATTTCCGAAACAATTTGATGCACTCCTTGATAAATACACAGAGCTTCTTATCGGCGACACGTCCCCTGAGAAAAAAGAAATGGTGACCCAATATGCACTCTACTCATTCGTCGCCAAACAAATGCCGGCCCTCGTGAAGCACTGGAATTCACTGTATCCCGACGGCAAAGAAGAAATGAAGAAAATCATCGGTGAGATCAAAGAGCTGAACGAGGCTCATCGTGAGGAAATGAACCGGAAGAAGAAGGATGAATAGACGATTTTTAGCTGATAGGTTTTGAAAGTGCCCTGGGAGGGGTGCTTTTTTTTGTGGGTTGGTATGTGGATGCGGCGGGGGAGGGTGTGTAGTTTTGGGTGTGCGGATGCGTAAGTGTGGCCCATAAAGAAAATTCGACAAATTGCTTGAAAAACGGGGAAAGTGGATCGTATTTCTGAAAAGTGGCACGTATTTTACACAAAAGCCGAATGCTGCGGGGATAGACAGGGTGGTTTTTATAAAAATGAGTCAATTTCTCTTCAATTCAACTGGAATCCTGCCAAAATCAACAGTAAACCGGGCACGACAAAGTCCATTTCTTCCCTCTCAATGCAGCAAACGCTACTCTGAAATAAGCCCGGCTCCTATTTTTCCTCCAATGCTGCAAGAGTCCCCAAAATCCAGTCCAGCCCATTCATCCGTACGCACTAACAAAAAAGCGGTCCCATAAAAAGAGACCGCCGCATCTAAAACAAACTATTGAAGCTGTCCGCCTGCACCTGTCCCATATGGGAACTGGGAAGAGTACTGCTGGTGCTGCTGATAGGACTGCTGGATTTTCTGGCTGTCGGCTGCTTCGAGCTTGTACCAGCCTTTGCGGAACATTTCGTTGTACAGTTCGCGCTGGGCGTTCTGTGTTTCGTTGAAGATCGTAAGCAGATCCTGATACAGCGCCTGGTGGCTTGCTTCATTAAGTGCCGTGCAGTATGAAGCGGTCATGTATTTTTCGTGAGACAGCACGTCTGTGATGAAATCACGGTCATTCATTTGCGGAGTGGATGGGACCTGCGTCTGCGGGTTTTGGATCTTCTGCTGATTTTGGTTTTGCTGATTCATGCGAGTTTAGTCTCCTTTCTACATCATGCCCTGATTAGTAGTAGTTGTGTTCAAGTGTGCCAGCAATTGCTCATAATGGCGCTGATGCATCTGTCCGCACTTATCCAGTTCTGCTCTGATTTCCTGGTCCTGGCACTGGGTAGCTGCAAAATGGCATTTCTTCATAGCCGTCAAATTCCATGCAAGCATATCATTCAAATAAAGTGAATCCTTCGTCGTTAACATCTGAGGGGGCTGCGCATATGCCTGCTGCTGGCTGCCCTGTTGAGGTTGCTGCTGCATAAATAATTCCTCCTTAAAAATAAGTATTTTGACCTAATATATGTTTTGGAAATAAAACCATGCTGAGCTCCAACAACAGTTATTGTGCCTTTTTTCATGCAGGTTATGCACCTTCAACAAATTTCGATAATATTCTACTAAGAAAGTAACAAAAGTATATTCAAAACGTTTAATAGGTGATAAAATGTTGGTAAACAGAATACTACAAGAAATCTTTTCTTTTTATCAAAAAAGAAAACGTTTTCATAGTATGACATATATGTTCTTTTCAGGGAGGTAGCAACATGGAGCAAGCAATGCGTAATTTCTTTTTATTCCTTTCTAAAAATAAACCGATCACTAAAATGGCCAAAAAGTACGGCCTGCGTTTCGGAGCGGCCAGATTTGTCGCAGGTTCTTCAATAGATCAAGCGGTAGAGGTCATTCGTGAATTGAATAAACAGAATCTTGTGGTAACAATTGACTATTTGGGTGAGTTTGTCGATAACGTCGAGGAAGCCAACCAAATGGCACTTGAATGTGTAGAAGCGGTCCGTGCGATCGGGAGGGAGAAGCTGCGTTCCCAGTTATCACTCAAACTGACATCAATGGGACTTGATCTCCAGGAGGATGTTGTAACGAAGAACATGAGGATGATCCTTGAAGAAGCGAAGATACACGATGTATTCGTGACGATCGATATGGAGGATTACTCACGCTGCGAGAAGACGCTCGAGATCTTCAAGACATTGAAATCGGAATATGACAATATTGGTACAGTCATTCAGGCCTACCTTTACAGAACAGAGAAGGATATGGAAGAACTTAACGCCTACTCCCCAAATCTGCGTCTTGTAAAAGGTGCTTATAAAGAGTCGTCGAAAGTTGCATTTCCTGAGAAAAAAGATGTTGATGAAAACTTCAAGAAAATCATCAAGATGCATATGCTGAACGGTAATTATACGGCGATCGCGACACACGATGATAAAATCATCGATTATACTAAGAAGCTTGCTGTAGAACATAACATCCCGCGTGATCAGTTCGAATTCCAGATGCTCTTTGGAATCTGCGTGGAGCGTCAGCGTGAATTGGTGCAGGAAGGCTACAAAATGCGGGTGTATGTCCCTTATGGCACTGACTGGTATGGCTATTTCATGAGACGTCTCGCCGAGCGTCCGGCAAACGTGGCATTTGTTTTGAAAGGTGTCATGAAAAATAAATAGGGGCTGTTTTTTAAAAGGTTGTCGCTTTTCGTTAATAGACTTATAACCTTTTTGCAGCTTGTGGTCGTGCTCTTTTCGAATTCAATCTTCAACAAGAGACGGACGGACAACTTGAAAATACCCATGTTCCGGTATTTTCTTGGTTGTGAAGCAACAAAGTATAAGAAAAGAGCCTAAATAAGAATGGAAAACTCCACGGACCTATTTGTGGAGTTTTTATTTTTTTAATATTCATAACCATCAAGGGGGATTAATTGTGACCTAATTCACAATATAGTATAATTAATATAACTTAAAAACTTTCTACGAGGCGATTAAATGGATTTTTCTATCGAAAATGTTTCATTCCTTCTTGCACTCCTGCTTCTGATCGGCGTCCTTTTTGCCAAGTTTTCCTCAAGTCTTGGCGTACCATCTCTTGTTCTCTTCATTGCTGTCGGAATGCTCCTGAATACATATTTTTTCTTTGATAACGCTCATATCACCCAATTCATCGGTACAATCGCACTCATCATCATCTTATTTGAAGGCGGACTCCAGACGAAATGGAGCAATATAAAGGGTGTGTATAAGCCTTCATTATCACTTGCCACGATCGGGGTGCTCGTGACGACCCTGTCCATCGGGGTTGCCGCAAAATATATCCTCGACCTGAGCTGGCTTGAGGGTATGCTGTTTGGTGCCATTGTCGGGTCCACTGATGCTGCAGCCGTTTTCTCGGTGTTGGGCAATAAAAACATCAAGCCGAAAATTTCCGCCACACTGGAGGCTGAGTCGGGCAGCAACGATCCAATGGCGATCTTCCTGACTGTGGCATTCCTGCAGCTCATCCAATTCCCGAATTCCAATCCGTTCAATCTAGTCCTGGATTTTTTCTGGCAGATGGGGATGGGAGCCTTGTTCGGAGTCTTGTTCGGACTTGCTTCCATTTGGATCATCAACCGGATCAATCTTGATTCTTCGGGTTTATATCCGGTGCTCTCTGTATCATTGGCCATCCTTACTTATTCACTGACCACCATTGCGGGTGCCAGCGGGCTGCTTGCCGTCTATGTGATGGCCATCCTTGTAGGGAACGGGGAACTGACTTACAGGCAGTCCATCATACGTTTCAATGAAGGTTTTGCATGGATGCTGCAGATCGTGATGTTCATCCTCCTGGGTCTGCTTGTATTTCCGCAGCATCTGCCGGGAATCGCACTCCAGGGCATCATATTATCGGTTCTCCTCATCTTTGTCGCCCGTCCGCTTGGTGTCTATATAGCCCTTGCGTTCGGTAAAAGCTTCAATATGAAAGAAAAATTCTTCATATCCTGGGCCGGCCTGAAAGGGGCCGTTCCAATCGTACTTGCCACCTTCCCGATGGTGGCGGGGATTGAAAACAGTGAAATTATTTTCAATGTGGTGTTCTTCGTCGTCCTTTTATCCGCTTTGGTTCAAGGGGCAACGATCACCCCGCTTGCGAATTATCTCAAGCTTGCCGGAAAGGACCGTCCGCCGCTTGCCCACACGATTGAACTTGTTAGCATCGGTAAGACCAATAATGAAATGATCGAAGTCCACATCAATGACGAAGCATTCATCACCGGTAAAGCCATCAAGGAGATCGAACTCCCTAAAAAGACCCTGATTTCTGCAGTCATTCGGGAAAATGACCTCATCACCCCCACAGGGGATACCATCATCAAAGCAGACGATACGCTGTATGTGCTTGCAAGTAAAAGCCAACGGAAGCATATTCATCAGCTGTTGAATGCAAAGAAAGACTCTGACGGCTCGGCCGGCGGGCACGTGAAAGATAATGAGGGACTGAACCAGGCTGAAACAGGTGACGTTCTTGAAGAAGAGAGTCAAGATGAAGTAAGCCGCTCAAGTCAAGAGGGCCTTCATATAGAGAATACTGAGAGTGGCAGATCAGCCGAAGCGTCTAAAGAAAACGATGAAAAAAATGCGTCGGATGTAAATGACGAACCTCCACCGGAATCCGAAACGGAATCGAAAAACAGTATAATAAAAAAGGACCTGTAGAAGGGTCCTTTTTTGTTATGCCTTCATTTTCACCTCATGGCGATGGAATAAGAATCCGAACAGGGAGGCAAGCACCTGCTGGAAGAGCATGCCGATCACAACCGGAACGGCAACGGCAGCAGGGAAGTACTGAACGGCGATGACCGCCCCGGCACTGATGTTTCTCATCCCTCCGGTGAATAACAGGCTTGCTTTCGTATCCCTCGTTTGCTTCAGCAGGGTACCGAGGAGCCATGCGAGGGCGAATCCTGAAAAGGCGATGAATAAAACCGTTAAAGCAATCAGTAATAATTTCAAGCTGATATGTCTTAAATAAGGTGCAACAGCAGATGAGTTGATTGCGACAACGACCCCGATCCCTATTTTGGAAAAAGGGGACAATTGTTTTCCCAATGTGTCCTTGATGCTTCCTTTCGTAAGGTGATTTAACAGCATCCCGATCAGCGACGGAATCACAACCATCCAGAGGAGGCCGGCCATAATGCTCCAGCTGTCCATCTCCACCTTTTGTCCGACAATTAGAGAAAGGCTGGCCGGGACGATGAATGGGGAAAGGATCGTATCCACGAGGATGATCGACAGTGCAAGACCGATATTCCCCTTATAAATGGTGACCCAGACAAAGCTCGTGATCCCGGTTGGAATGACCATAGCGAGCAGAAGCCCCGTCACTGTGAGCCCGTCTTCGGGAAACACGATGCTTCCCATCCCGAACGCCCACAGCGGCATCAATATATGAAGAATGAATAGGGAAGTCAGAAGCGGTAGCGGGAATGTAACGGCCCGTTTGACGGAATGAAAATTAGAGCTCAATGAGCCTGAAAAAGTCATAATTGCGAAAACCCACGGGACCATGAACGTCAAAGGAGATAAATAAGGAGAGAACAAGACACCGATCAATACGGCAGACGGCGTTATGAAAGGCATGAGCTTCTCCAATTTTTTATTTAATACCTGCAGCATCTTAACGCTCCCATACATATAATAGAATAATAGAATCATCATATCATTTTTCGGCTTGTATTTTCCTGGAATTTGTTTGGTGAAAAGAAAAACGACCGCTCCGGGGAAGAAGGGTCGTTTTCGGGTACAGATTATTCGGTTGGGACAGCCACTTTAGCAACAGCTTTCCTTTCAAAAAGCTGTTCGAAAATCGGATATAGATATTGGACGACGAATCCTAACAGGACCGTGACCAGGATGGTGCCGATTCCGATATCTCCCCTGAATAAGAAAGCAAGTGTCAACGCAAATCCTTCAGACAGGATCCGCGAGTTTCTAAGATTCAGGCCGAAACGGGTATGGATTGCCACCATCAGCGTGTCCATCGGACTTGCAGGGAAATTAGCCTGGAGATAGATAGCTACACCTAGCCCCACTGTCAGGATGCCGAATCCAAGCGCAATGAATTGATTAATGAGCATGGATGGAGCAAATTCAGCCAATACGATCATCAGCCAGAAATCAATTAATAGTCCGATCACAAAGATCGTTGCCGTTGCCAGGATATCCGGGCGTTTCTTCATAATCACGGCATTGAGTGCGATCAACACAATCCCATTGATGAATACCGCCGTACCAACCGTGATCCCGAACATCCTGGATTGACCGACCGCCAGCGCATCCCATGCAGAAGCCCCGAGCCCCGATTTAATGATAAGGGAAACCCCCAGTGTCAAAATGAATAATCCTATAGTAAAAAATAACGATCTGCGCATCATCATCGTATGTCATTCTCCTTGTCTGTAAACGTTATCAAAAATAAGCAGGCTGCCAGTCTTACTGCCAAGAGAAAAGTAAGAGGTCTGACAACCTGATGCAATACTATTAGTTTACTTCATAATGTACGAGGAATCAAAGTTAATTTTTGCATTTGCATGTATGTAGGGACAGGTAGAAGAATTTATCAGGGGGATGGGAGTTGCAGCGCAAATTCCATTTATTTCAAAAATCATCATATAATAGAATAAATTCAGCATAAATGAAAATTTGTCAGCATATATCGGAAAAAGTCAGCATAAAATGAATTTTTTCAGCATAAATCTAAAAAAGTCAGCATAAAACGAAAACGTCCGTAAAAACCCGGTCAGCTAGGTCGAGGTCGCAAGTACGTTCCACCGGTCGAACTAAAGCCATTCAGCTCATGAAAATCCATGCTGAATACTCACAGGCACCCCTAATGATGCCTGTGACCATCCATTATTGCTTCTTGAATTGATTGTTCTGACTGTTTACTTTTCCGCCGCCGTCAGCTTCAACTGTCGGGCCGGCATTTCCTTTTACACTGGCTGCGCTGACGCCTGCTCTTGAAGGATCTTTTTTGCGTTTTGCCATGAAAAACACCTCCATTCTTAAAATGTCCTGATGGCGGGGAGTTTATGACATGAACATATGGGAGAGGGCCAAGGAATTGGAGCCACTTCAGAAAAACTGAAAAAATTTCACAATTTTAAACGTTTAAATATTGCGATATTTTAGAATATCCGATATATTATAGATAACAGAAACTCATTCGGATCTTTTTTTTGAAGAAAAAATGAATGAGTATTCATTCAAAGTTGTCCGGACCTGACCAATCAGGCCGGTTATCCAATGAAACACAGTGCAAACAAAGGGGGAGAACACATTGACGCGCAGAATTCAAAAAGCTGCAGTATTGGGATCGGGAGTAATGGGATCCGGGATTGCGGCACATTTAGCGAACATCGGTATTCCAACACTATTATTAGACATCGTCCCGCGTGAATTGACAGAAGAAGATAAAGCGAAGGGTTTGACAACAGAAAGCAAGGCGTTTCGCAATCGCATGAGTGAAAACGCTTTAAAAAAGCTCCTTAAACAAAAACCTGCTCCACTCACTTCCAAACAAAACTTATCGCTGATCACAGCAGGTAACTTTGAAGACGACATGGAGAAAATCAGCGAGTGCGACTGGGTCATCGAGGTCGTCGTTGAAAATCTGGACATTAAAAAGAAAGTATTCGAACAGGTTGAACAACACCGTAAGCCTGGCAGCATCATCAGCTCCAATACATCGGGTATTTCAATCGAAGCGATGGCAGAAGGCCGTTCGGACGATTTCCAGAAGAACTTCCTCGGCACCCACTTCTTCAATCCGCCGCGCTACCTGAAACTTCTTGAAGTCATCCCGACTAAGAAGACCGATCGTGACGTGGTGGACTTCATGAAAACGTTCGGTGAAGATGCACTCGGGAAGGGCGTCGTCTTTGCAAAAGATACACCGAACTTCATCGCAAACCGAATCGGGACATACGGCCTGCTTGTGACCGTACAGGAAATGCTCAAAGGCGGATACAGCGTAGGTGAGGTAGATTCCATCACAGGCCCGTTAATCGGCAGACCGAAGAGTGCAACGTTCAGGACGCTTGATGTCGTTGGTCTGGATACGTTCGCTCACGTGGCGAAAAATGTCTATGACCAAGTGGACGGGGACGAGAAGAAGGTATTCGAAGTACCGGCATTCATGCAGAAGATGCTTGATAACGGCTGGCTTGGAAGCAAGAGCGGCCAGGGATTCTTCCTGAAGCAGGGGAAAGAAATCCTTGAATTGGACCCGGACACCTTGGAATACGGGCCGCGTAAAAAGCTGAAGACCGCTTCTGTAGAAATGAGCAAGAATGAAAAGGGACTCCGGAATAAAATCAAGTCCCTCGCCTATGCGAAAGATAAAGCAGGTTCCCTCCTTTGGAACATCCTGTCCCCGGTGCTTACTTATTCCGCGCAGCTGCACGGTGAAATCGCTGATGATATCGTGGCGATCGACCGCGCCATGAAATGGGGATTCGGCTGGGAGCTTGGACCGTTTGAAACTTGGGATAGCATCGGGGTTGAAAGATCCGTTACACGAATGAAAGAAGAAGGCGTGACCGTACCTCAGTGGGTGGAAGACATGCTCGAGGCTGGCCATACGCATTTTTATAAAGAAGAAGAGGGAGAGCTGTATTTCTACCATAATGGTGAATACAAGCTTGTAGAGCGTAACCCGAAAGTGATCGACTTGAAGCTGTTGAAAAAGCAAGGCAAGCTTCTCAAGAAAAATTCAGGTGCAAGCCTGATCGATATCGGGGACGGTGTCGCACTCCTTGAATTCCATTCTCCTAACAACGCAATCGGATTGGATATCATCCAGATGATCAACTACGCGGTTGATGAAGTAGAGAAGAATTTCAAAGGTCTGGTCATCGGAAACCAGGCCAAGAACTTCTGTGTAGGTGCCAACCTCGCGATGATCCTGATGGAAGCGCAGGATGACAACGTATTTGAAATTGATATGGTTGTCCGTCACTTCCAGCAGGCGATGATGAAAGTCAAATATTCCACTAAACCGGTCGTTGCTGCACCATTCGGCATGACGCTCGGCGGCGGAAGTGAAGTCTGCCTGCCGGCTGCACATATTCAGGCAAGCATGGAAACTTATATGGGGCTTGTGGAAGTCGGAGTCGGCCTGATCCCGGGCGGAGGCGGAAACAAAGAACTTTATATGAAACATCTAGCGAACCTTCCGAATGGAGTGGAATTCGACCTTCAGAAAGTAGCGAATAAAGTATTCGAAACGATCGCCATGGCAAAAGTGTCGACCTCAGGCGATGAAGCAAGGGAAAACAACTTCCTCAGCAAGGCTGACGGCGTGAGTGTGAACGGCGATCATTTATTATATGATGCGAAACAGGCTGCGATCGCCCTCTATGAGAGCGGGTATAAAGCACCGATTCGCAAGAAAGTCCCGGTAACAGGCGAAACGGGATACGGTACGCTTTTACTGGGAGCACAATCCATGTATCAATCAGGATTCATCTCAGAACACGACCTTTTGATCGCCAAGAAGCTGGCGTACGTGATCGCCGGCGGAAAAGTGCCGTTCGGGACAGAAGTTGATGAACAGTATTTATTGGATCTTGAAAGGGAAGCATTCCTGAGTCTGATCGCTCAGCCGAAATCACAGCAAAGAATGCAGCACATGCTTGTCAAAGGGAAACCATTACGCAACTAATCATATAAAACCAATCCAGAAAGCGGGGGAACATCATGCGTGAAGCAGTCATAGTGGCTGGTGCCAGAACACCAGTCGGAAGATCAAGAAAAGGGTCATTGGCAAGTGTCAGACCGGATGACCTTGGTGCCCTGGTCGTTAAAGAAACATTGAAACGCGCGGGAAATTATGAAGGGAATATCGACGATCTGATCATCGGATGCGCGATGCCGGAAGCCGAACAGGGCCTCAACATGGCAAGAAATATCGGAGGCCTTGCAGGGCTTCCGAGCTCGGTTCCTGCCATTACGATCAACCGTTACTGCTCATCAGGCTTGCAGTCAATCGCCTATGCAGCCGAGAAAATCATGCTGGGCCATTCTGACACGGCGATTGCCGGCGGAGCGGAATCAATGAGTCTTGTACCAATGATGGGGCACGTCGTACGCCCGAATGCTAAGCTTGCTGAAACGGCTCCACAGTACTACATGAGCATGGGCCATACGGCAGAAGAAGTGGCGAAGAAATTCGGCGTATCACGTGAAGACCAGGATGAATTTGCAGTGAGGAGCCACCAGAAAGCAGCAAAAGCGATAGCCGAAGGAAAATTCGACGATGAAATCGTGCCGGTAGATGTGGTCCAGCGTACTGTGAATGCTGAGAACAAACTGGTAGAAAAGACGTTTCAATTTGCAAAAGATGAAGGAGTACGTGCTGGAACAAATTCACAGGTACTTGGCAAACTGCGCCCAGCCTTCAATGTAAAAGGGTCTGTAACGGCAGGGAACTCGTCTCAAACAAGTGACGGGGCTGCAGCAGTGATGGTCATGGACCGTGAAAAAGCAGACGGCCTCGGCTTGCAGCCGATGGCGAAGTTCAGAAGCTTTGCCGTAGCAGGGGTGCCGCCTGAAATCATGGGAATAGGTCCTGTCGAAGCGATTCCCCGTGCACTGAAGATGGCAGGTCTTGAGCTGTCTGATATCGGCCTGTTCGAACTGAACGAAGCATTCGCTTCACAGTCGATCCAGGTCATCCGCCAGCTTGACCTTGATGAAGACAAAGTGAACGTAAACGGCGGTGCGATCGCACTCGGTCACCCGCTTGGATGCACAGGTGCAAAATTGACCCTGTCACTCGTCCACGAAATGAAACGCCGCAACCAGCAATTCGGCATCGTCACCATGTGCATCGGCGGCGGAATGGGAGCAGCCGGGGTGTTTGAACTAATTGGTTAACTCATTTCTAATGCTGAAATGACATTTGATTGAGTTTCTATTAAGCAACTAAGATTTGATAATTTATTAACCATATTGAAAAACGAGAGTGGATTGGAGCGGAAGGCACTTGACTCCGACGGGAGATAGAGGAAAGGTCGAGACCCCGCAGGAGCGCAGCGACGAGGAGGCTCGACTTCCTCCCCGCGGAAAGCAGGTGCCTGCAGCGGAAAGGAACGGTCTACGTTTCTAAGGAACATCAATATTAGGATATGGCCATTTATAAAAAACGTTAAGGGGATGTCAAATATGGCAAATCAAACTGATAAATTGATTAAGGGTGGAAGTTTTTTAATCGAAGATGTGAGCTTTGATCAAGTATTCACACCTGAAGAATATTCAGACGAACAAAAAATGATCGCGAAAACCACTGAAGATTATGTCTTGAATGAAGTGGTACCGGTCATCGACAATCTTGAAAACCACGAATTCGATCATTCCGTACGCTTATTGAAAGAAGCAGGGGAACTTGGTCTCCTTGGAGCGGATGTACCTGAAGAGTACGGCGGACTAGGTCTAGATAAAGTGAGTTCTGCGTTGATTGCTGAAAAAATGTCCCGTGCAGGCGGTTTCTCCATCTCCCACGGTGCCCATGTCGGGATCGGGTCACTTCCGATCGTCCTTTTCGGTAACGAAGATCAAAAGCAAAAGTACCTTCCTGCGCTGGCAACAGGTGAAAAGCTTGCGGCGTATGCATTGACGGAGCCGGGTTCAGGTTCGGATGCACTTGGTGCGAAGACGACAGCGAAACTGAACGAAGCGGGCACGCACTATATTTTAAATGGTGAAAAGCAATGGATCACAAACTCTGCATTCGCTGATGTATTCGTTGTATATGCGAAAATCGACGGCGAGCATTTCTCAGCGTTCATTGTTGAAAAAGATTATCCAGGCGTATCGACAGGACCGGAAGAAAAGAAAATGGGAATCAAGAGTTCTTCCACACGTACATTGATCCTGGAAGATGCTGAAATTCCTGCAGAAAACCTTCTCGGCCAGGCAGGAAAAGGGCATATCATCGCCTTCAACATCCTGAATATCGGGCGTTACAAGCTTGGTGTAGGTGCAGTCGGTGCCAGTAAACGTGCGTTTGAAGTGACGGTTCAATACACAAATCAGCGCCAGCAGTTCAAGACACCGATTTCTTCTTTCAACCTGACAAAAGAAAAACTGGCGACGATGGCAGCGAAATTGTACGCAGCCGAAAGCTCCGTATACCGTACTGTAGGATTATTCGAAGACCGCATGAGCAAGCTTACGGATGAAGAAGTGAAAAATGGAACGGAAGTGGCGAAGTCGATCGCTGAATATGCCATCGAGTGTTCATTGAATAAATTCTTCGCGACGGAAGTGCTGGATTATGTTGTAGATGAAGGCGTCCAGCTTCACGGCGGTTACGGCTTCATGCAGGAATATGAGATTGAAAGAATGTACCGCGATTCCCGAATCAACCGTATCTTCGAAGGAACGAATGAAATCAACCGCCTTCTTGTACCGGGCACATACCTTCGTAAAGCAATGAAAGGCGAACTGCCGCTGCTGCAGAAAGCTCAGGCTCTTCAGGAAGAACTGATGATGCTTATGCCTGAAGAAGTTGGCGACGAGCCGCTGGCACAAGAGAAATATCTTGTGAAAAATGCGAAGAAGATCGGCTTGATGCTTGCTGGATTAGCTGCTCAGAAGTTCGGAAAGGCACTCGAAAAAGAGCAGGAAATCCTTGTGAACATCGCGGATATCGTATCAAACGCTTATGCAATGGAATCCGTTGTCCTTCGTACAGAAAAAGCGCTTGAGAAGGGCGGAGCTGAAAAAGCGAAGCAAAAACTTCTTTACACACAAATCTTCTGTCAGGAAGCGTTCAATGAAATCGAAGCACATGCAAAAGAAACCCTTGTCGCAACCGAACAGGGTGACACTCTGCGCATGATGCTCTCAGCGCTCCGTAAATTCACGCGCCACACACCGATCAACGTGATCGCAGTGAAACGTGAAGCATCTGAAAAGCTGGTTGACGCTGAGAAGTACGTAGTTTGATAAGTGAATTTTTATAAGAGAAACGGACCTCCGATCGGCGGGGGTCCGTTTTTTGTATTGGATGGAAGTTAGTAGTTCTTCAAGAGTACAGGCCACTTACCTATTTTCTTGACTTAACGCTTGATCGTAATTATTATATGTTTAAACGTTTAAACATAACAACATAAAATAAAGGTGGCTGCCAAAATGAATAACAAAACAGTTCTGATCACTGGGGCATCAAGCGGAATCGGCCTTAGCTTCAGTCATAAATTTGCACAAGACGGACATGATGTAGTCCTTGTCGCCCGCAGTAAGGATAAGCTTCTATCACTTGCTGAGGAATTAGAGGGAAAATACAGTGTCAAGGCACATGTAATCGATGGAGACTTAGCCAAAACAGGAGCTTCCAAATCTATATACGAACAGGTTACTGCGAAAGGCATTGAAGTTGATACGCTGATCAACAATGCCGGTTTCGGCTTGTTCGGCGAATTCGAACAGACAGAAATAAGTAAAGAAGTCGATATGATACAAGTAAATATAACCGCTCTGACCGAGCTCAGTAAGTATTTTGGCAAAGAGATGGTAAAGCGGAAACAAGGACAGATCCTGAACGTCGCTTCTACCGCAGCTTTCCAGCCTGGTCCGTTAATGGCCGTCTATTATGCAACCAAGGCTTACGTCCTTTCATTCTCAGAGGCCCTTGCGAATGAATGGGAATCTCATGGAGTAGAAGTTATGGCTCTTTGCCCGGGTGCAACCTCTACAGGGTTTAAAGATGCAGCAGACCTTCAACAGTCAAAACTTTTTCAGTCAGGGGTCATGACTGTTGAGGAAGTAGTGGATGAAGCTTACAAAAAAATGACCCAAAAGAAGGTTGTCATCATACCGGGGGTGAAGAATAGATTGCTTGCAGGATCTATCCGATTCCTCCCGCGCAGGATGGTCACAAAGTTTGTGCGCAAAGTCCAGGAACGGATATAATAATAGCGGAAAGAAAGAGAAGGGTGAACATTATGGGGCAAAAAGCCATTGAAGTATTCCGTGCTTGCACACCTTTATTTCAAGCATTAAGCGACTCTTACAGGCAGGATATCATTGTCCTCCTCGCCGATAAAGAACCTCTGACTGTCAACGAAATCACTGAGCATCTCACACTTTCAAGGCCTGCTGTTTCGCATCACTTAAAGATACTTAGGGATCAGAAGCTTGTGTCCATGGAGCAGAAAGGGACTCAGCGCTTTTATTCGCTTGAGCTTGATCATGCGGCTGCACTGCTTAAAGAGCTTGTAGGGACAATTGAAAATCATTGCGAATAAACCTTCTGTAAAAGAAGGAAAATAACGAAGTCTGTCGAATGTAGTCTAGTGGAAGAGATGAAGCCTTCCTTCGTGAAAAGACGGAAGGCAATCTATATGGTTTAAGCAGAAGAAAACCGGACAGGAATCGAAAGGTGGTGGTAATATGTCATTGTCATTTTACTCATATCCGAAATGCGGTACATGCCGCAAAGCCAAGAAATGGCTTGAAGACAATAACGCTGACTTTAATGAAATACATATCGTTGAAAATCCCCCGTCCAAGGAAGAACTGAAAAGCCTTTACGAAAAAAGCGGCATGCCGTTGAAAAAGTTCTTCAATACAAGCGGGAAAAAGTATCGAGAGCTTGGATTGAAGGATAAAGTGAATTCTGCTTCCGACGAAGAACTGCTTGAGATCCTTTCTTCAGACGGGATGCTCATCAAACGTCCAATCGCGACTGACGGCTCAAAAGTGACTGTTGGATTCAAGGAAGAAACGTTTGAAGAAACATGGAAATAGAGCCATGTCAGGACGGAGTTGGAAGGTTCTGTAACAGTAAATAAAAAGTTTTATGGGAAACTTTTTGTTTTCTTGCTTTTTCATTTAAAAGTGTGTCAATATTAGGTTGTATAACAAGGATTTGGAGGGATTTGAAATGAGTACACCGAAAGATCTTCGATATTCAGAAGAACATGAATGGGTCAAAACAGAAGGGGAAAAAGTACGAATTGGAATCACAGCATTTGCACAATCCGAACTTGGCGACATCGTATTCGTTGAACTGCCGGAAGTTGGCGACGAAGTAACCGCTTCAGAACCTTTCGGAAGCGTTGAGTCTGTTAAGACTGTTTCTGAACTGTATGCTCCGGTTTCGGGTAAAGTCGTGGAAGTGAACGATGAACTTGCTGACAGCCCTGAATTCGTGAACGAGTCCCCTTACGAAAAAGCTTGGATGATCGTCATTGAACCTGCTGATGCCGGTGAAGTGGACAAGCTTATGAGTGCAGAACAATATGATGAAATGATTAACGAAGGTTAATGGCTGACACCTTGAGTGAATTCTCAAGGTGTTTTGTTTTTTATTTGGGGCATTCTAACGATAGAAACCATTATAGAAGGGATGACCCCTATGACACTCGAACCGAAAAAACTCGATGTCACCGACCGTGTGACAGGAAAATTAAAAAATGGAGAGCTGGAATTGTATCTCGATAATCAGCCGGTCGGCAGAATGGCTGTTCCGCTTGACGGGATTTCCATGGAACCTAATTTTGAAACGAAAGAAAACAAAATTTTTCAAAGCTACACCGCGACAGAAGGGTCTGATACACGATATACAGACTGCGATGAAGGCGGCTGGTGTTAAGCTCCTAAATAGGGTGCCGGACTTCTCCTGATGGACAGCCGGCACCCTTTTGCCTATAATAAAGCTGATTCAAGGTTATTGATTATGTATATATACTTCATAGATGCTGTCTCAACTGCTTAGTTAGTAAAAGAATAATGTATAAGCCTGTTCCAGGTGATGATTGGGGTGCAAGAGGAAGACTTCTTTGGGAAATGTGAGACTTATCCAGCTATAGGGCTTAAAGACACATGTCATAAGTCAAATCATCCAAATGAGCGCCTTCGTTGCCGCTTCGCCTTATGACACCCGTCTCTGAGCGAAGCCCCTCCACTTTTCTACTCTCAGGATGGTACGACCGAGGAGGCTCACTGGCTGCCTGCCGAAAGCGAAGTCTTGGTGCGGAAATCAACAGCGGGTTTAAACACAGCCTTTTTCCTTTCTATTTCCTCAAAAAAATGAGAAGATATGAGTAAGTAGTGGACATCATCTCTAAATAATTGAATATACTATCCTAATCTTATTTTCTGAAAGATAAGGTGATGACAATGTTTGAAATTGGTGATGAAAAAGTAATTATCGTTGAAGGTACGACAGATAAACGAAAGGTTAAAGGAATCATAAAGGAACCGATTGAAATTATCTGTACGAACGGAACCATCAGCATCACAAAAATGGACGAACTGATCGATTCGCTGGAACAGAGAGATGTTTATATACTTGTGGATGCCGATCATGCAGGCGAAAAGCTGAGGAAGCAATTCAAGCGTGAATTCCCGGAAGCAGAACACTTATATATCGACCGGATGTATAAAGAAGTGGCATCTGCACCCGAGTATCATCTTGCTTCAGTACTGGTTGGCGCAAATATCGATGTACACACGGAATATTTGGAAAAAAGGATGAGTTAAGTTGAACGAGGTAAGTAATGAAAGAGCACTGTATGATGCAATCAATACACATGAGCTGGCCGCCGTGTATCTCTACACCCCGATGTGCGGGACATGCCAGGTAGCCGGGAGGATGCTTGACATCGTGGAAAAGCTCCCTCATGCTTTTCATTTCGAAAAAGTCAATTTGAATTACTTGCAGCAGTTTGCAGAAGAGCAATCAATAGAAAGTGTTCCTTGTCTGCTCCTATATAAGAATTCGAAGGAAATTGAAAGGATCTATGCCTTTCAATCGGTTCCTTATCTATACGACATGCTGAAGAAAACCGAGACCTTTACGAGCTAAGGGTCTTTTTTTATGTCATTTATATAATTTTTCTTCGATGAGTAAGGAAAACCTTTCTACAAACAAGGACATATTTCTCGGGAAATTTTTAGAGAAATTGCTCGGAATTTATATTCTGAATATTCAAAACTATCATTTTCGACAAGAATATGACATTTCTTCTGAATCATGTCGAGCGACCCGTGGAGGATAAAATACCCAGAAGTAGAATGTATTAGGTAAGAAGATTCGCGGGAGGGTATGTATGAGAAAATACTTAGAAACTCTAATTGAACAATGCCGTTCGAAGTACCATCTGCAGCTATTATTTCCATCAAATCCATTTATCCTGGATATTCAATGTAAAGATCAGCGTTACACCATTTCCCTTTCAAGCAAGGCATGTATGATCGTGGAAGACAGTAACGGCCTTGAATCTCAGTTCTTGATTAAAGGAACTGAAGATATGATTGCCTGCCTGCTTAAAGGAAATGAGCTATTATCGCACATGGTTGATCAGGATCAGCTTGAAATAAAGGGAGGATACCGGCCGCTGCTATTCGTCGAATCGGTTTTATGGCTGACCAGGCCTGTGGTAAAGGAAACTGTGGAAATATAATGAAAACTGTAATCTTCTGAAAAAAACATTTGACATGTCTTTGAACGTGATGATAGAATCACCTTTGTAGAAAATTTTCTGAGACTTTTAACTCTTTAACTTAATATATTTAACTTACTCTTATTAAGAGTGGTGGAGGGACGTGCCCTATGAAGCCCGGCAACCGTCAATGCAAATTGAAATGGTGCCAATTCACTCAAAGCAGACGCTTTGAAAGATAAGAGAAAGGATAGTCATATGATTATGCCTTTCTGCTTATCAGCAGGAAGGTTTTTTTATTGCCCTTTTTTGAAGGGGCGCACGTTTAATAGGAGTATTAATTCTTATTAGAACGATCGTTTTACTCAAATGAAAGAAGGTGACCGACATCATGATTACCATCTCAGACGTGAAGAAAATATACCAATCGAAAGCAGGGCCGATTTCTGCAGTGGACGGAGTGAACCTTTCCGTTAAGGAAGGTGAAATATTCGGGGTGATCGGCTACAGCGGTGCCGGTAAAAGTACGCTGATCCGTATGCTGAATGGCCTCGAGGTACCGACAGAAGGGACTATCAACGTAGGCGGCCAAGCAGTATCTACAATAAAAGGTAAAAAGCTCAGGGAAGCAAGGCAGTCAATCGGAATGATATTTCAGCATTTCAATCTGCTGTGGTCACGGACTGTCATTGATAATATTCAATTTCCCTTGGAGATAGCAGGGGTTCCTAAAAAGGAAAGAGTTAATAGGGCAAACGAACTGCTGACGCTTGTCGGGCTTGAAGGAAGAGGGGATGCATACCCTGCGCAGCTGAGCGGCGGCCAGAAACAGCGTGTAGGCATCGCAAGGGCACTTGCGAACAACCCGAGAGTACTTCTGTGTGATGAAGCGACATCTGCACTTGATCCCCAGACAACCGATTCCATCCTTGATCTGCTTGTGGATATCAATAAACGCCTGGGATTGACCATCGTCCTGATCACGCATGAAATGCACGTCATCAAAAAAATCTGTCATCGTGTAGCCGTGATGGAAAATGGGAAGGTTGCCGAACTCGGGGATGTACTCGAAGTATTCCGTAATCCGCAGCAGCAGGTGACTAAACGGTTTGTGAAGGAAGTATCACAGGATCAGGATTCGGATGAAGTGATCGAACAGCTGATCAAAGAGTACCCGACAGGGAAGGTCTTGAAATTCACGTTCGTGGGTGAATCCACCGGGCAGCCGCTGATCACCTCGCTGATCAGAAAATTCGACCTTGAAGTGAATATCCTCCAGGGGCAGATATCACAGACCCAAAAAGGGGCTTACGGCACATTATTTGTCCATCTGGACGGAGAGGAATCTCAACTTAAGGAAGCTCTCACGTTTGCCGAAAGCCAGCTGGTGAAAGTGGAGGTGATGGCAGGATGATCGACACGATCTTTCCGAATGTCGATTGGGAAAAACTCTGGGAAGCAACACTTGAAACCCTTTATATGACAGGAATGTCCGTCCTTATCACGTTTGTATTGGGTATCATTCTCGGGATACTTCTATTTTTGACATCCAAAGAAAATCTATGGGAAAACAAGCTTACTTACACTATAACAAGCGCTGTCGTGAATGTATTCAGGTCGATCCCGTTCATCATCTTGATCGTGTTGTTGATCCCGTTCACGAAGTTCTTGCTTGATACGATCCGCGGTGCGAATGCAGCCCTGCCGGCGCTCATCATTGGGGCAGCCCCGTTTTACGCAAGAATGGTTGAAATCGCCCTGAGGGAAGTAAACAAAGGTGTAATTGAAGCAGCAAAGGCCATGGGCGCAAAGACAAGTACAATCATAATTAAAGTGCTCATCCCGGAATCGATGCCGGCCCTCATTTCAGGTATTACGGTGACGGCCATCGCCCTTGTCGGATATACCGCTATGGCAGGAGTCATAGGGGCAGGCGGTCTTGGGAACCTTGCCTATCTTGACGGTTTCCAGCGCAGCAGGGATGATGTCACTCTGGCATCTACGATCATGATCCTCGTGATCGTGTTCGGAATTCAATTCATTGGTGATTACTTTACAAAAAAATTAGATAAACGCTAAAAGGAGAGAACAACATGAAAAAATGGTTAGCAGGAGCAGTAGCAGCAGCAAGTATATTTGGATTGGCCGCTTGCGGAAATGATTCAGGAGCGGGGAGCGATGAAAAGGAATTGGTTGTGGGTGCTTCGAATGTACCGCACGCTGAAATCCTTGAACAGGTAAAGCCGATCCTTGAAGAGAAGGGAATCGATCTTCAAATCGAGACGTATCAGGATTATATCCTTCCTAACAAAGATCTTGATAACGGCGATATCGACGCCAACTATTTCCAGACGATCCCTTACATGGAACTTCAAATGAAGGATAATGAGGGTTATGATTTCGTCAATGCGGGCGGAATCCATATCGAGCCGATCGGAGTATACTCCAAGAAGTATAAATCTCTGGAAGACCTTCCGGACGGTGCAACAATTTTGATGAGTAACTCTGTTTCCGATCACGGACGCATCCTTAGCTTATTGGAGAAGAAAGGACTCATCACGCTGAAGGATGGCGTCGAAAATACAAAGGCTCAGCTTGAAGACATTAAGGATAACCCGAGAAACCTGAAATTCGATTACGAGTATGAAGCGGGTATGCTTCCTCAAATGTACGAAAATGAAGAAGGCGATGCCGTGGTCATCAACTCCAACTATGCCATCGATGCCGGCCTGAAGCCTCTGGAAGATTCAATCGCAATCGAAGATACTGATTCTCCATACGTAAATGTAATCACTGTCAACAAAGGCGACGAAGATAAGGAAGAAGTGAAAGAACTGGTTAAAGCTCTGCGCTCAAAAGAAATCCAGGATTTCATCAATGAAGAATGGGACGGAGCGGTTGTCCCAGTTTCAGAATAATACGTTTTGAGAAACCCGATGCTTCCATCGGGTTTCTTTTATGGATAAATTTCAGTCATAAACCATTCCTGATTGGCTCATACTATCTTCGATGAATCTAAAACGAAAATGGAGTTGAACAGGATGCAAATGGAACCAAGAAATACAACCGAAGCGGCACTTCATGACTATAAAATGGGACTCGGGATCTTCACGGAGAAAATGCCTGAGCTTGCAGAGCATTATAATACCTTCACAGAACACTGTTTCAGGGAGGGGGTCCTTTCTAAAAAAGAAAAGCAGCTGATTGCCCTTGGGATCAGTCTTTATTCACAGGATGAATACTGCATCATCTACCACACAAAGGGGTGCCTCGATGAAGGATGCACTGAACAGGAAATTCTTGAAGCTGTCGGGGTCACTGCGGCATTCGGCGGAGGGGCAGCAATGAGCCAGGCCGTCACCCTCGTACAGCAGTCCGTGCAGGAACTGAACCAGCTTAAACAATAACTCAGAAAGCGGAAGGACTCGGATCGGAGCCCTTCCGCTTTTTAGTTTCTTCTATTATATATAGGACTTTCGTTCAGGAGACGGGAAAGTAGATTGGCGTTCAGGGGTCATTGGTTTATTTTGTTCCGGCTGTATAAAGATAATCCGACAAGTTGCACGTAATTTTGAAAAGTGGAATGAAAATTAGATATTTGGATCGTATTTTTAAAATATGGAACGTAAAAGCAGGAAACTGGAACATAAATAAATAAAAATGGACATGGACTCACATCCGAAAATCCAGGCTGCCTGTCCATTTCTCCCCATCTCTTCAATGTAAGCGCTTCATCTTTATACAACCATCTGGATATTTACTAACTTACCTATCATTTGCCAGTATAGTGGCGGAATTTTGTGAAAACTTAATGATACCCTTCTGTAAAAATCTTCTGAATATGATTTTTAAGAAAAAATGAAGAAATTCGGGTTTTGTGTTCAGAAGGAGGGGGTAGTATAGTTATGAATATAAAATTTGAAAGGAATGATTCATTATCGACTCTCTTGAGGGTTTGTCGTACACAAGTGAAATGGAAAAGGCGATGCATAGTGCCCATGGAATTGGATACGAGGTGTACAAACGAAAGCATGCAGTGAGGATGCAAGTAGAGAAGCAAAGAGAGCAGGATTACAAGGAAAGCCGAAGAATGATTGCCGCACTTGATAGAAAAGTGCATGCTAATATATAATAGATGCAAAGGAAAACCAGTGTTGTTTCAGACACTGGTTTTTTTCATTAATGCGGTATAAAGTACTGCGGATAATACATGATTATGCTTTATTTCATTGCAATCATTAATAAAAACATATAAATGGTCAGGCATGTAACCAGCCGAGGAGACACGTGCTGCCCTCGGAAAGCGAACTCTTGCAAGGAAATCGAATGAGGGGAATGAAATACAACAGCATCATGTAATTTCTTCCTTTTTATATAAGAAGAAACCCGGACAGGCTCCTTCACGGCAGGGCCTACATTTTTCTGATTGTTTAAGCACACAATAGAGAAGGATTTTCGGGCAGGATAACATGGTCGGCAGGCTCTGAAAAAGTTGATTATACCTTTTATTTGTTATAAGATTGTAATGATAATAAATTGAGAATGAGTAAGGGAGTAACCCTTACATTCATTTTATAAAGTCACGGAGGTATTTACACATGGCAGGTTCTACTTTAACAATTAAAGATCTTCATGTTGAGATTGAAGGAAAGGAAATCCTGAAAGGGGTTAACCTTGAAATTAAGGGTGGAGAAATCCACGCAGTAATGGGACCGAATGGTACAGGTAAATCTACTTTATCTTCTGCTATCATGGGTCACCCTAAGTATGAAGTAACAAAAGGAAGCATCACGTTTGACGGCGAAGATGTCCTTGAAATGGAAGTAGACGGGCGTGCGCGTGTAGGTCTATTCCTTGCTATGCAATACCCAAGTGAGATCAGCGGTGTTACAAACGCGGACTTCCTTCGCTCTGCAATCAACAGCCGACGCGAAGAAGGCGATGAGATTTCACTAATGAAGTTCATCCGTAAAATGGACTCTGAAATGGAATACCTTGAAATGGATCCTGATATGGCACAGCGTTACTTGAATGAAGGTTTCTCCGGCGGTGAGAAGAAGCGTAATGAAATCCTTCAGTTGATGATGCTTCAGCCTAAGATCGCAATCCTTGACGAAATCGATTCAGGACTTGATATCGATGCTCTGAAAGTTGTATCTAAAGGAATCAACAAAATGCGTGGAGAAGATTTCGGCTGCTTGATCATCACTCACTATCAGCGTCTTCTTAACTACATTACACCAGATCACGTTCACGTTATGATGCAGGGCCGCGTCGTGAAATCAGGCGGTGCAGAACTTGCTCAGCGCCTTGAAGCGGAAGGTTATGACTGGATCAAGGAAGAACTCGGAATCAAAGACGAAACTGTCGGCCAAGAAGCGTAAGTGTTAGGGGGATAATAATGACTGTAGAAACGAAACTATCAGTAGATCAGGACTATGTCAGCTCCTACTCGAAGCAGCTTGGGGAGCCGGAATGGCTGACGAACCTTCGTACAGATGCGTTCAACAAGATGAAAGACCTCAGCCTGCCGGTTGCAGATAAGACGAAAATCACGAACTGGAATTTCACTTCATTCAAGAAGCATGCAGTTGACAGTGAATCGTTCTCATCATTGAATGAGCTGCCTGAAGAAGCAAAGGCACTAGTTGACTTAGAAAGCAAAGATCAAAGTTTATATATTCAAAGAAATAATACGCCTGCTTTCCTTTCATTATCCAGTGAATTGAAAGACAAAGGTGTCATTTTCACCGATATCTTCACTGCGGTGAAAGAGCACAGCGACCTTGTTCAAAAGTATTTCATGACAGAAGGCGTGAAAACAGATGAGCACAAGCTTACGGCTCTTCATGCTGCATTGATGAACGGTGGAGCGTTCCTTTACATTCCTAAGAATGTGGAACTGGTTGATCCGATTCAAGCGGTTTATGTTCACGATGATGCTGAAGTTGCGATGTTCAACCACGTATTGGTTGTGGCGGAAGACAACAGTTCAGTGACATATGTAGAGAACTATATTTCTACTGCTGACGTTGAAGACGGTGTCTACAATATCGTGACGGAAGTTGTAGCTAAAAACAACGCCAAGGTGGCATACGGTGCAGTGGACAATCTTGCAAGCGGACTGACGACTTATGTGAACCGCCGCGGTGTTGCAGCAAGGGACGCCCGCATTGAATGGGCCCTCGGCCTGATGAACGACGGTGACACCGTTTCTGAAAACGTAACGAACCTGATCGGAGACGGTTCTTATGCTGATACGAAAACGGTTGTTGTCGGAAGAGGAAAACAGAAGCAAAACTTCACGACGAAGGTTGTTCACTTCGGTAAAAACTCTGAAGGTTACATCCTTAAGCATGGTGTCATGAAAGATGAAGCTTCTTCAATCTTTAACGGTATCGGTAAAATCGAACACGGTGCATCCAAGTCGAATGCAGAGCAGGAATCACGCGTATTGATGCTGAGCGAAAAAGCTCGCGGAGATGCCAACCCGATTCTTCTGATCGATGAAGATGATGTAACAGCAGGACACGCAGCTTCGGTTGGCCGCGTCGATCCGCTGCAGCTATACTATCTGATGAGCCGCGGTATTCCTCAGAAGGAAGCGGAGCGTCTGGTCATTCACGGATTCCTGGCTCCTGTAGTGAATCAATTGCCGATTGAAGGAGTCAAGAAGCAGCTTGTTGAGGTAATTGAAAGGAAAGTAAACTAATGGATGTAAAAGAGATTCGTAAGCATTTTCCGATTCTCGACCAGGAAGTCAATGGACAACCGCTAGTTTACTTGGACAGCGCTGCGACTTCACAAAAACCGATTTCCGTCATTGAAGCAGTCAATGATTATTATAGAGGCTATAATTCGAATGTTCACCGCGGTGTTCACACGCTTGGTACAAGAGCGACGGATGGCTACGAAGGAGCCCGTGAAAAGGTTCGCAAGTTCATCAACGCCCCGTCAACCCAGGAAGTGATATTCACGCGCGGGACGACAACGTCGATCAATACAATTGCATCGAGCTACGGACGTGCCAATCTAAGTGAAGGCGATGAAATCGTCATCACCCATATGGAACACCACAGCAATATCATCCCGTGGCAGCAGCTTGCCAAGGAAACCGGTGCAGTATTGAAATATGTCCCTCTTCAAGAGGATGGGACGATCACCCTTGAGGATGTGAAAGAAACGGTTACTTCTCAAACGAAGATCGTTTCGATCATGATGGTATCGAACGTACTCGGTACGATGAATCCAATCAAGGAAATCACGAAAATCGCACATGAAAACGGTGCGGTCATGGTCGTTGACGGGGCACAGGCTGCTCCTCATATGAAGATCGATGTGCAGGATCTGGATTGTGATTTCTTCGCCTTCTCAGCTCATAAAATGGTCGGGCCAACCGGTATTGGTGTCCTTTATGGGAAGAAGAAACATCTGAACAAGATGGAACCGGTCGATTTCGGTGGAGAAATGATCGATTTCGTGGGCCTTCAGGAATCCACGTGGAAAGAGCTTCCGTGGAAGTTCGAAGGCGGTACGCCGATCATTGCAGGCGCAATCGGCCTTGGTGCGGCGATTGATTTCCTGGAGGATATCGGACTCGACAATATCGAGGCATACGAGCATAAACTTGCCGCATATGCCCTCGATAAGATGAATAGTGTTGAAGGAATAACCATTTACGGTCCGAAAGATCCCGGTCAGCGTGCCGGACTTGTGACATTCAACATTGATGATGTCCATCCGCATGACTTGGCGACTGTATTGGATGCAGACGGAATCGCTGTCCGTGCAGGCCACCATTGTGCACAGCCGCTGATGAAGTGGCTGAATGTGTCGGCAACTGCCCGTGCCAGCTTCTACCTGTACAACACAGAAGAAGATATTGATAAACTTGTAGCAGGCCTAGTGAAGACAAAGGAGTTTTTCAGCGATGTCTTTTAATAACTTAGATCAGCTGTACAGACAGGTCATCATGGACCATTATAAAAATCCCCGCAATAAAGGGGCGCTTGAAGATGGAAGCTTTACGATCGATATGAATAATCCGACCTGCGGCGACCGCATCCACTTGACATTGAAGGTGGAGGATGGAATCGTCCAGGATGCGAAATTCGACGGTGAAGGATGCTCCATTTCAATGGCTTCGGCCTCCATGATGACGCAAATCGTAAAAGGTAAAGAAATCGAAGAGGCCCTTAAGCTTTCAAAGATTTTTTCTGATATGATGCAAGGGAACGAATATGATGAAGATGTGGATTTAGGAGATATTGAAGCACTTCAGGGAGTCGCTAAATTCCCGGCCCGCATTAAATGTGCAACACTGGCGTGGAAAGCGATGGAAAAAGGAGTGAAAGAAGAAGAGCAGGAGTAAGCTCTTCTTCGGTACTCTATCAAAGAATGGAGGAATCAACATGGCTAAGAAAATGCCTGAGATCGGGGATTATAAATACGGATTCAGCGATAAAGACGTATCAATTTTCCGTTCAAAACGTGGTTTGACGCGTGAGATTGTAGAAGAAATCTCCCGCATGAAGGAAGAGCCTCAATGGATGCTTGATTTCCGTTTGAAGTCACTTGACCATTTTTATAATATGTCAATGCCGCAATGGGGCGGCAACTTACAAGAACTGAACTTCGATGACATTACGTACTACGTTAAGCCTTCTGAGAAGTCAGAGCGAAGCTGGGATGAAGTACCTGAGGAAATAAAGCAGACGTTTGATAAATTGGGTATTCCAGAAGCTGAGCAAAAGTATCTTGCAGGGGTATCTGCCCAGTATGAATCTGAGGTTGTTTACCACAACATGCAGGAAGATCTTGAAAATATGGGAATCGTCTTCAAGGATACAGATTCCGCACTGAAAGAAAACGAAGACATTTTCCGTGAGCACTGGGCAAAAGTCATCCCTCCGACGGATAACAAATTTGCTGCACTGAACTCAGCGGTATGGTCAGGCGGATCGTTCATCTATGTTCCTAAAGGTGTGAAGGTAGATACACCGCTTCAAGCGTACTTCCGCATCAACTCCGAGAACATGGGTCAGTTCGAACGTACACTGATCATCGTAGATGAAGGCGCAAGCGTACACTATGTAGAGGGTTGTACGGCTCCGGTTTATACAACGAATTCCCTTCACTCGGCAGTTGTTGAAATCATCATCAAAAAAGATGCGTACTGCCGTTACACAACGATTCAAAACTGGGCGAACAACGTATTCAACCTGGTAACGAAGCGTGCTGTGTGCGAAGCGAACGCAACTATGGAGTGGGTAGACGGAAACATCGGATCTAAACTGACGATGAAATATCCGGCTGTCATCCTTAAAGGAGAAGGCGCCCGAGGTATGACACTTTCCATCGCGCTTGCAGGTAAAGGTCAGCACCAGGATGCAGGGGCTAAGATGATTCACTTGGCACCGAACACTTCTTCAACAATTGTATCGAAGTCGATCTCCAAGCACGGCGGTAAAGTAACATACCGCGGAATCGTCCACTTCGGACGCAAAGCGGAAGGGGCACGCTCGAACATCGAGTGCGACACGCTGATCATGGATAATCAGTCCACTTCCGATACGATCCCTTACAACGAAATCCTGAACGATAACATTTCGCTTGAGCACGAAGCGAAAGTATCGAAGGTATCAGAAGAACAATTATTCTATCTGATGAGCCGCGGAGTTTCAGAGGAAGAAGCAACAGAAATGATCGTAATGGGCTTCATCGAGCCATTCACGAAAGAACTTCCAATGGAATACGCAGTTGAAATGAACCGCCTGATCAAGTTCGAGATGGAAGGTTCAATCGGATAAACTATATATGTAACGATACCACCCCCTTGCTGCTGTTTATGCGGCCAGGGGGTTTTTCTTTTTCAGAAGGCAGTTTTCGGTTGTTGCTTTTTTGTTACATGGCTTGCAGACTGAATATTGCTTGGGGAGGTGCTCTTTTCGAACTCAAGTTTAAACAACAGAGGGCAGGACAAGCCGGAATTACACAGGTTCCGGTATTTTCATATGTACAAAGCAAGTTTATTGTCTGATTAATGCTTTGTTGGTGTTGGATCCGATCATATTTGGGTGCAGCACTTTGTTAGAGGGCCATTAATAGAGTAATTATGAGGATGACGGCAGCTGTAGTTGGAAATTAATTGGTTATTCTTTCGATATTCGGTGATAATCTTTGAAATTTGGTCGATAATCTTTTAAATTCTCCTATATTCTTCGAATTTAGCTGATTATTCTTTCGATTTTGTGAATAATTCCGTCAATTGTTAAATATATCCAAAATAGTAGCGTGTCTTTGGAAGACTGGTGTTACTACAGGGACAGGTCCCCTTCTTTCATAAGCCTTTCACAAAAGCCGGAAGACGCTGCATCTGTTTATTTCAGACTGTTAAGGGGAAGTGATTGTATATTGAAAGATTGTTTTCGAAAATAGTTCCAATCACTACGAATCCACATATTTCTTATGATAAAATGAAAAACAAACTGAAAGAAGTTCATCACTGTAAAAGAAGGTGAATACGGATGATTTATATTGGAGTGACCGGCTGGGGAGATCATGATACGTTGTATGATCACGTTTCCCCGCGGGATAAGCTGAAAGAATATGGTGCACACTTTCCGGTTGTGGAAGTGGATGCGAGTTTCTATGCCATCCAGCCGATACGCAATGCCGAGAAGTGGGTGAGGGAGACGCCCGAAGATTTTAAATTTATAGTAAAGGCATATCAGGGAATGACCGGGCATCAGCGCGGTGATATCCCTTTTGAAACGAAAGAGGAGATGTTCCGTGCATTCAGGGATTCCCTTACTCCGTATCTTGAAGCTGAAAAACTGGCGATGGTTCTTCTGCAGTTTCCTCCTTGGTTTGACTGCAACCGGGACAATGTCGCCTACATCAGATACTGTAAAGAACAACTCGACGATCTGCCGCTGGCACTAGAATTCCGCCATCAAAGCTGGTACTACCCTCAGTTCAAGGAAAAGACACTGGACTTCATGAAGGACCAAGGCTGGATTCACAGCGTCTGTGATGAACCGCAGGCAGGGGAAGGGTCAATTCCGAGAGTGACGGAGGCGACCCAGGAAGATGCCACGCTTATCCGGTTCCACGGACGCAACGTTCATGGATGGAATAAAACCGGAAGCGGTGATGAATGGCGTGAAGTCAGGTATTTATATCGGTACAATGAATCAGAATTAAAAGAGTGGATTCCCCATATCCATAAGCTTCATGAAGAGTCGAAGGATGTGTATATCCTTTTTAATAACAATTCCGGAGGGGACGCGGCGGACAATGCCAAGCAGCTGATTGACATGCTCGGAATAGAATATGAAGGGCTTGCACCGAAGCAGCTTGATTTATTCCAGGAGTAAGAAGAACCCGAGGATTGTTATTAAAATGAGAATTGGAGATGAAACACAGTGGAATGGATCGTATTGATAGGCATCGGTTTATTTGCAGGGACACTGGGCTCACTTGTCGGCCTTGGCGGAGGAGTCATCGTTGTTCCTGCATTGATTTATTTTGGTACATATACAGGCTTGCTTGATAATATCACCCCGCAGACTGCAGTGGGCACTTCGCTGCTGGTCATGATCTTCACGGGGCTTTCTTCAACCCTTTCCTATCTCAAGCATAAGACCGTCGATTATAAAAGCGGATTGATTTTCTTTGCTGGAGCAGGTCCGGGTTCGATCATCGGTGCTTGGGTGAACAAATATTTGAAAATGGAAGACTTCAATCTTTATTTTGGGATATTCATGATCGTGATGGCTGTCATCTTGATGGTCAGGGATAAACTGAAGCCAATTGAAACGTTTAAGAATGCTTCTTTTCAAAGGGAGTTCACCGATCCGTCAGGTAACACCTTTCATTACGGTTACCCGCCGGTGATCGGCGCGTTGATCGCACTCCTGGTGGGATTCACTTCAGGATTATTCGGGATCGGCGGGGGATCTTTAATGGTGCCTGCCATGATTTTGATCTTCCTGTTCCCGCCTCATGTAGCTGTGGCGACATCGATGTTCATGGTGTTTCTATCAGCGCTCGTCAGTTCGGGCACACATGTCGCCCTTGGGAATGTTAAGTGGCTGTATGCACTAGCGCTGATCCCGGGGGCTTGGTTCGGGGCGAAAATCGGCTCATTTGTGAACACCAAACTGGAATCCAAGGTCCTTGTGAGAGTGCTGCGGATCATTTTGATACTTATAGGATTACGTTTGATTTATCAGAGCATAACGGGATAACCTCCATCGGGAGAGTGAGAGTAACATGAAAGAAACTATTCATATCTACCATACGAATGACCTTCACAGTCATTTTGAACATTGGTCAAGGATAAGGGATTTTTTGAAAAAAAGAAAAGAATGGCATGTCACCGAAGGAGAAGAGGTATTTCTCTTCGATATCGGAGATCATGCAGACCGCTGGCATCCTTATTCGGAAGCTACATTGGGAAAGGGAAATGTCGGCCTTCTCAATGAAGCGGGGTACGATGCCGTCACGATCGGGAATAATGAAGGGATCACCCTCGATTACGAGGATTTGGAAAGCCTGTATAAAAACGCTGAATTTGATGTGATTGTCGGGAATCTGTTAAGCAGGGACAATAAGGTTCCCCACTGGGTGAAAACTCATCATATCTATGAAACGAGTTCGGGGTTGAAGGTTGCAGTCCTCGGACTGACCGCTTACTTCCTTCCTTTTTACAAGGCACTTGGCTGGAATATCACCCCTCCGCTTGAGGAGCTCAAAAAGCAGGTGGAGCTCGTGAAAGATGAAGCTGATGTGCTTGTGCTCCTGTCGCATCTTGGAATCAGGGACGATGAACTCATCGCCTCATCCTTCCCTGAGATTGATGTAGTTTTAGGCGCTCACACCCATCATATCCTGCATGAAGGGAAAGAAATAAATGGGGTGATGCTCGGGGCTGCAGGGAAGTTCGGTCATTATGTCGGCCATATGATGATTGAAGTGGATCCCGATAAAAAAACAGTGCTGTCCAAGAAAGCGCGTCTATACGCACACGAAGACCTGCCGAAGTCAGTTAATGAAGAGGAAGAAATGGTGCAATGGTACAGAGAGGGAGAACATTTACTGGAGACAGAAGTAGCCCATTTACAGGAACCTTTGCAAGCTGAATGGTTTAAACCATCACCGCTTCCAGGACTTTTGTGCGATGCCCTGAAAGAATGGTGCTCTGCGGATTGTTCCTTCCTGAATGCTGGACTTCTCATCGAGGGGTTGAATGAAGGGGCTGTGACGAAAAGGGATCTTCATCATATTCTCCCTCACCCGATCAACCCCTGCCTGATTGAACTGTCAGGAGCAGAATTGAAAGAGCTCATTAAAATGACCTTTAATGAAGAATGGCCGCATCTTCAGCTGAAAGGTCTCGGCTTCCGGGGGAAAATCATGGGTGAGTTCGTATACAGCGGGATTGCGTTTGAAGAAGAGAAACAAAAGATTTATATAAATGGGAGTGAAATCCTACCGAAGGAAACATATAAACTTGCCATCCCCGACATGTTTACATTCGGTCATTTTTTCCCAGACCTTGCGAGGCTGGATAAGAAATACTTCATGCCTGAGTTCCTGAGGGATGTCCTTGCCTGGAAATTAGGCGGGTGAATGGTTCACCGTTCTGCGGCTCCTCTCATACATATGAGTTGAGAGGAGTGATGCAGAATGATGAATCTTTCTCCAGTTACGATAGAAGGACATACCTTTTTAGCCATATCAGTGGAGCTGCCTAAAACCAACCTGCTCGTAGTCACGAGCGATAAGGGATATATCATGTGCGGTGCGCTGGATGTGGGACTGCTCAATGAAAAACTGAGTGACCGGGGAATCATTGCCGGCAGGGCGGTAGGGGTCAAAACGATTGATCAGCTTCTCGATGCACCGCTTGAATCAGTCACAATCGAAGCGGAAAACCGAGGAATCATTCCAGGTACCGTCGGCCGCGATGCGCTGTTGAAAATGTTATGATTTTGTTTGGATAAAGCTTCTGTGCCGGGTGCATGGGGGCTTTTTTGTGTTTTAGGGTCCGGCGGGAGACTTTTCATGGTGGAATTACGGCCGGGGGAGGGGTATTATCGGACATTGGAAAATTATATTATCAAAAACAGCCCGGTTATTATCAATAATCAGGATATATTATCAAAAACCAACCTTTTATTATCAAAAATAGAAATATATTATCAAAACCATTATGTTGCAGCGTTTAATACCCGTCACTGTATCATCCCGCGCCACCAACCATTATCTGCTCACCATCCACCCCAATCCACACTCCTCACCATCCATATTCACTACCCATAATCCACATTTCCTACCCGCTCCCCCGATAAGCCCCAAAACCAAATAGCTGCAATCTCCACCCTATAAACTCCATCCCAAAAATAATCCCCTTAATATTCTTTCATGAATATTTCCTGTTTTTTGCATAAATTCAGGTTGCAACGCCCTTTTTATCCTTTATAATGGAGGTACTAGTAAAAAATGTCGAAAATTGAAAGAATTACATAGGAGAATTCTATGAGGCTGATATCAACTAGGGCTTTGAGGCCTGGAATGGTTATGGCGACAACTGTATATAATGTAAGGGGTCATGCACTGATCCAGCAGAACGTGGCAATCACAGAGCGGATGATTCGCAGGCTGCAGGAGCTTAACATCAGGTATGTCTATATTGAAGATGCTTTATCCAACGGGATTAAAGTGACTGAATCCGTACCTGGAAAAGTCAGGCAGGAAGCGGTCGCCAATATAGA
Source organism: Rossellomorea oryzaecorticis (assembly GCF_045897515.1). NCBI lineage: Bacteria > Bacillati > Bacillota > Bacilli > Caryophanales > Bacillaceae > Rossellomorea > Rossellomorea oryzaecorticis. Next base: position 18,398 of record NZ_JBJOSA010000003.1, on the reverse strand, counting down.
AAGTGTACTCAGCCGGATCAATGAGGCGAAGATGCCCAGGAGTTTGAATGTCATAGAGGAAAGTGCAAGACAGCTGAAGAGTATAATCGATGTTGTGTTGAAGGAAGTTAAAGGAAATGATGAGCTGCTGACTGTCCTTACAGACGTCTTTTCCTATGATTCCTACGTATTTCATCATTCATTCAATGTAACGTTATATACTTTATCAATCGGGATCGAACTGAATCTTTCCCAAAAACAGCTTGAAGAGCTCGGCATCGGTGCGATTCTTCATGATGTTGGAAAGATGCTTGTATCGGAAGAGGTTCTCATGAAGCCCGGCAGATTGACAGAAGAAGAATTCGTGGAAGTCCAGAAACATACCGAGCACGGTTTTGACATATTAAGAAAGCTGCAGACGATCTCCCTGCTGGTGGCCCACTGTGCATATCAGCATCATGAGAGGCTGGATGGATCGGGTTACCCCCGTGGGCTTAAGGGTGAGGACATCCATCCTTATGCCAAGATCATCGCAGTCGCTGATGTCTTTGATGCGATGACCTCCAACCGGGTGTACAGGGAAGCCATGCTCCCTCATGAAGCGCTCGAAATCCTTTACGCAGGTTCAGGTTCATTATTCGATCCGAATGTGATCGAAGCGTTCAGGAGATCGGTCGCGATTTATCCGAACGGGATGATCGTTGAATTGAATGATGAGAAAAAAGGGATTGTAACGAGTCAAAACAGAGGGGTGACAGACAGGCCGGTCATCCGCGTGATCGAAGAAAAAGGGGAAGAATTGTATGCTCCTTATGAATTGGACTTAAGCACGGAGCTTGATAAAGTCATCACAGGTTTTGATGTCGATTATGAGCCGTCACCTAGTAAAATTAAATAATTTTTTTGCGTTAAACCCTCCTTAGGAAGCATAAGAATAGCTTGTAAGGGGGGATTTTTTTGTCTAAGTTCAAAACACACAAACCCCGAAGAGGAGGGCCCTTGCCTTTTCGCCATGTGATGATCATCACTATCATTTTCTTCATGTTTTCCACAGGGGCTGGTCTCTGGATCGTAAACCTGGGCTTGAAGCCGACCCTGCTTGCCTATGCCGAAACGCAGACGAGCAGAATCGGGACGATGGTTATCAATAAAGCGATCAACAAAAAGGTGGCCGGATCAATTGAACTGGAGGAAATAACGGAAGAAGTGAAAAATGCAGAAGGGGAGGTGGTCTCCCTCAGGTTCAATACACAGAATATCAACAGGGTTCAGGGAGAAATCACTAATTTGGTGCAGTTATATTTAAAAGATGCGGAAAAAGGGAATATCGAAAATCTCGAATACATCACGGATATTGAAATAGACGAGGATGGGACGAAAGCCGATGAAGGAATTGTCTATTCTGTCCCTCTGGGTCAGGCTACAAACAATGCATTACTAGGGAACCTGGGACCAAAAGTTCCTATAAGGTTCCATTCCATCGGGGACGTGCGATCGGATATCAAACACACGGTCGAAGAGTTCGGCATCAACAATGCCCTCGTCAAAGTCTATGTTACCCTTACCGTCAACGTCCAGATCATCATCCCGTTTGCAACTAAAACCGAAACCATCAAGCAGGATGTACTGATTGCCATGGATACCGTCCACCTGGATGTACCGCAATTCTTCAACAACAGCGGCGACGGCACATCTCCATCAATCGAAATGCCGACGAATTGATGCTGCCCGCGGAAAGCGAGGTCTTGCACGGAAATCAATTGCGACAATCAAGAATGGAAAAAACTTCCCTCACCCCATCTCGAATTAAAAGTTGTCAAAAAAGTGATAGTTTGATATATTTAAAAAGGAAATTTTAATATTATAACCACATCATCAATCCGATGGGGTAGAGGTGCAGGGTTCAAGAGTAAGCTGTTTGAGGATGACAACTGAGACAACAGATGAAAGGGAACCTTTGCCGAAGCAGATATGTTCGTCAAAAGCATATATGCTGGGGTTATCTTGAAGAAGGGTAACACTGTCATTATGGGGGACACTCTATAATGGGGAGCTACAGATCGTGATGGAGCACTTACATTACTCATTAAAGGTAATGATAGGATCCTCTATCATTACCTTTTTTATATTCCTCTGTCATGCTAATGGTTCCCCCCTATCAAGTAGGAGGAGGACATTATGGAAAACACGATTTATTCAATCATCCCGCCCCTTTTAGCCATCCTGATGGTTATTCTGACGAGACGCGTACTGCTCTCGCTGGGTGTAGGGATCATCGCTTCAGCACTTCTTATTACAAATTTCTCTATCACAGGTACAGCCGCTAAGATATGGGAGGCCGTCAAAGGTATTTTCGTCGCAGACGGCGGATTGAACACATGGAATGTGTACATCATCTTTTTCTTATTGATTCTTGGCGTCATCACTGCATTCGTCAACATCTCAGGCGGAAGCCGCGCATTCGGTGAATGGGCGATGAAACGCGTGAAGACCAGAAGAGGCGCGCAGCTGCTCGCAGCCGTTTTAGGTATCATTATTTTTATTGATGATTATTTCAATGCGCTTGCGGTCGGACAGGTTGCAAGGCCGATCACGGACCGTCACAAAATTTCACGTGCGAAACTTGCTTATATCATCGATTCGACATCAGCTCCGGTCTGTGTCGTATCACCGGTATCAAGCTGGGGAGCATATATCATCGGAATCATCGGTTCGATCCTTGCGACTCACAGCATCACCGAGTACACGGCATTCTCTGCATTTATTCAAATGATCCCAATGAATCTGTATGTTTGGGCAGCGCTTCTGCTCGTATTGGTAGTAGCGTTTAAAGGCTTTGATTTCGGTAAAATGAAAGAGCATGAAGACAGGGCAATCACGACAGGGAATCTGTATGATCCAGACAAGGAAATCCCGGGAGAACTGAAAAATGATCTTCCAGTCAGCTCCAAAGGGACAGTCGGTGATCTGGCATGGCCGATCATTGCGCTTGTCGCTGGAACCGTCGGCATGATGCTATGGACAGGGTATAAGGCAGTCGGAGCCTTTGACATCATCCCGGTGTTTGAAAACACGGATGTAACAAAGTCACTATTATACGGCAGTTTATTTGCACTGGCGATTGCACTTATTCTTTTCTTCCGTCAAGTAAGCTTGAAGGGTGTGGAAGGGAGTGCAGTCGGGACAGCGGTAGTGGAAGGAATCAAATCGATGCTTCCTGCCGTATATATCCTTATTTTTGCATGGGCCATCGTCACGCTGATCGATGAGCTTCAAACGGGCACGTACCTTGCAGGGCTGGTTGAAAAATCAAACATGCCAGTCGAGCTGCTTCCAGTACTGTTGTTCTTGGTCGCCGGTATCATGGCCTTCTCTACGGGTACTTCATGGGGCTCCTTCGGGATCCTGCTTCCGATCGCTGGTGAAATTGCAGCGGCGACAGACGTAAGTGTATTACTTCCTGCGATGGCAGCCGTATTGGCAGGTGCTGTACTTGGAGATCACTGTTCACCGATTTCCGATACGACGATCCTGTCCTCGACAGGAGCCGGAAGTAATCACATCGACCACGTATTGACACAGCTTCCATATGCTCTTATCGGAGCACTGGCGGCTTCAATCGGATATCTTGTATTAGGATTCACGGGAAGCACACTGCTTGGTCTGATCGTAGTGGTTGTGATCATCGTGGGACTTGGTTTACTGAAAGGGAAGAAAACGGAATCAGCCGTTTCATAATGTAAGAAAAAGAAACCAGAGGCAGAATGCTGCTTCTGGTTTTTTTGTTCTCTCCCTAAAGAAAATAAGCCTTTCGCCCATATTCTACCATAGATTCTTTTCTCATAAGAATAGGAGAAAAGGGGGCAGAGATATGCTGACAGAGGTGGAAGGCTTTAACGATTTGATCTATCCCGATGATTTGTTATCGATCATCCGAAATGGTTTTAAACATTCGTCCAAGCCGAAGAAGGTGCTGATACTCGGAGCTGGACTCGCTGGTTTGACGGCTGCATCCCTGCTTAAGAGGGCCGGGCATGAAGTCACTGTCCTGGAGGGGAATAACAGGGTGGGAGGTAGGGTTTATACAGTAAGGGAACCTTTTACTTCAGGTAATTACATTGATTTTGGAGCGATGAGAATTCCTGAGAACCACGCTTTGGTTTTTGAATACATCAAACGCTTTAACCTGCCCGTAAACCGCTTCATCAACTCATCTCCGCAGGATTTGATCTTTGCGAATAATGTCCTTACCACTAAAGATGAATATAAAAGAAATCCTGATATCCTGGGTTATCCGGTTGAAGAACATGAAAAAGGGAAAACTGCCGCAGAGCTTTTCCTAGAGGCGACGAGACCATTCTTAGATCTGTATATGAGCAGTACACCCGAAGAACAGAAGGGTTTAAGAGAAGAGTATTCAATCTACTCGATGGGCGACTACCTGGCTTCCAACCGGCTGGGAAAACCCCTTTCAGACAGTGCCATAAGAAAGATCGGTGTCATGCTGGGCATCGAAGGATTCCCCGGTTTTTCGTTCATTGATATTTTGACCGATATCATTTATCCGATTTTCAGTGAGGAAATATCCTTTTATGAAATAACGAGGGGCAATGATCAGCTGCCACGTTCTTTCATCAGTGAGCTGCAAAATGAGATCAAGCTCAATCGGAAAGTGGTGAAGATCATTCAGAAAGAAGATGGTGTCTGTGTACGGACGTTGAATCCCCATTCAGGCAAGAGGTCGAGTTACACGGCGGACTATGCCATTGTCACGATGCCCTTCACGGTCTTTCAGTTCGTGGACGTAGTCCCTCATGAATCGATTTCATTCAATAAATGGAAGGCGATAAGGGAAGTGAATAATGTCCAGGCAGTAAAGATCGGCATCGAATTCAAGACCAGGTTCTGGGAGAAATCCGGGTTTGGAAATGCAGTCACCGACAGTCCTTTGAAGTTCAGTTATATTCCGAGCCATGGCATCGGTTCAAGCGGCCCGGGGGTGATGCTTGCAAGCTACAGCTGGGGTAATGATGCCGTATTATGGAATAGTCTGCCCGATGAAGAACTGGTGAGGGTTACCTTGAAAGATTTAGCCAAAATATATGGAAACATCGTCTATTCTGAATTTATTCAGGCTGTCTGGTTCAATTGGGGACAAAATCCATACTCAGCCGGGTGCTTCACACTATTTACACCTCAGCAGCAGAAGAACTTCGATAAAATCTCCCGGGAACCGGAGGGAAGGCTTCATTTTGCAGGGGAGCATACTTCTTCATTCCATGGCTGGATGGAGGGGGCGATTGAATCAGGGGTAAGGACTGCTTTTGAAATCCAGCATAGGGAGGATGTATAAATTGCAAGCTGAAAAAATATTCGACAAAAACCGCGGTATATAGTCGTTTTGAACCATCAAAGCGGACTTTACAGTTAAAACAGCAAAATTTTGCTTTGACAATTGTCCTAGAACTAGCTATACTGACTTTAGATTAAATAATCTGAAAATAAAAAAATTTCAATTACCTTATTATTGGTAGTTGAAAAGCTTGGGGGGACCAACATGGAAAAACGTGCCCAGTTTGGAACACGTGCAGGATTTATCCTGGCAGCAGTAGGATCTGCGATCGGGTTGGGGAACATCTGGCGTTTTCCGGCCGTAGCGTATGAAAATGGCGGAGGAGCATTCTTCATTCCTTATCTGTTTGCTCTCTTGACCGCCGGTATTCCATTATTAGTATTAGAGTTCACGATAGGTCATAAGTACCGCGGATCAGCACCATTATCTTATTTCCGTATGAACAAAAAGACGGAATGGCTTGGATGGTGGCAGGTACTCGTCGCATTTGTCATCTCGACCTATTATGCCGTCATCATCGCGTGGGCAATGTCTTACAGTGTCTTTGCCTTTAACAAGGGCTGGGGGGACGACACGGAAGGTTTCCTGTTCGGGGAGTATCTTAAGCTTTCTGTAGATCCCGGACAAACCGGCGGCATCGTTGGCGGAGTATTCATCCCGCTTGTGCTTGTATGGATCATCACTCTTGGAATTCTGTTCAAGGGTGTCAAGAAAGGTATCGAAGTTGCGAACAAGATCTTTATTCCCGCACTTGTCATTTTATTCTTGATCATTGTGGTTCGCGCGTTGACTTTACCTGGGGCACTTGATGGACTTGATGCATTCTTCAAACCGGATTTCAGTAAGATCGCAGACCCGGGGGTATGGGTGGCTGCATACGGACAGATTTTCTTCAGCTTGTCGATTGCATTTGCCATCATGATCACGTATTCAAGTTATCTTCCAAAGAAATCGGATATCACAAATAACGCCTTTATCACAGGGTTCAGTAACTCAGGTTTCGAGCTTCTTGCCGGTATCGGTGTATTCGCTGCACTCGGATTCATGGCTCAGTCCCAGGGAGTCGGGGTGGAGGAAGTCGTCAGCGGCGGAGTGGGCTTGGCATTCGTTGTCTTCCCGCAGATCATCAATGAATTCCCGGCATTGAATGGGTTGTTTGGATTCTTATTCTTTGCATCCCTCGTTCTTGCAGGGTTGTCGTCACTGATTTCAATTTCTGAAACTTATGTGGCTGCGGTACAGGAAAAATTCGGCTTATCGCGTACAAAAGCCGTAGCGTTCGGCGGAGGACTTTCAGCTGTCATCTCAATCTTATTTGCAACACAGGGCGGATTGTATTTCCTCGACGTTGCAGATTACTTCATCAATCAATTCGGAGTGGCGTTCATCGGATTGGTGGAAGTGGTTGTCGTGGCATGGTTCCTGCGCAAGATCAATACATTCAGAGATCATTCTAACGGCATTTCCGATATCCAGCTTGGCGGATGGTGGAAAGTATGCCTCGGCGTCATCACTCCGATCGTGCTTGGCTGGATGATGTTCGGATTATTCAAGATGAATCTTCTGAAAGAATTCGATACGGATACCGGAAACTATGAAGGTTACTCAAATGCTTTCATCCTCTACAGCGGGTGGTTCGTAGCAGCATTCGCATTGATCGTCGGTGTGGCATTCACCTTTAAGCGCTGGCATTCAAAGACAGAAGCTGAAAGCTATAAGGAGGTAAGCTGACATGAGCGGTAGTGCAATTGTAATGTTGGTTGTCGGTGTCGTCATCATATGGGGAGGCCTTGCGGCAAGTATCGCGAACGCGGTGTCCAAATCAAAAAAAGCATCCTGATTATAAGAAAAAGCAGCCGGTTGACATTTCAACCGGCTGCTTTTTTTGTAACATTAATTTTTGTGACAAGAATACTTGATCCAACGTCTAATTCACTTTCTTGTTCAGAGCGTATTGATTGCACATTTTATCTTAGTCCTTTTCAGCGGTTGATTGGAGTGCAAGACGAAGACTCCTGCCAAGTGTAGCTAATGTGAGACTAGTCCAGCTCCAGCGGCTAGAGGCTCGAGGTCATAAGTCAAGAAAGCCAAAAAGGCAAAAAGCGCCTTTCCGGCTTTCTCGCCTTATGCTTGTCGCCTCTGGTCAAGCCGCTTCCGCTTTTCTACTTGTCCAGCTCCAGCGGCTAGAGGCTCGAGGTCATAAGGCGAGAAAGTCAAAAAGGCAAAGTACGCCTTTCCGGCTTTCTCGCCTTATGCTTGTCGCCTCTGGGCGAGCCGCTTCCGCTTTTCTATTTGTCCAGCTGCTGGGCTTAGAGGCACATGTCATAAGTCAAATCGTCCAAGAAGGCAAAGAGCGCCTTCGTGGTCGATTCGCCTTATGCAAACCGCCTCTCTTCAAAGCCCCTCCGCTTTTTTTTCCGCAGGCTTGCCGAGGAGGCTCACGGGCTACCCATCAGAAAGCGAAGTCTTGCACGGAAATCATTAGCGTTGTTGAGAAAAGAATGTTACCTCTTCCTGCTTTTCATCCATTCCTGTCTCTCCCATTGGCGCAGATGCGGATAAGGATCAAACGACCATTCTGTCAATCCGTTATCCTTATACATACCGTAGTGGAGGTGAGGCGGGAATTTACCGGATGTTCCCGGCGGTCCATATCCCGAGCTGCCCACTCCGCCGATCATCATACCCGGTTCAACGACCTGTCCGACTTTAAGATTTTCAGAAAAACCGCTTAAATGGGCAAAGTAATGATAGGTATTGTTGATATCCCTGATTCCTATCCTCCATCCGCCATAACGGTTCCAGCCTTTCATCTCGATAATCCCATAGGAAGTCGCTCTTACCGGTACGCCATAGTCTGCAAAAAGGTCCGTTCCTTCATGGATGCGGCGTCCTCCCCACCCGCGTGCATCACCCCATGTATTCTTATAACTGTAGTTGAACCGGAGCGGCAGTGGAAATGCTTTGTCATTGAGGTGAATCGTGCCGAAATGTTTATAGATTTTGGCTTTTCCCATAATGATGCTGACTGTCTTATCGCGTTCGTAATAATCCCATAAGGCCAACTTGAAATTATCTCGGTCAATCCCGTACTGCAATACATAATCCGTAAAGGCGGCAAGGATATCTTCATCGCTTTTGATGCTTGCCTTACCGTCCATATCCCCGTCCCTGCCGAAACCATTGAATAACGTGATCGTCCTCGGATTGTCATCTCCAGGATTAGGATTCAGGGGACCTGACCATCTCTCGGGATCAATATAGATGGAAATGAAAGAAGTGGGCTTTTCTCTATCTTTACGCGCAAAGCGCAGGCTCCGTTCATACTGATCGACTGCCGCAAGATAATACCAGGGTATATGAGTGAGTGCTTCACTTTTTTGAAATAATTCCATTCGTTTTGTGTGGATTTGTTCTTCTGACAACTTTTCTTCTGCCTTTGTCTTTACTGGACTCGTGAAACAAAAGAGCAGGATCAGTGCCAGGACTAATCGTATATACAAGGTCAATCACCCCAACTTAGAGTTCTATCATTAGTTTGCGACGAGCATTTAGGATTCATAATCATCAATAAATGGTAAAAGGGTAACATGCTTGTTTTCACATTTTTAGTATGATAAAGTGACAAAAGGAGTATATTGATGATGGCTTTTTTTACATAGAATGAACGATCAGTAAGCGTTTCACTCTTACATAGGGCTGTTTTCTAATTACTGTTGCATCTCGTTCATGATTGCGGGGACTGAATAGTGCGTGTTTACGTGCTCTTTTCAAACTCAAGCTAAAAAGAAAGAGGGACGTACATTGGAAAATACCTAAGTTCCTGTATTTTCCTGTCTGTAAGCAACAGTGTATGCGAAAAGGCTTTGCCTAAATCAGAAATTGTTAGGATTGGAGATGAGGGGTATGACGAAGAAAGACGAATATATTCGTAAACCGGATTGGCTTAAAATCAAGCTGAATACGAATGATAACTATATGGGCTTGAAAAAAATGATGCGTGAAAAAAATCTTCACACGGTATGTGAAGAGGCGAGATGCCCGAATATCCACGAATGCTGGGGAACCAGAAGAACCGCCACATTCATGATCCTTGGGGACATCTGTACACGTGCCTGCCGTTTCTGTGCGGTCAAAACAGGGCTGCCGAATGAACTGGATCTTAAAGAACCTGAACGCGTAGCCGATTCAGTCCAATTGATGAATCTGAAGCACGTGGTCATCACAGCAGTTGCCCGTGATGATCTGAAAGACGGCGGGTCCCAGGTATTCGCTGAAACAGTGCGTGCCATCCGCCGTAAGAGTCCTTTCACTTCCATTGAAGTACTGCCTTCCGACATGGGCGGTGTGTTTGATAACATCAAGACTTTGATGGATGCCAAACCTGATATCATGAACTACAATATCGAAACGGTACGCCGATTGACTCCAAGAGTCCGCGCCCGTGCAACATATGACCGTACGCTCGAATTCCTTCGCCGTGCAAAAGAATTGAATCCAGACATCCCGACGAAATCCAGCATCATGGTGGGTCTTGGGGAAACGAAGGAAGAAATTCTTGAGACATTCGATGATCTTCGTGCCAACAATGTGGATATCGTAACACTCGGTCAATATCTGCAGCCGACGAAGAAACATTTGAAAGTACAGAAGTACTATCACCCTGATGAATTTGCAGAGCTTCGTGAAGCAGCGATGGAAAAAGGGTTCAGTCACTGTGAAGCTGGGCCGCTTGTGCGTTCATCTTATCACGCGGATGAGCAGGTTAATGCAGCCGCAAAAGCGAAACAGGCAGCAGGGGAAGAAGAGCTAAAACAAGAGGTATAAAAAAGAAAGGACTGACTTTTTAGTCAGTCCTTTTTCAAAGCTTGTTTATTGCATCTAGTCCGTCATTGTTTCTGATTATCGATGCGTTTTTGATTGGTTTTGTTGATTTGATGGACGTCATCTTCACCCATATATTGTTCGTCCATCATCTCTCCGTTGGCATTTTCGCCGGTACTGACGTTTTTCCCCTGTGGAGAAGCCTTAAGCATCTGATCGATTGTATCATCAATGGACGTATTGACGTTTTTGCTGTCGCTGTCCATTTTTGCTAGGTTCTCGACATTCTGCATCAAGTTAGGGTCATCCGTTACATACACATGGTACCAGCGCGGAACGACGGATAAAGCGGTTTTCTTTACCTGATCGGCTATATTGAAACGTTCATCCTTGCCTTTTTTATCCGTTTTATAGGAAATCAGCACTTCTTCATCCGTAACAAGTGTTGCACAATCATCTACATTCGGTATAGCCACGCTCATTCTGCTGATGCTGTCGGCAACCTTCTCCCTGTCTAAGCGGTACATATTTTTATTTGAAATGGCCTGTCCCTGTACAGGACTTTTCTGCTGTCTTACAAAACCGAAATCTTCGCCGTTTTTCTTGGCATTGTTGCTGACATTCTCATTATAAAGCTCTTCCTGGTCATTTACATTGATGGTATTGCCATTATCATGGAACATTTCTTCGTTCGCAGTGTCGATCCCGCTGCAGGCAGCACCAAACAATGAAAAGGTTAATACAGTCGTGCCCAGAATATATTTGTTCAATTGAAGCACCCCCTATTTATTAGGGTAGCCAACTCAAATTACAATTTTTCATAGTAATTAATGGACAATCCGTTATAATTTAAGTAAGGATAAGCATGAAAGAGGTGGATGGAATGATCTGTGTACAAAACATATGCTATGAAATCGTCGAGGAATTCAGGGACGGATTCAATGAAGAGGCATTCAAAGAGCGGTACAGTGACATTTTAAATAAATATGACTATATCCTCGGCGACTGGGGATACGGGCAATTGCGCCTGAAAGGTTTTTTTGATGATCAAAATCAAAAATCTTCATTTGACACAAAAGTAAGCACCCACAAGGATTATCTTTATGAGTACTGTAACTTTGGCTGCGCTTATTTTCTTTTGAAGAAAGTAAAAAAGTAAGAAGGGAAGGGGACGTCTCTCGTGAAGAGATGTCCCTTTTATTATTTATTTTCATTCTCCGTGTATGGCGGTTCTTCATTACGTTCGGGGTCGGCATGAACGGGGTGTGCGCCAGGCTCCTGACGGGGGATATCCTGGTGCAGGGTTTTATTTTCATAGTTGAACGCACTGTAATAGCGCTGTCCTTCTTCCCATTCCGTGCTTTTGTTCTCAACAGGAGTGTATTTACCCCGGGGTGATCCGTAAGGTCCTTCAGGAAGTGTCTCCGGAACAAGGAAGTTTCTCTGCGCCTCTACATTCGAGAAATCACTGTATACTTCTTCTTTGTCGCAGTGTTCTTCTTTCATTTTATCTCCCACCTTTCTTAGAAATAGTATGTGAGGGGAGGGAGATGTTCATTCCCGGTATGTTAAAGAATCGTTTCGCTCAAGAATTCCCTCAGCTCGGCTGCTTCTTCTTCGGTGAGCTTATACACGCTTTCCAGGTAACCCGGCTCATCCAGGTCGTCACGTCCGATGATGGCGAAACTGCTTCCCTGAAGGTCGAGTACAAGTGATTTTCCATAATATCTTTCAGTTTGGGTGATGGCTAAATCATAGCGCTGATTCTCCCCCATGAAACTTACAAACCTCGTCTTGGTCTGCTCTGTATCATCATATAAATAAAAGCGTTCTGTCATCATGATTTCCTCCTTAAATTCTTTGCCTTTCATCATCATAACAAACTTAGGGACGGGTTTGCAGAGAAGAAGCCGCTATATAGACCGCACGCAAATTATGTTAAACTATATGTGGATGTTATTCAGAAGAGGTGAACAAAATGTATTTCGTGGACAGAGACAAAATTGAAGAACGATTAGTGTATATGAATGATCAGTTAAGTGTATTCAACGCTGGCTCCACATGGGAATCAACCGTTGAAACGCTCGCCCTTGAAAGAATCGGGCATACCTTGATTGAATCGGTCCTGGATGTTGGAAACAGCATGATCGACGGGTTCATCATGAGGGATCCCGGCAGTTACGAGGATATTATCGATATCCTGCTGGATGAAAAGGTGATCGACGAGGGTATGAGCAAGGACCTGAAACGTCTGATCGATCAGCGAAAAATACTTGTACAGGAGTATACAAAAGTCGATCGAAATGAACTCAATGAAATCCTGACTGAAGTAAAGCCTACACTTGAACAGTTTCCGGTTCATATCCGCCGCTACCTTGAAAACGAACTCGGACCTGTATCAGCGTTCAAAAATTAATACATTCAAAAGCGCTTCCTATATGGAAAGCGCTTTCTGCTTATAATGAGATTTTTTTACTGAAAACAATACATACTAAAACAATTAAATGGAGGTACATCATGAAACAATATAAAGGGTATTTAATCGATTTGGACGGAACTATGTACCGGGGAACCGAAGTCATAAAAGAAGCCGGGGACTTTGTGCGCCGCCTGCAGGAAAAGGGGCTGCCGTATCTGTTTGTGACCAATAATTCCTCGCGCCGCCCTGAACAGGTGGCTGAAAAGCTCCAGGCATTCGGGATCCAGGCAGCCAAAGAACAGGTTTTTACCACCTCGATGGCCACTGCTCAGTTCATTGCCGGCAGAAAGCCAGGCAGCACAGCTTATGTCATCGGTGAGGAGGGGATCCGGTCTGCTCTTCAGGAAAAAGGCATCACGCTTCAGGACAAGAATCCGGACTTTGTCGTTGTAGGAATTGACCGCGATATCAATTATGAAAAACTTTCCCTTGCCTGTCTCGGAGTACGGAATGGAGCAACATTCATTTCAACAAATGGGGATATCGCCATCCCGACAGAAAGAGGTCTGCTGCCTGGAAACGGGTCGCTGACTTCCGTTGTGACGGTATCCACTCAAACTCAGCCGATTTTCATCGGAAAACCGGAATCAATCATCATGGAGCAGGCACTGGAGGTGCTTGGGGTTTCAAAAGAGGATACTTTGATGGTCGGCGATAATTACGATACGGATATCAAAGCAGGAATGAATGCAGGTCTGGATACTCTGTTAGTTCATACAGGAGTGACAACGAAAGAAATTTTGGAGAAGAAGGATGACCAGCCTACTTATGTGGCCGACACACTGGAGGAGTGGGATGTATAGAAAGGGGCAGGGTGATGGACACTTAGTCTATCGCCCTTTTTTGATTCAAAAAATGAGATTCCAGCATTTCAAGGTTAGACATCTCTTTTTTATCTAGGTAAAATAGAACAGGGAAATGAAAGTTATTTCCTGAAATATGAATAAAAGGAGGGGAAGGTAAAATAAATTGCCGTGGAATGTTTTAATCATGCTATGCAGGGTAGAAGGGTAAGAAGGATATGTATGCATATCCGATCCTGTTGACTCTGTTAGTTGGGGAATATGAAAAAGGTAGTGTGAAGTATGAGTATTACTGAGTTGATTGGGAAGAACATCAGAAGGCACAGGCGCGCAAAAGAAATCACGATTCAAGAGCTTAGCAGGAGGAGCGGGTTGACCGTAAATTATATCTCCCTGATTGAAAAAGGAGACGCAAATGCATCCATAAACAAAATTCATGCGCTGATACAAGGTTTGCAGCTGAAGTGGGAGGATATCATTCCCACTCGCGAAGAAGAGATGACGCTTAGGGCTCCCTCTTCTGACGAGTTGACAGAATGAGGTTTCTATGAGACATTTCCAGCTTGATCATTTGAATGAATTCTTTGTCCAGTTGTAATGCATTTGCTTTTTTGAACGCTTCTACCAAGGTTTGATCACTGAGTAGTTTTATCTTACATTCACCTCAGTCCGATTCATTGTTGCGACCAATGAACAGGCGGATTTAGCCGTACTCGTGATAGCCTTTATAAAGAGAAAAGAGTCATAATATTACAATTATATTTTTAATAATTACAACTATATTTGTAATTATATCGGATAATTTTTGCGTGTGCAACTTTAATGTGCTAAAAAAAGAAAAATTTACCAAATAAAAACAGACCTCTTCAAATGAGTGTCTGTTTTTTGGTATGCTTATTGCTGTCCTTCATTCCGATGGGCAAGACGACTTGAGGCTGCTGCAGCAATGGCACCGACGATATCATCCAGGAAAGTATGGCACATGCCGGAAGATTTATCATTCAGCTTTTTCAAAATACCAGGTTTTTGTTTATCGATGAAACCGTAATTCGTAAAGCCGATTGATCCATAGACATTCACGATCGAGAAGGCAAGGATTTCATCAACTCCATATAAGCCTTCATCCACTTCCACAATCGCCTGCAGCGGCTCTTCAAGCATTTTCTTTTCTGCCAGCCGGTCCAATTGTATACCTGTTAGAATGGCATTTTGGACTTCCCGCTTGGTCAGGACCCTTTCCACGTTATAAATGCATTCTTCCAGTTCCAGGTCAGGATGGTATTTCTGCTGAAGGTACATAACTAAATTGGCGATGTCTTCTATTTCGACCCCTCTTTCATGGAGCCATCTCCTTGAGGTCTCTTTTAATATGTCCATTGATTTTTTGTCCTTCATCCTATTCACCTTTTCTGTTTATAAATAGTATTCAAGCATCAGAGCCTTGTTTTTTACTCATATGATTCCATTTTGAAAAATAGACATAATAATAGCTTCTATCCCCATTCATGCCCATCAGTACAAGGTGATATTCCTTGAAAGGTTCGATTTCATATAAAAATATCGATACGAAGGCAGAGGTGCCATGGAGATGGCCGCTTTTATCAAGATAGGAGAGGGTATTATGTCACAAGACCTTTTAGCAAAACATTTCGGTTTGACACCCGAGCGCGCATTCTTTGACGGTGTGATGGACCGCTACATGGCGGGCGGATTATTATATAGTATTGTCAGTGTTTCAGATGTGGAACAGGAAACACTGGTCGAAATGTATAAATTGACGGAGCATATGAAGACGCAGGGGGACCGCTATGTTTCTTCCTTTGTCCAGAGTAAGGAAGGGCGTTTCCTTGTAACGGAAAAAAACCAGGATTATGTGGTGGTCAGAAATGAAAATCTGCCTCCAGTTGCTGAAGGCAAAGTGGGCAGGAAACTTGGGAAGTTCCATTTCCGCGGAAGGCTTTTCGAAGAAAAAGTGGAGAAGATCAGCAGGATGGGACAGTGGAAGACGTTATGGGAAAGGAGGCTCTCACAGCTGGAAAAAGCCTACTATTCGGTGATTGAGAATCAGCCGGCAGATGAGTTTGAAAGGAGATTTGTAGAAAGCTATCCTTACTACAATTCGTTATCGGAAAATGCCATTCAGTATCTGGTCGATACAGAGCTGGATGAAGACCCGAAGCCGGAGGATGCCGGCACAATCTGCCATGAACGTTTCCAGAACTCGACCTGGGGAACCGAAAGCTGCATCCATTTCCCGTTTCACTGGGTATTTGATCACGCCAGCCGGGATCTGGCTGAATGGGTCAGGGAACAATATCACTTGAAGAATCAGACCTTCCATCCCGGTCTGCAGGAATTCTTAAGGGAATATGGATCAGTGGCACCGCTCTCGCCATTTGGATGGCGTCTGCTGTATTCAAGGATCCTTTTCCCCCTTCATTATTTCGAATGCATAGAAGAGTACTATATTTCACAGTCCGACGGGCAAAAGAAAGCCGCAGAGGATAAGCTTGATCGCTATTTAAAAAATTCCAATCATTATGAGACCTTTTTATCTGACTTTTACCACCTGTCAGAGGTTCCGGTGAAAAAATGGGGGATCCCATTGGTAGGCTGGCTTTAAATCAAGATCCCCTTCATGAAAACCCTTTTATGATACACTAAAAAGAAACATGAGTGAAAGAAGGGAAGAAGGATGAAGCCATCTATCTTTATCACGAGGAAACTGCCCCAGGCTGTAATTGAGCCTTTGAATGCGGAATACCAGGTAGAAATGTGGGAGAAAGAAGACGTGCCGGTTCCAAGAGACGTCTTGCTAAAGAAAGCAGGGAGTGCCTCTGCTTTGATCACCATGCTGTCTGATCAAATGGACGGGGAGCTGCTTGAACATGCGTCCTCATTGAAGGTTATTGCGAACCTGGCAGTCGGGTACGATAATATCGATCTGCAAGCAGCAAAAGAAAAAGGCGTCATCATCTGCAACACACCCGATGTATTGACTGATACAACCGCTGATTTGACCTTTGGGTTATTAATGGCGGCCGCCCGGAGGATCGTGGAGGCTGATCGTTACATAAAAGAGGGCAGGTGGAAAAGCTGGTCCCCGCTCCTTCTTGCCGGAGCGGACATCCATCATAAAACGATCGGGATCGTCGGTATGGGGAGCATAGGGGAAACCGTGGCAAAAAGGGCAAAAGGATTTGATATGAATATCCTGTATCATAACCGTTCAAGAAAGCCGGAAGCTGAAGAAGGGCTGGGCGCTGTTTACGTATCAATGGATGAACTCCTGGCCCAATCTGACTTTGTCGTCGTCCTTGCACCGCTGACTCAGGAAACGGAAGGCCTGTTCCAAAAAGAACAATTCCAGGCCATGAAAAAATCTGCCTTCTTCATCAATGCGGCACGCGGGCCGATCGTGAATGAAGAGGCATTGACAGAAGCGCTTAAAAAAGGTGAAATCGCAGGAGCGGGACTCGATGTGTTCGTTGAAGAGCCGATCGATTCCAATCACCCGCTCCTGCAGCTTGACAATGTGGTCGCATTGCCGCACATCGCCAGCTCGTCGATTGAAACCAGGACGGCTATGATGAATCTGTGCGTACAGAATGTAATGGCTGTTTTAAAAGGGGACGAGCCCCGTACCCGGGTGGAATGACATACAAAAAACACGCATGACGCCATGCGTGTTTTTTCTTCCTTATACAGGAACTGCCTCTTCTTCAACAGCCTTATAATAAGGAGCGAGCGACTGCCGCTCAATCTCTTCGAGGAAAGCCGGTGCCACATCATATAGAATTGTGCGGGCAAACTTCCATGCATTTTCTTCAATCCGGAGCATCAGGCGGCTTCTTTCTTCTTTATCAGCTTCATCCAGTCTGCCGGCAAGTACTTCAAGTTCATTGTCATGCGCATGCCCCATTTCATGGGCAAGGACTACTTTAAAATATTCAGGCAGGCATTCAGCTTCCCCATACATCCTGAGGCATTGCTCGGTGACATTATCAGTGTATATCGTAATCGAGTGGGTGTTCATACTGTACTTCCCGCCTACAAGGCGCTTTCCGGGAAAGGTACACTCCAATATCACATTCATTCTAGAATCCAAACGGGCTAACAACTCATCTACGATCTGTTGATATCTCTCTTTAGTCAATTTCTCACTTTCTCCCCTTAAAAAACAAATCTGAATCATTATAAGATGTATATGAAAAAAAGAAAACGGCATGCTATAAAAAGATGTTGGAATTAGTGGAATTAATTGGTTTTTAGCTTGATTTAAGGGCCGGGCATTCGCCGGGGGATAGAGCTTTGCGGGCATAAAAAAGATGACTCAACATTACTTGAGTCATCCGTAAGTTCAAAATTAGAAAACTTGTTCTACTTCAACAATTCCAGGTACTTCTTCGACTAGTGCGCGTTCAATACCAGCTTTAAGTGTAATTGTTGAACTTGGGCAGCTTCCGCATGCGCCTAACAGACGCAGCTTCACAATGCCGTCTTCCACGTCAACCAGTTCACAGTCCCCGCCATCGCGAAGTAGGAACGGACGTAATTTATCTAGTACTTCCTGTACGGAATCAAATTGTGCTTGATCAGCCATCTTTATCTACTCCTTTCCTTACTCTCTATTATAATGACATATCTGTAAAAAATCTATCAACCCGCAAACAATTGGGAATTTCTTTTTTGGGGGATACAGTTCTTAATACCGCTGCCCGATTCCGTGGATGACTTCGCTTTCTGCGAGCAGCTCGTGAGCCTCTTGATATGAACGAGACTGTCAAGATACTAACCCCAACTAATTTTTGTTTTTAGGCAATCTGAAATAGAGAAGCTCTTTTTGACTTCTCAACTTTTTTGATTCCTCTCATCGCCGCTAATGATTTCCGTGCAAAACTTCGCTTTCCGCGGGCGGTTGGTGAGCCTCCTCGGCTTCGCCTGCGGGGTCTCACCTAAC